>QCDE01000007.1 GCA_003281005.1 Pelagibacteraceae bacterium AG-349-O05
CTGGATGGCCCACTTTTGATTGTGGCTGGCGCCGGATCTGGAAAAACAAAAGTTTTAACTTCTAGAATTGCTAATATTATTAAAGAAAAAAAGGCATTTCCAAATCAAATCTTGGCAGTAACATTTACAAATAAAGCTGCTAAAGAGATGCAAATTAGAGTAAGTAAAATACTTGGCTCTAATGCAATCGGACTTTCGTGGCTAGGCACATTTCATTCTATTTGTGCGAAATTATTGCGAAAACATGCCTCAGCAGCAAACCTTAATTCTAATTTTACTATAGTAGACACAGATGATCAGATCAGACTTATAAAAAATATTTGTAAAGCTGAAAATATTGACGTCAAACAATTGTCTCCAAGATTTATATTAGCAATAATTGATCGTTGGAAAAATAAAGGATTCTATCCAAATGAAGTAATAATAAATAAAAAAGATATTTATGAAAAAACAATTCTTCCACTCTACAAAATTTACCAACAAAAATTAACTGACTTAAACTCTTGTGACTTTGGTGATCTTATATTGCATGCTGTAAAAATTTTGGAATTCAATTCGGACATTAGAGAGATATATTCAAAAAATTTTAAATATATCCTAGTTGATGAGTATCAAGATACTAATTTTATACAAAGTAAATGGCTTAATCTATTATCAGAAAAAAATAAAAATATTTGTTGTGTTGGAGATGATGACCAATCAATTTATAGTTGGAGAGGAGCAGAAATCAAAAATTTTTTAGAATTTGACCAAGTTTATGAAAATACAAAAGTAATTAGATTAGAACAAAATTATAGATCCTCGCAAAATATTTTAACAGTTGCCTCAAATCTTATTTCTAATAATCAAAATAGAGTTGGTAAAACATTAATTACAACTATGGATGAAGGTGATTTAGTTAAACTAAATTGCTTTAAAAATGGTAAAGATGAAGCGGTTGGAATTTCTGACGAAATAGAGAAAAATCTCAAAAATAAATTTTCTTATAATAATATTTCAATCCTTGTGAGAGCTATTTTTCAAACACGTGAATTTGAAGAACGTTTCCTTAAAATTGGTATACCTTATAGAATATTAGGTGGTACAAAATTTTATGAAAGAGCTGAAATAAAAGACTGTGTAGCTTATCTAAGATTGATCAACCAAGAAAAAGATGATCTTGCTTTTGAAAGAATTGTTAACAATCCAAAAAGATCTATAGGAGATAGTACCTTAAAAAATATTCATGAATTTGCAAAGGAAAATAATTTAAATTTAGAAAGAGCGTCTATTAAAATGCTTGAACATAATTTGATTAAACCAAAAGCTAAAATTGGTTTAAATTTATTTATAAATTCTCTAAGTAAATGGAGAAATGATATAATAATAAAAAAATCAAACCACATTAAATTATTACAACTTGTCTTAGACGAGTCTGGATACTCAGCAATGTTAAAAAATAAAAAAGATGTAGATAATGAAAATAGATTGGAGAATATAAAAGAATTGTTAAGCGCCATGAAAGAATTTGATAATTTAGAAAGTTTTTTAGAACATGTATCTTTAGCAACTTCAGTTGATCAAGAATGGGATGGTGAAAAAATAAATATGATGACGATGCATGCTGCGAAAGGATTAGAGTTTGATGTTGTATTTCTTCCAGGCTGGGAAGAAGGTTTGTTTCCACATCAAAAATCTATTGAGGAAAAAGGTCAAAATGGCTTAGAAGAAGAAAGACGTTTGGCTTACGTGGGAATTACTAGAGCGAAGAAAAAAGCTATAATATCTTTTTCTATGAATAGATTTTATCAAGGAGACTGGATAGATAGTATGGCTTCAAGGTTTATAGACGAATTACCTGAAAAAAATGTTGAAAAAAATTCTTTTTTTGATGAAGAAATAAATGATGAGGAAGAGTTTGAGTTTAATCAAGATTTTGAAATTGAGGAAAGCACCAGAAGTCCTGGCTGGATAAGATACCAGAAGAGAATTAAATGAAAAAAAACATTCAAATATTAAGAAAAAAATTTGAGAAATATAAAATTGACGGATATGTAGTTCCAAAAAACGACGACTATTTCACAGAGTATTCAAAAATTAATAGATTACAAATTATCTCAAATTTTAGCGGCTCTGCAGGATTGGCTATAATATTAAAAAAGAAAAACTTTCTCTTTACTGATGGGAGATATACGATTCAAAGTCAAACCGAAAGTGGAAGAAATTTTAAGATTCATGGATTTGAAAAATTAATAAACTGCAATTTATTTAAAAATTTAACTTTAGGTATTGACCCTAAATTATTTACAAATTTGCAAATTAAAAAATTTTTTTTAAAAAATAATAAAATCAAATTCATTAATAAAAATTTAATTGATGAGATTAAAAAACAAAGAGAGAACTTAAAAATCCCTTTTTTTTCGTTAAATAAAAATATAGTCGGTGAAAGCGTCAATTCTAAAATAAACAAAATTTCAAAATATCTAAAAAAAAATAAATCAGATTATATTTTTATAAGTGCTCCAGAAAATGTTGCGTGGATTTTAAATATTAGAGGAGGAGATGGTCCAAATAGTCCCGTTCCCAATTCAAGATTAATAATAAGCAAAACAAAAAAAATATTATTAATTAGTAAAATGGAAAAATGTAAAAAACTAATAAAAAATAAAACAATTAAATTAAATCAGTTTTTAGATATAAATGATTTGCCAAAAAAATTATTAAAACTTAAAGGAAAAAAATTCATTATTGATGACAAATCATGTTCAATATTTTACGAAAATCTAATTTGTTCAAAATTTAAAATTGTTAGTCGAGAAGATCCTTCTTATCTTTTAAAAGCAATAAAAAATAAAGTAGAAATTAATAATATGGTTAACGCACATATTTTAGATGGAGTAGCCTTAACAAAATTTATCTATTGGATTAAAAAAATTAATAAAAATAAAATTACTGAGGTAGAAGCAACTAAAAAATTGGAAAGATTTAGAAAAATGGATAAAAGTTTTCTTTATCCTAGTTTTGATACAATTGCAGGTTCTGGAAAAAATGGTGCTATTGTGCATTATCGGGCAAAAAAAGAAAATTGTAGAAATATAAACAAAAAAGATATTTTTCTTTGTGATTCAGGTGGACAATATAAATATGGCACAACTGATGTAACAAGAACAATTTGCTTTACTAATCAAGGCCAAAACATAAAAAACATTTTTACTAAAGTTTTAAAAGGACATATTGCTGTTGCTACAACTAATATTAATAAAGACAATACTGGAAAAAAAATTGATAAAAGAGCAAGAAAATTTTTAAAAAAGAGCAATTTAGATTATGCACATGGTACTGGCCATGGGGTTGGTTTTTTTCTAAATGTTCATGAAGGGCCACAATCAATTAATAAAATAAACAAAGTTAAAATAGAACCAGGAATGGTTTTAAGTAATGAGCCTGGCTATTACAAGGAGAACCATTTTGGAATTCGTATAGAAAATTTAGTTTATGTGGATAAAGAAGATGGAAAATTATTTTTTAAAAATTTAACAATGGCTCCCATTGAAAAAGATTTAATAAATTTAAATTTATTAACAATATCAGAAAAAAATTATTTATTTAAATATCATATGGATGTTTACTCAAAAATATCAAAATATTTAAATCAAAATGAGAAAAAATGGTTAGCTAGCCTTATTTAGCATCTGCAAAAATTCTTCTTGATTAATAATTTTAATTTTAAGTTCTCTTGCACTATCTACTTTTCTTTTTGTTGGCTTTTCTCCTGTAATTAAATAATTTAATTTATTCGAAACAGTACTTACTGTAGTGCCAGAATTTTCTTCAATTAATGATTTAACCTCAGCTCTACTTATTCCATTGAGTTTTCCCGTTACTAAAAAAGTTTTATTTTTTAATTTACCCTCTTTTTTATTAACTATTGCATTATTTACATTTAAATCTTTATCTAATTCAGTCAAAACTTTAAGGTTAGTTATATTAGAAAAAAAATTTTTAATTGAATTTGCCTGAGTTTCACCAATACCATCAATATTTAATAATTCCTCATATTTACTTTGTTTTGAAAAATTCTTGAATTTAGCAAATGATGTAAAATATTTTGCTAAAAGTTTAGCATTCTCCACTCCGATGTGCCTAATACCTAGAGCATAAATAAATCTGTCTAAAGAAATATTTTTTTTCTCATTAATTGAATATTTTAAATTTTTAACCGATAAATCTCCCCATCCCTCAAGTTTTTCTATTTTGTCAAAATCTAATCTAAAAATATCCTGAGGAAACTTGACAATTTTTAATTTCCAAAAATTTTCAACAATTTTTTTTCCAAATCCTTCAATGTTGAAGGCATCTTTTGAAACAAAGTGTTTTAATTTTTCTATAGAAATTTTTTCACAATCATAACCTTCACTAGAACATCTCCTAACAGCATCCTTTTTTTTTGTTGTTGCATTAAACTCTTTTATAGTTTTTGATCCACAAGATGGACATTTGATTGGAAATATAAACTTAACGCTCTTATTATCTCTTTTTTTTAAATCGACTGATAGAATATGTGGTATTACATCTCCGGCTCTTTCAATTGTTACGGTATCTCCAATTCTAATATCTTTCCTGATTATTTCGTCTTCATTATGCAAAGTAGCATTTGAAACTGTTACTCCTCCAATATTGATTGGTTTAACTTTTGCTACTGGCGTTAAAGCTCCTGTTCTTCCAATTTGAATATCAATATCTAAAATCTTTGAAACAGCTTTATTTGAAGAGAACTTATGAGCAACAGCCCATCGAGGTGCATTTGCAACACTTCCTAATCTTTTTTGAAGTGAAAATTCATTTACCTTATAAACAATTCCATCTATGTCAAAATCTAAATTCATTCTTTGTTTCTCAACCTCGTTGTAATTTTTAATTAGATTTTTTATCCCTGAAATTAAACTATTTAATGGGTTTACTTTAAACCCCCATTCACTCAACTTTTGAAGGTAGGCAAATTGACTTTGAACTTTTAAACCTTTTTCAAAACCAAAAGTATAGGCTATAAATTTTAAGGGAATTTTTTTTGTATCTTCAGGATTTTTTTGCCTTAATGAGCCTGAGGCTGCATTTCTTGGGTTAGCAAATTTTTCTTTTAAATTTTCAAAATCACTGTTTTGTATAAAAACTTCTCCCCTGATATCTATTTCGTCAGGAAAATCATTAGAAAATATTTCCTTTGGAATATCTTTAATAGTAATAAGATTAGAAGTTATATCCTCACCCTCTTTACCGTCTCCTCTAGATAAACCTCTGATTAATTTTTTATTTTTATAAATTAAAGATGCTGATATTCCGTCAATTTTTGGTTCTGCTGTATAAAAAATTTTGGTATTTTCTTCTTTAGATAAAAAATTTAATATTTTTTTTTCAAAATTCAAAAGATCATCCTCATTAAATGCATTAGCTAATGACAGCATTGGAATTCGATGTGGTACTTTCTTAAAATTTTTTGATGGTTTAAAACCAACAATTTTAGATGGAGAATTTTGTGAATTTAAAAATTTATATTTTTTTTCTAATATTAGAATTTCTTTCTTAATATCGTCGTATTCTTTATCTGAAACAATGGGCTTACTTTTATCGTAATAAAATTTATTTAGTTTATTTATTAATTTGACTTTGCTTAAATATTTTTTGTTAATTTGTTTTTTGTTCATCTCAATTAATTAGAGATTTAAATTTAGTTATAATTTTATTATTTTTTTTCTTAAAGCTTCCTTCTCTTTCTTTTCTTTTAATTTCGTAATTTTTATTAAATACCTTATAAGATCTTTCATACCATGCAGAAGATTGATAATTATATCCGAGTAGATTAGCATACTTCTTGGCTTCCTTGGTTAGACCAATTGTATAGTAAATTTCAACTAATCTATGTAAGGCTTCTTGAGTATATATTGTGGTTTCATATTCATCTACAACGGTTCTAAATCTGTTGATTGCTGCCACCCATTTTTTTTTGTCAAAATAATATCTTCCTATGTACATTTCCTTAGCTGCAAGTATATCATCTATTAAGTCTAATTTGTATCTGGCATCTATTGAATATTCTGTATTTTGAAAATCTGATACAACAATTTCAAAAAATTGTTTAGCGTTAATAATTGATTCTAAATCTTTTTTTTCATCAACTATTTGTTCAAAATAGCAAATCGCTAACAAATAATTTGCGTAATCTAAATTTTTCTGTTTAGGATATACTTGTAAAAATCTTTTTAGTTCACTTATAGCATCAGAATAATAATCTTGTTTATAATACGAGTAGGCTGCCATAAGGGCAGATTTAGGTGCAAGTTCTGATTGAGGATAAAGCGCCTCTACTTCGTTAAATTTTTTTGCAGCAAATAATACGTCACCTTTTTCAAGAGCTTCCATTCCTTCTTTGTATGCTTCAATAACTTGAGATTTTAAATCCTTCTCATTAATAGTAGATTTTTTTATGTCTTTATTTGAATTTGAACATGCAGTTAAAAAAATCAATATTAAAAAAAAACATAAAAAATTATTCATATTCATAAATATTTTATACTTAGATAAACATTAATTTCAAAGTTATCTTTATATCTAGGCTATAGATCTTAAAAAATTTCTATTTATTAGTGTATGAGGAAGGTTTTTTTCTTTTATTTCTAGTATCGAAAAGTTTTCCTTAGTTTGAAATACTTTTCTTAAAAATTTATTTGTTAAATAATGACCGCCTTGGGAGCAGGTAATATTGGCAACAATTCTGTACCCAGAAGTATATAGATCCCCTATGCAATCTAGAATTTTATGATTTACGAATTCTTTATTATTTCTTAGGCCTTCAGGATTTAAAATTTCATTTCCTTTAACTACAACTGCATTTTCTAAACTTCCACCTTTCGCTAGTCCATTTTTTTTTATGAACTCTATATCTTCAAATAGACAATAAGTTCTAGAATTATAAATTTCAGATAAATCATCTTCATAAACTTTAAATTTACTTCTTTGATTGCCAATTAACGGATTTTTATATTTTAATCTAAAATCAATATCTAAACTAAGTGTCGACGGTTTTGCGGTAATAAATCTTTCGCCATCTGAATAAGTAATTTCTTTGTTTATTTTTATTATTTTAATTGGTGAGTCACTTGTTTCTAAACCTACAGAAACAATTTTTTCTATGAAAATTTTTGCTGAACCATCAAGTATAGGAACTTCGTCACCATCAATCTCTATTAATGCATTGTCAATGCCTAAACAAAATAATGCCCCCATCAAATGTTCTATTGTTGAAACTTTTGTGCCAAATTCATTTTCCACAGTTGTATTCAAAGATGTGTTACTCACATTCATAAAATTTGGATAAACTAAGTTATGATTTTTCAAATCAACTCTCTTAAATACAATTCCAGAATCTGGAAAAGCTGGTTTTATACAAATTCCAACCTGAAGACCACTATGAAGAGCCACACCACTAAGTGATACACTGCTTTTAATTGTTTTTTGAGTTAAGTAAGACACACTCATTTTTAAATTGGATTAACAAAAATGAAAAAACAACAAATGTTACGTTAAAAAACAATACTAACTAAATAGTTGAAAAAATTTTTCAAAAAAACCAAGTTTTTTTGGGTTTTTTGATAAAAATGAAATCTCATTTTCATTATACCCATTTAAAATTTTATGGGACATAAAAGATAACTCTTTATTTTCATCAAATAAATTTTTTATATAAGCTCCATCAAGATATTTTGTAATTTTTATTTGATAATTTTCTAAGATCTTATTCAAATCATTAATAATTATATTTGAAATAGAATGAAATTTAATCTCTAAAGCAAAAGAATCACTTTTTAAATTTTCTTCAAAAGTTGCATAACTAATATTATTAATTAAATATTTGTTAATTACCATGTGCATAATATTTTGATTTGGGTAATTTTCTCTAAATAAATCTTTTGCTTCTATTAGTGAATTTTCAAGATATTCTTTTGTAATAAAAACATTATAATTTTTTTTTTTAATTCCTAAATCTAAAATAAAAATTTTTCTATCTTCCAAAATAAGAAAAATATTTTCTACAAATTTTCCACTCAATTTTTCGATTTTGAAAATATTATCATCGAGAAATTTTTTTATAATACCACTATCAAGATTATTATTATTTTCACTTATAATTAATTCTTTCTTGTATAAGTTATTTAAATTCTTTGTATCAAACAAATATATTCCAAGTTTATTTGGTGAAACTCTTAAATAATTTTCTAAATCTTGTTCTTTATTCATTTAAAATAATTTGATTTTCAATTCTTAAGTCAATTATATTAAAATTTTTTTCATCATATTGCTCTAAAAATTCATAAGCATAATCTAAAGAGGCCATAGTTGAATTATTAGATAATTTTAATAAAATATTATTTTCTAGTTTTATATCCCATCTTTTAGATGGAAAAAAATATAAACTGTCAATTTCATCAAATGAAAATTTAGATTGATCTACAATTTGTTTGAATTTTAAAATTTCTTGAATCTCTGGTTTGCCAAAAATATATGGCAAATCAGATGTTTGGAAATTATTAGGTATTAATTTGCCATTTGAACCAATTATAAATATTTCGTTATTATGATTTATTTTGGCTATAAAATTTGTTTTTTTTATCATAATTTTTATAGCTGATGGATAACTTTTAAAAATTTGATATTTTTCAATTAGTGGATTTGAACTTATTAAATTATTAATTTCTGCTTTATTAATAAAAAAAATATTACTTAAATTAAGATTTTTTATTTGATCAATTATGAGTTTATTTTCAATTTCATCTAGTCCTGAAACTTCAATATTTCTAACTTTTTGAAATTCTGAATTTTTTAATGAAATATTATTAGTCGAACTTATTATTATTAACAAAAAAAAATAAATTAATAACTTTTTACTTTTTCTTTGATGCATCTCGCATTATCCACTCGATTAACTCTAAAAAACTAATACCTCTGTATGCTGCAATTTCAGGTACAAGTGAAAGTTTAGTCATACCTGGTTGAGTGTTTATTTCTAAAAGATAAAATTTATTATTTAAAAATTTGAAATCAGATCTTGTTACACCCATACAACCAATCACTTTATGAGCTTTATATGCCATATTCATAACTATATCCATTTTACCTTTGGGTAAATCAACTGGAATTATATGTTCAGTTTTCGCACTGGAATTATATTTTGCTTGATAATCATAAAATTTTCTTTTTGGTTTAAGTTCTATTGCTCCTAGTTTTTTATTTCCCATTATTGCAACTTGTATTTCCCTTCCACCAATAAATTCTTCAATCATAACCTTTTTATATTGTTTTATTAAATTAAGAATTTTAATTATATTTTTTTCATTACAAATATATACGTTAACACTTGAACCCTCATTTAAAGGCTTTACTACTACTGGAAATCTTAATTTTTTTTTTATTTTTTTTATTAAATCTCTATTTTTAATATCGTAAGAATATGTAAAAAATTTTGGTGTGTTTATTTTATTTTTAATAAATATTTTTTTTGAAATTTCTTTGTCCATTGCAATAGATGATGCAATTACACCAGAATGAGTATAAGGAATTTTAAAACTGTCTAGAATAGTTTGAATATAACCATCCTCACCAAATTGACCATGCAAAGCATTAAAAATTACATTTGGTTTAAAAAATTTGATATTTTTTTCTAAATTGTTATCCGGTTCGGTGATTTTAACTCTGTAACCATTTTTTTTAAGCTCATTAGCAACTTGTTGCCCTGTATCAAGGCTTATTAGTCTCTCTTTCGATATCCCACCTGATATTATTAATATTTTTTTTTTCAACTTATTCTAATATTTTTATTTCAGTTTCTAGTTTAATTCCTGTTTTCTTAAATACACTTTGAGACACAAAATTTATCAATTTTTTCATATCCTCAAACTTAGCATTACCTTTATTTACAAAAAAATTACAGTGTTTTTGAGAAATTGATGCATCTCCAAATGATTTTTCTAACGGCACAGACTCTTTAATTAATTGCCAAACTTTTTTATCAGATTGATCTATGGGATTTTTAAATGTACTACCACTTGTTTTAATTTTTGTTGGTTGTGCTTGCTCTTTTTTTTCTTTAAGTAGCCTTATTTCATTCTCTATTATACTCTTATCTTTCTTAAAACCTTTAAATGATGCACTTAAAAAAATAAGATCTTCAGATAATCCGCTATCTCTATATTTAAAATTAATATCTTTTGCAGGTATAGTAATTACTTGACCTGATTTATTTACTGCTTGAATAGAAATAAGAATATCTTTGAACTCCCTTTGAAAACAACCTGCATTCATTTTAATGCCACCACCTACTGTTCCAGGTATACAAGCGAGAAACTCAAAACCACCTAAACTGTTTTCCATTGCAAATTCAGATAAAGATTTATCTGTAACAGCACTACCAGCGACTATGATTTCTTCGGAATGTAAAGAAATATTATTAAAATTTTGAGTAAGTTTTATTACAACTCCATCAAATTTGTTATCAGATATAAGTGTATTAGAACCTGCTCCTAATATAAATATTTTTTCTTTATCTTGTATTTTTTTAAGAAACTTAATTAATTCTTTTAAATCGCCTGCTTTATAGAAGGCTTTAGTCTTACCTCCTATGTTAAACCAATTTTTTTTTTTTAGGTCATAATCTAACTTTAAATTATTATTAAATTCTGGAATCAGCGCTTTTAAATCAATTTTCATGATAACAATTTAGGCAATTCTCGCATCCAACTCGAAATAGTCCCCGCGCCCATTCCTATAACAATTTTTTTTCCATATATGTTTGCTTTAATAAATTTTGCTAATTGAAATTTATCATCTACTAAAAATAATTGAACTTTTGAATTTTTAATTACCTCCTTTGCAAAATTTATATAGTTAAATCCAAGCTTTAATTTTTCTCCAGCAGTATAAATTGGAAACAAAATAACTTTATCTGCATTTTTAAAAGCATACGTAAATTCTTTTTTTAAATCTTTTAATCTTGATATTCTATGTGGTTGGAAAATACATATTTTTTCATAATCTTTATAAACATTTTTTACACCATCCAGCACTTCTTTGATTTCTGTAGGATGATGGGCATAATCATCATAAAAATCTACATTATTAAAATTGAAAATTTTATTAAATCTTCTTTGAACACCTTTGAAATTTTTAAGTCCTTTTTTTATATTATTTATTGGTAGGCCGACAGTTAAAGCTAATGCAGCTGCAGCTACAGAATTTTTAATATTATGAGTTCCTAATAAAGGAATTTTAAATTTTTTAATTAATTGATTTTTCTTATTAGGCAATTTTATATTTAAGTCAAACTCAGAGTACTCTTTTAATTGTTTTATATTTTTAATAACAAAATTTGACTTGTTATCCAAACCATACGTATAGAAGTTTTTATTTTTGATATTTTTAATTAAATTTTTGTTATTTTTGTCATCTAAACAAATAAATGATTTTCCAAATGAAGGAACTTTATTTACAAAATTTTCAAAATATTTATTTAATTTATCCATAGTGCCATAATAATCCATGTGCTCTCGATCAATATTTGTTATGATTGAATATGTTGGGGGTATAAAAATAAAACTTCCATCTGACTCGTCTGCCTCTAATATAGACCAGTCACTTTTCCCTAGTTTTGCAGAATTATTAATTGAATTTATTACTCCACCATTAATTATTGTAGGATCAATTTTTGTTTCTTGAAATATAGATGCTATTAAAGATGTTGTTGTGGTTTTACCGTGTGATCCAACTACCACAATATTTTTTGTTAAAGAAACAATATTGGCAAGCATCTCTCCTCTTTTATAAATGGGTAATTGTTTTTTTTTTGCTGTAGCAAGCTCAGGATTATTTTTTTTAATTGCTGAAGATATAACCAGAATAGTTCCTTTATTAATATTTTGTTTTTTATGTCCAATAAAAACTTTTATTTTTTCTTTTCTTAATCTTTCAATATTTTTATTATTTGAAATATCGCTTCCTTGAACTTTAAAACCTTTACCCTTCATTATTAATGCTAAGCCACTCATACCTATTCCTCCTATTCCAACGAAATGTATCAGTTCTGATTTTGCTAATTTAATTTTCATTAATAATTTTTAATATTTTTTGATTAACATTATTCCAAGTATTTTGATAATTTAATTTCTGTAAATTATTTTTTTTTGTTATGTAATCCTGACTTTTATTTGTCAATTTTAGCAAAAATTTCTCAAATTTTTTATCATCGAAATTTTTTTGATCAATTATCCAACAACAATCCTGTTTCTCATAATATTTTGCGTTTTCATACTGATGATTATCTTTTGATGATGGAAGTGGTATTGCTATAAATGGAATATTTAAAAAAGATAGTTCAGCTAAACTAGATGCGCCAGCTCTTGTAATACATAAGTCTCCTTGTTTTAAAACTTCACTAAGATTGTGATCAAAACTAAAAACTCTACTTTCAATATTATTTTGAAAATAAAAATCTTTTAAAAAATTTATATTTTTCTCGCTTGTTTGATGAATAATTTTTATAGTTGTTTGTTTTGCTACACTAACAAAAGATTTATTTAAAAGTTCATCAAAGATTTTTGCGCCCTGACTACCTCCTATAATTACAATTGTAAATAAATTATCCTGTTTTTGATACTTACTAGATTCATAATATTCTTTTCGTATCAAAGGTTTAATAGTAGTTAATTTGTGATTAATTCCAGATGGTAAATTTATTAAATTCTTTGAATAACATATTAATTTTCTTGAAAAATTTAAAAAAAATTTATTTGCTCTTCCAAGAACCATATTTGGTTCAATTAAAAAAATATTAATTCCCAATATTTTTGCTGCTAAACATATTGGCAAAGACATATAACCACCTGTAGAAATTAAAATTGAAATATTATTTTTCTTTAAAAGAAAAAAAGATTTGATGGTTAGAAATAGTATTTTTAAGATCGAAAAAGGAAACAGAAAATAATTATTTAATTTTGGAGTATTGATTACTAATACATTATAATTCTGATCTATATAAGAAAGACCTCTTTTATCAGTAGAAATCAAGGTTTCATGAGTATTCTTTAAGTGATTATAAATTGTAATTGCTGGAACCACGTGACCACCAGATCCTCCTGTGGAAATTAAAACTTTTTTTTTCATTTATTAAGTTATTTTTCTTTTTGTTAAATTTAAAATTATACCAGCTAATATTGATGTACTTATTATTGACGAACCACCATAGCTTAAAAAAGGTAATGTCATTCCAGTAGTTGGAAATAATCTTATATTAACGCCAATATGAATTGTGGCCTGCATTAATATTAAACTAATAGATCCGATTAAAATAAGTTTAGCTTTATCATTTGTCTCAAAACTTATTTTTTTGAAAACCATATAAATTAAAATTAAAAACAATAATAATATTAACATTATGGCAACAACACCAAACTCCTCAGAAATTACTGAAATAATATAGTCAGTATGAGCTTCTGGAACTCTATTTTTAAGAACTCCTTCACCTATACCTTTTCCAAAAAAACCTCCACTTGTAATTGACTCTATTGCTTTATCAGATTGAAAATTATGAGTACCTGTTTCTCTATTAAAAAATGAAAAAATACGTGCTTGGATATAATCAAACTTAGGAACAAAAATAATAAGATAAGAAAGCAAAGATGTGCCTGCAATAAATATTGCTAAAAGAATATATATATTAATTCCTGATGTGAAGATTAGAGCTGCCCAACAAAATACTACTAATAAAGTTTGGCCAATATCTGGTTGAGCTATTAAAAGTAAAGAAATAACAAATATCAAAATAATAGATATCAAATACTTAAATAAAATATTTGATTTAATATCACAAAAAATAGTTGCTAAAATTATTATCAAAAATGGTTTTAAAACTTCTATAGGCTGAAATCTTGGTAAGAAAAATAAGTCTATCCATCTTTTAGAACCTTTAACTTCAACACCAATGAATGGAACCAAAAATAAAGAAATAAGTGAAATAAAAAAAAGAAAAATAGAATATTTATATAATTGATCTGAATTTAAAGAGGAAAACATAAAAATAAGAGATATTCCAATTAACACATAAATCAAATGTTTAAAAAAGAAGAAATAACTGTTGGTATCTAACTTATCGGAGGCTATTAAAGAAGTTGAAACTAAAGAAAAAAATAATCCAATAACAAATAATAAACTTATTAGTAAAAAGATAGATTTATCTATGTTTTTCCACCATTGATAATAAAATTTGTAAACAATACTATCGCTTTGCATTTATATACTTTTTAATTAGTTGATTAAAATAATACCCTCTATCTTCAAAATTTTTGAAACTATCGAATGAGGCTCCAGCTGGACTAAAAAAAATAATATTTTTTTTAGATTGTTGAATATTAATTTCTGAAAAAATAATTTTAAGAGTTTCTTGTAAATTTTTAAAATTTTTAATTTTTAAATTATTTTTTAAAATTTTTACAAATTTTCTATAATGTGGTCCAAAAATATATGCTTTGATATTTTTACACTTCATTTTTGATAGTTTAAATTTATCTCCCTTTTTGGGAATTCCTCCTAAGATCCAATATGCATCATTTAAATTTTTTAATATATTTTCTGAGGAAGCAAAGCTTGTAGATTTAGAGTCGTTAATTATTGTGAGATTTTTTTTATCAAATATAATTTGTTGTCTAAAATCTAGGCCTTTAAATTTATTAATGGTTTTAATTAATTTTTTGTAATTAAGTTTTAATCTTGGAGCAATTTTTAATATAAATGATAAATTTTCTTTATTGCCATCAGATAAAAAATATTTATTAGTAATTTTATTAAACTTTTTATCTATACTTAAAGTCTGCACTCTGTAGATTTTTGAGCTATATTTATTTTTATTTAATTTTTTCGTTATTAGTTCATCCTCTTTTTTTACGTATGCAAAAGATCCGCTTATTTGGGATTTTAATAATTTAAATTTTGCATTTACATAATTTTTTAAACTTTTATGTCTCTCAATGTGGTCTGCGGTTATGTTTAAAATTACCGCATATTTTGATCTAAATACGCTACTGTAATCTAGCTGATAAGAAGAAGCCTCTATTACAAAAATTGTTTTTTTTGTAATATTTTTTTCTGATAATGCTGGATTACCAATATTCCCAATAAGTCTTGAGTCTCTTTTTTGATCGATTAAAGCATCATGTAAAATTTTAGCAGTTGTAGATTTACCGTTAGTTCCAGTAATCGTAATACTTTCATTGTCATAAAATGAAAACAAAACATCAAGGTCGGTATGAATTTTTTTAAAATTTTTCTTTAAAAATTTTGATAATTTACAATTTGAGATATCAATTCCAGGACTAATAATAATTCTATCAAAATTTATTTTTTGGATTTGCTTTAGTTTAATAATTTTTTTTTTTTGTTTAAATTTAATTTTTTGATTGTCATCGAACAAATAAACATCAGACTTACTTTTTAAAAATTTATAAGATGAAATGCCACTCTTTCCTAAACCGTAAATTAATATTTTTTTTCTTAAAAAAATATTATTAAATATTTTCATTATCTTAATTTTAATGTAGCTAAACCAATCATTGCTAGAATGATAGAGATAATCCAAAACCTAATTACAACTGTAGACTCTGGCCATCCCTTTTTCTCGAAATGATGATGAATAGGTGCCATTCTAAAAATTCTTTTTCCAGTAATTTTAAACGAAATCACCTGAACCATTACTGAAACTGCCTCTAGTACAAAAAGTCCACCAGTGATAGCTAAAACAATTTCATGCTTTGTGATAATTCCTACTGCACCTAAAGATCCTCCAAGAGATAATGAGCCTGTGTCACCCATAAAAATTTTAGCAGGTGGAGCATTAAACCATAAGAAACCTAAACAAGAGCCAATAATTGCCCCACAAAAAATTGATACTTCACCAGTTCCTTCTATGTAGGGTATCTGTAAATAATTTGAAAATACGATGTTTCCAGTAACATAACTTATAAAAGCAAAACATGCTGCAACCAATATAACTGGCACTGTTGCTAGACCATCCAATCCATCAGTAAGGTTAACCGCATTTGACGATCCAATAATTACGAATATTGCAAATGGTATAAAAAACCATCCAAGGTTTACGATTAAATTTTTAAAGAATGGAAAATATAAATTATTTAAATCTTGATAATCGTTTAAATAAACAAACAAACTTACACCAATAATCGCTAATATTATTTGTGAAGTTATTTTAAACTTTGAAGAAATTCCTGATGAGTTACTAAATTTAATTTTCTTAAAGTCATCATATGCTCCCAACAAACCAAACGTAATTGCTATGTAAACACAAAATAAAATATTAATATTTGATAAATCTGCCCAAAATATTACTGATACCAATAAGCCAAATAAAATTATTAAACCCCCCATAGTTGGTGTACCAATTTTTTTAACTATATGATCTTCAGGTCCATCGTCCCGGATTGGATTTAAAATTTTTTGTTTTGAAAAAAATTGAATAAAAGGACCTCCAATAATTAGCACGATAACCAATGAGGTGAAAAAAGATAAACCTGTTCTAAAGGTTAAATATTTAAATACATTTAAAAAACTAAAAGTATCTACAAAATTTAATAAAAATTGATAAAGCATTTAATGTAATCCTTTCAGGTCTTTTACTATGTCGTTGAATCCTGTCGCAAGTGAGGCTTTAATCATTAAATAATCATTATTATTTAAATCTTTTCTGATCAATTCAATAATTTGAGATTTGTTTAATAAAATCCGGCCTTTTTTGGCTTTTGAGATGCTCTCAAATATTATAGATGCCATTTTACCTTTCACAAATACCTTATCTATCTTGGTTTGATTAATTATTGGAGCAATAGATTTATGAAGTTTTTTAGAATGACTACCCAGCTCTAACATGTCACCAATTAGTAAATATTTATTTGATTTTTTTGAGTTTATTTTATCAAAATTTTTTATTGATGATTTTAATGATAGAGGATTTGAATTATAACTTTGATCAATTAAATTAATTTTTTTATTATTAATTTTTACTACAGTATGGTCTCCCCTGCCTCCTGGAATTTTAAAATTAAGAAAAATATTTTCATTAAGTTTAAATATATTTTTATAAATACTAATAACTGCTAAAGCAGAAAGTGTATTATATATATTGTTTTGAAAATCATTTGATAATGTGAAATACTTTTTTTTATTATTTAATCTAACATTAATTCTAAATTTTTTACCAAAGTGCTTTATATTAATTAATTTAATATTTGCTTTCTGACTTTTAATACCAAAAGAAACTACTTTAATTTTATTTTCTTTGGCAATTTTTTTATGCAATTGAAAAAAATTATCATCTGCATTCAATACAATATAACCATAAGGTTTAATATTGTTAATAATTTCAGATTTTGCCAAAGCAATCTGTTTAATATTTTTAAAATTTTTAGCATGTGCATAATTTATATTTGTTATTACTCCAACATCTGGTTGTATTATTTTGGATAAATAATCAATTTCACCTTTTTTATCCATTCCAACTTCTAAAATTCCAAATTCATCATTTTGTTTTAAATTAAAAAGACTCAAAGGAACTCCAAATTTATTGTTATAAGATTTTAGAGAAATACTAACTTTTGAAATTTTACCTAATACATTGCCCAGCAATTCTTTAAGTGTAGTTTTGCCACAACTACCTGTAATCGCTATAATATTTGTATCAATACTTTTTCTAAAAGTTTTCGAAATATCTGTTAGGAATTTTAAAGTATTTTTTACTTTGATCTGGCGATTTTTATTTAAGTTATTTTGGATTTTGTTTACTACAGCTAACGATGCTTTTCTCTTGAATGATTGTGCAACATATTTATTGCCATCATTTTTTTTTCCTCTAATAGCAAAAAAAATATCGTTTTTAGTAACTTCTTGAGAATTAATTCTTGCCGTTTTTAAAGTTATGGAGGTAGATAATTTTTTAATTTTAACTGCCTCTTTAACCACATTTAATTTTAAATTATTTGATAAATTATTATTTTTATTCTTAATAGCATTTAAAATTACTTTTCTATCGGAAAAGAAAATTTTCTTATTTCCAATATCTTGAGTTTTCTCATGGCCTTTTCCAGCAACTAACAAAATATCACCTGAATTCAAATTATGAATAGCTTGTTTTATTGCTATTGCTCTATTAGCAATTTCAGTAATTCTTTTTTGTTTAATACCTTTTTTTATATCTCTTCTTATTTTTTGAGGATTTTCAAATCTAGGATTATCATTTGTAAGAATGATACTGTCTGAAAAATCACTAGCTACTTTCCCCATTTTTGATCTTTTATTTTGATCTCTATTTCCGCCACAACCAAATAGCACTGTGATTGCTTTATTAGGAAATTGTTCTCTAAGATTTAAAAGACAGGATTTTAAAGCATCAGGAGTATGAGCATAATCAAGAATTACTTTTGATTTATTTTTTATTTTACCAATTTTTTCAAACCTTCCCTCAACTGGTTTTAATTTTGGAATTGTATTTAAAATTTTATCTAAATTAATACCACTATATTTTGCTGCAATTATTGCCATCAAAACATTTTTTAATTGTATTTTTCCAATTAAATTTAAATTTATATTTGTTATTGATCTATTTAATTTAATTCTAAGAAATTGACCTTCTCCTTTAAAGTTATGAGATAAAAGCTCTAGATTATTTTTTTCATTATTTAGTGTATGCAATTTTAATTTCTTATTAATTGCAATTTTTTTTATTTTTTTAAACTCAGGTATTAATTGATCTGTAATTATATTCCCTCTTTTTGAGATTAGTTTTTCAAATAAATAAAGTTTTGCTTTTAAATAATTTTTTAAATTTTTATGATAATCAAGATGATCATGGGATAGATTGGTAAATATACCTGAATTAAACTTTAAACCATCTAATCTATTTTGCTTTAAACCATGGCTGGAGGCTTCCATGATTACATTTTCTATTTTTTGATTTTTTAACTTGCTTAATATTTTAGCCAATTTGATTGGATCTATTGTAGTATTAGATAAATTCAAATTAATACTTTTTGATTTAACACCTAATGTACCAACTGAAGCAACTTTTTTATTATTTAATTTTAATATTTGATAATAAAAATCAGCAACTGATGATTTTCCATTTGTACCAGTAACTGCAATTAAATTTTTTGGTTTTTTATTATAAATTTTAAAAGCAGTTTCAGCTAATAATTTTCTTACATTCTTTGTATGAATATATAAAATTCCATTTTGGAATTGATTTGTTTTTCTTTCGGTTACAATAATTTTTGATCCTTTTTTAATTGCTTTCGGAATAAATTTATTACCATCAATACTATTTCCTTTGATCGCAAAAAAAATATTATTTTTTTTTATACTCTTCGTGTTAAATGAAATTCCTGAAAAAGAAAAATTTCTATAATTATTATTTATGTTATGAAAGTAGTTTCCTAGAAGCATAATTAATTAAACTCTATATATTTTGTGGCTAAAATAGGCCCAATTTTATCTATGACCTTTCCTGCTACCTCTACTGAGGTCCAGCCAGCAGTATTATAAAGTGTACCCTTCCACCCTCCTTTACGATGTCTATACTTATAATAATAATCTTTAGATTTTTTTGGAGTATCTAGCATAACAACAAAAACAAATTGTGGATTTGATGTTGGAAAAATAGAAGCAAAAGTATTTATCTTTGCCTCAGAATATGCTCCTCCCTCAGGTTGATCAGCGGTTCCTGTTTTTCCACCAATTTCGTAATTTTGAACATCTGCAAATTTAGCTGTCCCTTCCTCAGTATTTACAATTTTTCTTAATGCGCTAACAACTTGTTCTGAAATACCTCTGTTTAATATTCTTTCATTTTTTTTATTAAAGTTATTTTCTTTATAAATTAATGTTGGCTTAATTTCATAACCACCATTTGATAAAATAGAATAACCTTTTGCTAATTGAAGAATTGTAGTTGCTATTCCGTGTCCAAAAGAAGCTGTAGCCAATCTGCATTTTCCAAAATCATAATTTTTTTGAGGAGCAACTTCTTCAATATCAAAATCAATATCACTTAACACGCCAACTTTTTCTAAAAATAATTTAAATTTTTCTGAGCCAACTTTTTGGGCAATTTTTACTGATCCTATATTTCCAGATCTAACTAAAATTTGCTCTGCAGTTAAATCTGATGGTATTTCATTGTCGTACTCACCTATTCTGTATTTGTCACATTTAATTGATTTGGGTAAATCAATAAATTCAGTATCTGGTTTAATTACCTTTTCATTTAAGGCGCTAGCAAAAGTAAATGCTTTAAATACAGATCCAAGTTCATATGTTCCTTTAGTTACCCTGTTAATATAATTTACATCTGTAATATTTTGTCGCTCATTTGGATTAAAATCTGGCAAGGAAACTAATGATAAAATATTGCCACTATTAACATCCATTAAAATGGCTGCACTACCTTTGCTTTTAAAAATTTCCTGATATTTAATTAATTCTTTTCTAATTAAAAATTGAACATCTTTATCTAAGGTAAGTTTAATGGACTCTTTTGATTTTCTAAGTTTATCATTTAACGATTTTTCTAATCCTGAAATACCATTATTATCATCATCTATCTGACCTAAAACATGACTAAAAAGATTTTTTTGTGGATACATTCTTAATACTCTTTCTTCTGGAACCAAAGATTTATCCCCTAATTTCATTATTTTTTCAAAATTTTCCTCTGAAATTTTCTTCTCTAAATAAAAAAATTTCTTAGTTTTTATTTTTTTTTTAATTTCATCAAAATTTTTATCAGGAAAGATAATATTTAAACTTAGAAGTAATTTTTTTTCATTTATTATATCGGAAGTTTTTAAACCAATATCAATCGATTTAACTGTCTTAGCTAAATAATTTCCATTAATATCTATGATGTCTGCTCGATAAAGCTGATTTTTAGATACAGGGAAATTATTTATTTTTTCTAATTTACTCTTTCGTGAACCTAAGTGGACTAGGTGTATTGTGAAAATTAAATATATAATAAAAAAAACAAAAAAAATAAAAGCTACACGATTAAATTGAATATTTAATCCACTCTTTTTTTTTTTAAAAACGAAATCACTTTTATAATCTTCTATGTTTAATTTAGATTTATTATCAGACATTAATCTTTAATAATTTGAAAATTTTCGATCTTATTTATATCATCTGAAATATTGTAGATTTTTATATCGTTTATATTTTTTTGAATTAATTCATCCTCAAAATACTGTGATTGATATTCAAGTAATCTTTCTGCAGAACTTAAATATTCATACTCTAAGGATATATTTTCAAATTCAGATTTTAAAACTCTTATATTCTCATTTATTGAAAATATTTCATCTTCAATCTGTTTGGTGGTATTTTTTATTATTGCAGTTGATAAAACTAAAACAAAAATTACAGCTGCTAGAACAAATTTTTTCATAATTTGTCTCCATAATTTTCAATTTCAATATAATTTTTAAACTGCTCCTCTATATCTGTATCAAAATTATAAAAATCAGTTTTTTTTATTGCATATCTAAATTTAGCAGATCTGGATGGTGGATTTTCAATTATCTCTTCATCCGAAGGTGTTATTGGTTTTTTTTGTATTAAGTTAAATAATGTATCTGCTTGTTTTACAACAGGACTATATCGTGAAATACTTATATTTTCGGAGAGACTTTTAAAAAAATATTTTACTATTTTGTCCTCTAAAGAATGAAATGTAACTACCCCTAAAATCCCTCCTTTTTTTAAAACTTTAGTAGCATTAATAAGTCCAAAAATTAGCTCACTTATTTCTTTATTTACAAATATTCTAAGAGCCTGAAATACCTTGGTTGCATTATGAACTTTAAAATTTTTCCTTTTTTTTGATTTGTCAATAATTTCTACTAATGATTTAGTATCAATTTTATTTTTAGATCTCTCCTTTATAATATTTCTTGAAATATATTTTGCTTCTTTTTCATCACCAAAAAATTTAAAAATTTTTTCTAATTCCTTTTCATCAAGTTTATTAATTGCATCATCTGCTGAATAACTATTTAATCCCAGACACATATTTAATTGACCATCAGCATCGAAGGATAATCCTTTTTGTGAGTCTTTAATTTGAGTGTAGGAATAACCAAGATCGAAAATTACTCCTCTTATATTTTCGTTTTTAAGCTTTAAATTATTTAACTGACTAAATTTAATATTTTTAAAAATAAATCTATCTTCAAAGTTTTCTTTTAATTGAATAGCAATTTTTTCACTCTCTTTATCTCTATCAAGAGCTATTACTTTTGTATTTTTAAAATCTAAAATTTTTTTGGAATAACCGCCTTGACCGAAAGTACAATCGATAAATGTGCCACCATGTTGAGGGGAAATAACGCTAATAATTTCTTTTAGCAGTACCGGATAATGCTTTTGCATTTTCGGTACTATGGTGGCGTCCATTTATCTCTCGGAAGACCATTAATTTTTTTGTCTTCTTAAGAATGCTGGAATCTCAAGATCATCTTCTTCATCTTTGTCAGAAGATAAAAGCTCCTCTGAACTTGAGCTTTCATTTTCTGAACTGAATAAATCTGGTGCATCAGAATCGACTCCAAATTCTTTTAGATCATTAGAAACCTCTTCATCAACATTGTTTTCCTGAATTTCTTCATTAGTAGTTTCCATTGCCTCTTGAGCAAAAGATTTTTCCATTTCATTAACTATATTGTCCTCAACTATACTTTCACTTTCAGCACTATAATTTTGGAAAACTTCCTCACTCGTCATTTGACTATGAGAACTTTCATTTTGTTGCTCTTGGATAATCTCGTTTTCGAGTTTTAAAGCATTAGCACCATGTGTAATGGGGTTTGATGTTGTTTTATTTGAAAAATTAAAAGATTGAGATGATCCCATGTTTGAAAAATCAGAATAACCTGGGTTACGGTTTTGAATTCGATGAACCATGTTTACAACAGATTTTGACTCGGGTTGCTGACCATCTAATGAGGTTGCAACAATTGAAACTCTCATCTTGCCGTCTAATTCTGTATCGGTTATAGCTCCAATAATTAACTCTGCTTCAGGATCAACTTCAGCTCTTACTTTATTTACAGCTTCATCAACTTCAAAAAGTTTAAGATCTTTACCGCCAGTAATATTTACCAATAAACCTTTTGCTCCTTTTAAAGTGTAATCATCTATCAATGGGTTACTAATTGCCATTTCTGCAGCTTTTAGAGCTCTACCTTCTCCTTCAGCTTCTCCAGTTCCCATCATAGCTTTACCCATTGCTGCCATTACAGTTTCAACATCAGCAAAATCTAAATTGATTAAACCAGGTCTAACCATTAGATCAGTTATACTTTGAACACCATGCATTAAAACGTTATTTGAAAGGTTAAAGGACTCTTCAAAAGTTGTTTGTTCGTTAGCTATTTTAAATAAGTTTTGGTTAGGAATAACAATTATTGTATCTACATGTTTTCTTAACTCTTCTAAACCTTGTTGTGCTCTTCTCATTCTAGAGGGGCCTTCATATAAAAATGGAAGAGTCACAACACCTACAGTTAAGATATTTAATTCTTTAGCAGCTCTTGCGATGACATGAGCCGCACCAGTACCCGTTCCACCACCCATACCAGCTGCAATAAACACCATGTTTGCACCCTGAAGTGTATTTACAATTTCATTTAAAGATTCATCAGCAGCTGCTTGACCTATATCAAGTTTTGCACCTGCTCCCAAACCTTTTGTTAAATTTAAGCCAATTTGAATTCTTGTTTTTGCTTTACTAAGCTTCAAATCTTGAGCATCAGTATTTACTGCAATAAATTCTACTCCTTGTAGATTATTTTCTATCATTTCGTTAATTGCATTTCCGCCAGCTCCACCAACTCCTAAAACTAGTAGTCGTGGTTGTAGCTCTTTTATCTCAGGCGCTTTAAAGTTAATTGTCATCTTTTATCCCCTATTGTTTGTTATGTTGAAGCTCCCATTTAAGATTGCCACGATTAATATTTGCTTTTTTCCTCGCTGTTATCTTAAATTTTTCAAATGCTGTTGGTTCCCATATTTGAAATGTTTGGCCTTGACCAACAAACAACATGCTATTTTTTATTTTCGCATGTTTTAATAATTTTGATGAAAGTAAAATTCTGCCCTCACTATCAAATTGTAAATTTATACTTTCTGCTAATATTGATGTTGCAAAATAATCTCTTTTTTCCTCAAATGGATTTAAAGAATCAATTGCTGAAGAAATTTTTTCAATTCTATCTTGAGAACAAGCTTCTATGGAGGAGTTATTAAATGATGGATAACAAATAACACCATTGTAACCTAAGTTTGATAAATGTGACCTAAAACTAGCAGGCACAGATACTCTCCCTTTTTTGTCTAATTTGTTTTCGAATGTTGATAAAAACATAAAACATAAATCCCTTTATTCCCTTATAAATGGGAATTTATGGGATATTATGGGTTTTACAACTACACGTCAATACCTATTATTTATGTAATATCATTAATAAGAAAGAAAATAGATACTGATACTTTAAAACGAGAACAAACTAAGAAACTTGTAGTGATATTTTGATTTGAAGTGCCAGATAAACTATAAGCCGGGTTCTGTCATTTAAACCTATCATTTGTCTAGGCTTAAGATCACTCTTAAGCTCAAGCAACTAACCCTGATGACTAGCCAAGGACGGCTTTTAGTTTTAAAACAATGTCATCTCTACTTAGTCTTGCTCCCAGTGGGGTTTTCCAGCGTTCATTGTTACCAATAGAACCGGTGCGCTCTTACCACACCTTTTCACCCTTGCCATGTTATGGCGGTTTATTTTCTGTGGCACTATCCCTAGGGTCTCCCCCGCCAGGTATTACCTGGCACTGTGTCCTTGTAGAGCCCGGACTTTCCTCTTTAAGCAAACTTAAAGCGATAAGTCATTTATCTGGCTCATTCAATCTATTACTTAAGTTATAATTTTCAAGTAAAAATTATTTAAATTTTTTAACTAAATTTTTACTAATTATTAAGCATTCCTCATCAATAATGCCATTTATTAACTCTTGCCTAAATCTTCTTTGAAAAGCGAATGTAAGTAAGTTTGAATATTTGATTTTTTTTTTATTTAAATTTTTTGCATAACCCAATTTATATAAATTTTTAATAAAATAATTTTTTTGTATTTCTGTAATTCTTTGATTTCTTGTTCTCATAAGTTTTCTTGAATTTAAACTGTGCCAAATACCTATTTTTCTTTTTGATAAAAAGTGCCATGGAAATTTCTCCCCAGGATCTTTTTTTCTGTCCGGAGAAATATCTGAATGACCTAATATACATTTAGATTTGATTTTATATTTTTTTATAAGAAATTTACTTAATTTCAAAATTGAATTAATTTGTTTTTGTGTAAATTTGTTATATTTGAATTCATGCCCAGGATTGCTTATTTCAATTCCTAAAGAATGCTTATTAAGGGATTTAAAATTTTTCCAGAACGATACTCCAGCGTGCCACGAAATATATAAATCAGGAACTAATGTTAATATTTCACCATTTTTTTTAATTAAATAATGGCTGCTGACTTTAGTTCCTTGGCTGGTTAATTTTTTAATTGCATCAGTTTCTTTTTTCATTCCTGTATAATGAAAAACAATGAATTTAATTTCCTTTTTTTTTCTCTTTTTTATGTCAAAATTAGGAGAGTAATTTAGAGTTGTATTCATAAAAATTAACGTTTAAATTTTGGCTATTTATAAACACTTTATAGACATTTTTTTAAATTAAATCTTATTTTACAAATGATAACTAAATATTATATAATTAAATATGTTTAAAAAATTAGCAATAATAATAATTTCTGTTTTTTTGTTTGCATTTAACGCTAATGCTGGTTCTGACAACGAATTAACAATAAACAAAGATCAACCAAAAAAAATTAAAGATTGTTTTGAAAAATTAAATCGAGCAACTTTTGCTTTTAATCAGAGTTTGGATAAAACGGTAATCAAACCCATTGCAAAAGGATATAGAAAATTACCTGATCCAGTTCAAAAAGCAACTAGCAATGCAGTTAATAATTTATCTAATTTAATAACAATTCCAAATAATGTTTTGCAGGGAGATATTAAATTAGCTTTCATTAATACTGGACGGTTAGTTGTAAATACAACAATTGGAATATTAGGAACAATTGATGTAGCAAACAAGATGGGTTTTCCAAAGTATATAAAAGAGGATTATGGTCAAACTTTAGGTACCTGGGGTGTGGGACCTGGCTGTTATTTAGTTCTTCCAGTTTTAGGACCTTCGAATTTAAGAGATACAGCTGGATCATTTGTAAATGTAATGGGAGGAGATCCTTGGTATAATGCATCAGTACATGGCAATAATGAATTTTTAAGTGAACAAATTTATATTACATCCAAAGCTTTAAGCGGTATAAGCTTTAGATCAAATAATATTGAGTCGCTTGATAATTTTGAAAAAAATTCAATCGATTTTTATGCATCAGTAAAAAGTTTATACACACAAGACAGGGAAAATAAAATTAAAAATAATCAAAGAGGAAACATTGAAGTTCTCTATAAAAACGAAGAAGACTGGGAAGAAATAGATAGTCAATAACCTTAACTAATAATTAACAAATATGAAAAAAATAATTTTAATATTATTATTATTAAATCTAAATAATCATGTTTACTCAATTGAACCAGATATTTTTGTTCAATCTACAGTCAATAGAGCATCGCAGATACTTTCAAAAAATATTTCTAAAGAACAAAAGATAGATGAATTAAAGAATATCGCTAAAGAAACTGTTGATATTAAAGGGGTAGGTTATTATTCGCTTGGTTCAACTAGAAAAGCTTTAAATGAGGATCAAAAAAAACAATATCTTTTTTTATTTGAAAATTATTTTTTAAAAAGCTTTTCAAGTAGATTATCAGAATATACAAATCCTGAAATAGATGTAAGAAACAAAGAAGTTTTAAATAAAAATTACACAATAGTTAATAGTATTTTAGTGGCTACAGAAAACAGACCTGAGGTAAAAATTGACTGGAGAATTTACACAAAGAACCCAAACAATCCACTAATTAGAGATTTAATAATAGAAGGTCTAAGCTTAGCTAGAACCCAAAAAGAGGAATTTGCGTCAATTTTAAATTCCAATGATGGTGACATTAACGCTCTATTTAAAACTTTAGAGGAATTTTCAAAAAAATAAATACTCAATAAAGAATGGTGGGCCCGCCAGGACTCGAACCTGGGACCAATACATTATGAGTGTACTGCTCTAACCAACTGAGCTACAGGCCCAAACTCATACCTAGTTATATCATTTTTATGAAGTTATCAATTAAAGATAATTATCAAATGGTGGGCCGTGTTGGTTACGCTCCAACTACCCCTGCAATGTCAATGCAGTACTCTACTATTGAGCTAACGGCCCTATATTAACTTTCTAAGAAACTTTTTAATTGCTTAGACCTGCTTGGATGTTTTAACTTTCTAAGTGCTTTAGCTTCAATTTGTCTTATACGTTCACGAGTAACAGAAAACTGTAATCCAACTTCCTCTAAAGTGTGATCGGTATTCATTCCAACTCCAAACCTCATTCTCAATACTCTTTCTTCTCTCGGAGTTAATGTAGATAAAATTTTTGTAGTAGCTTCACCTAAATTTGATTTTATAGCTTGTTCTAGTGGAGCTAAAGCTTTAGTATCTTCTATAAAATCACCTAAACTACTGTCTTCCTCATCGCCAACAGGTTTTTCCAATGATACGGGTTCTTTTGAAATTTTTAAAACTTTTCTTACTTTATCTAATGGCATTCTTAATTTTTGTGCTAACTCTTCTGGTGTTGCTTCTCTTCCAAACTCACTTAGAATTAATCTTTGGGTACGTACTATTTTATTGATTGTTTCTATCATATGAACTGGAATACGAATGGTTCTTGCTTGATCAGCTATAGATCTTGTTATTGCTTGTCTAATCCACCATGTTGCATACGTTGAAAATTTGTAACCTCTTCTATACTCAAATTTATCTACTGCTTTCATTAAGCCAATATTTCCCTCTTGAATCAAATCTAAAAATTGGAGACCTCGATTTGTATATTTTTTAGCTATAGAAATAACTAATCTTAAATTTGCTTCTACCATTTCTTTTTTTGCAATTCTTGACTCTTTTTCACCTTTTTGAATTCTGCTTACTAACTTTTTAAAATCAGTTACTGAAATTCCAAGCTTATGACTTATTTCAATTAATCTCTCTCTTATATTTTTAAATTCATCTTTATTTTTTGTAAAAAAATGCTTCCAAATAGAATTAGTATCTAAAAATTTTTTAAGATTTGGGTTTATCTCATTACCAACATAAAATTTTATAAACTCATTTCTTGGAATTTTATGGTCCATTGCTAGTCTTAATAAGTTTCCCTCTAAAGAAATTATCTTTTTATTTTCTATATAATGCTTCTGAACTAATTCCTCTAATACTGCTGGAGATAATTGAAGAGATTTTATATTTTCCAATATATCGTGTACTATTTTTTCATATCCTTTTTCTTTAGCAGATGAAAAATTTTTAGTGTTTAAAACACAATCTAATTTTTCTTTTTGATACTTTATTAATTTAGTATATTCTTTAGTTAAGGTATTTACCGTTTTTAAAACCTTAGGTTTGATTTCAGTTTCCATAGCAGCTAGAGTTGGATTAAAGTCATCATCCTCTTCTGATGACCCGTCTTCTTTATCTGTTTCTCCAGCATTTTTTTGCTTAGCGCTAGGTCCAGTTGATTCATCTTCCATATAATTGGTATCTATATCTATGATTTCCCTAACAAGAATTTCATCCTTTTGTAATTTCTCATTCCATTCAAAAAATTGTTGTGCTGTAATTGGGCTTTGGGAGAGTGCTATTAACATTACATCTTTTCCAGCCTCAATTCTTTTTGCAATTGCTATTTCACCTTCTCTAGATAAAAGCTCAACTCCCCCCATCTCACGCAAATACATTCTTATAGGATCATCACTTTTCTCTATTGTCTTGCCGTCTTCTTTATTTGAATTTTCTTTTTTTCTTAAAACCTTAAAATCAGATTTTTTTTCTACTAATGTAACATTTGCATCCAGTATATGAATGAATGCTTGAGATAAATTTTCGTCTGATAAATTTCTTTTACCAAGAGATTTACTTAGTTCTTCATAAGTTATGAAACCTCTGTGTGTTCCACGACCCATTAATCTAGCAAATGATTTAGTTATTATTCTTTCCACAAATATTATGTAAGTTGAAAGGTCTTATATAATCTCAATTATATAAAAATCCATTATTAATTTTGGCAGATTAATTGAGATTCTGCTTTTTTTTGAGCTCTTTTAGCTCATTGAATGTAGTCTCACTCATATCAACTGAAAACTTCGACTCTAATTCCTGGATTCTGAACTCGAGATCATAATTCATTAAATCTCTAGAGATGTCCTCTAATAATTCAATTATTTTTTGATCGTCATCAGATTGATTTTTTAAAATATGTTTGATTGGAGCAAATTTGTTTATTTTTTCTGTTAATTGAACATCTAATTCAAGATCTTGAATTTTGATTTGCGAACCAGATTTCAATTTTTGAATAATCATTTCAAATATTTTTTTGTTAACCTCAGTAAATAATTTAATATTTTCAATCAAATGAATATTTGCTTGCAACAAATCTAATTTATTTATTACCAAGTATAATAAAGAAAACTCTTTTAATTCAACTCCGGTCAACAACTGACTTTCTTGAAAATATTTTTTTGTACTCTCTAAAGATTTTGTTTTTTTTGTATAAAATCTTTTATTATTTTGATTGGAATATGGAGTTAGTTCAGCAATTTTTTCTAAAAAATATTCTAAAACATATTTTTTTATAAAATCATCTTTAATTGTGTTTGCAATTTCTCTTAGTTTTTTCTCAAAAATTGCCATTGATGATGGATTATTTTTAGTTTGTTTTTTATAATGAGTAAAAATAAATTGATGAATTGATAATTTGCTCTGCTTTGTAAAATCCACAAAATTAGCCTTACCATTTTTATTTACATAGCTATCTGGATCCTCTTTATCAGGCAAAAATAAAAATGAAATTTGTTTCTCTGGTTTAAGTTCTTTAATTGAATTTTCTGCTGCTCTAAGAGCAGCTTTATATCCACTTTCATCACCATCAAAACAAATTATGATATCATCAAAAAATTGATTTAAAGTTAAAATTTGTTTGTCAGTTAAAGATGTACCAAGATTTGCTACTACATTGTCAATTCTATTTTTACTCAGACCTACTACATCCATGTATCCTTCAACCAGATAAATATGATCGATCTTATTAGAAAGCTTTCTTGCTATATCCAAATTATATAAATTTGATCCTTTTTTAAAAAAATTTGTTTCAGGTGAATTTATATATTTGGCTAAGTAATCTAAATTTTCAATTATTCTTCCACCTAAAGCTATCGGTTGGCCTGAAATATTATTGATTGGAAATATTAATCGACCTCTAAATCTCTCGACATATACTTTTTTTTTCTCATCTAAATAAAATAAACCAGTATCTACTAAAGTTTGTTCGCTATAGTCTTTTTTTAATTTTTCGAAAAAATTTGGATTTTTTTCTATATATCCAATTTTAAATTTTTTTACTTCATCTTTACCTAGTGATCTATTTTTTAAATAATCTCTAGCAATCGAACAATCTTCATTTTTTAAAAGTTCATTGTGATAAAAATCTACATAATTACTAAAAATAGATTTATACTCATTCCATTTTCTCTCTCTTTCTTCATCTTGTTTTGAAAACATATATGGCTGCATGCCTGCTAATTGAGCTAAGTATTTAACTGCCTCTCCAAATTTTAAATTTTGAGTTTTCATCACAAAATCAAAAATATTTCCATGTTCAGAAGTTGCAAAACAATGATAAAATTCTTTTTCATCATTTACAGTAAATGAGGGTGTTTTTTCATTTTTGAAAGGTGATAAACCTACAAATTCTTTACCTCTTTTTTTTAATGAAATACTCTTTGATACTACCGTTGAAACTTTCAACCTATTTTTAATTTCATCAAGATACTCTTTTGGGTATTTCATTATTTATTCAACAATTCTTTGATCATTGATCCTGCTTTAGAAAAATCAATTTCATCTGCATGAGTTTTTTTTAGTTCACCCATAACTTTTCCCATATCTTTTAATGAATTTGCTCCAATTTTCGAAATAACATCTGCACAAATTTTCTTAGTCTCGTCTTCGCTTAGCTGCTTTGGCAAGAAACTTGTTAAAATGTCATATTCATTTTGTTCAACCTCTAAAAGATCCGTTCTGTTATTTTTTTTGTAAATATCAATTGATTCGGCCCGCTGCTTAACCATTTTTTTCAAAAGTTTCTTAATATCCTCATCATCAGTCTCCTTTTTATTGGGGCCTGATCTGTTAACAATGTCCAAATCCTTAATAGAAGATAATATTAACCTATAGGTTGATATTTTATTTTTATCTTTAGATTTTAGAGCATTTTTATATTCGTTTTCGATAGTCTGTTTTAATGACATAATTTTTTAATCTACTTTAAAGAAAAAATTCTTCAAAAGAAAAATTGTTTTTTTATATTTTTATATTACATCTCTGTTGCGATAATAAAGCAATTATTGTATTAACCTTTAACTCATGAGTTGTAATTGAAGAAAAAAGCAAAAAAAACTAACTCAAAAACAAAATCACAAATCAATACAGGCGTTTTAGTTCTTGAAAATAAAAAGGTATTTAAAGGAATTGGAATTGGTTACCAAGGAGAAGCTACAGGCGAAGTTTGCTTTAATACATCATTAACTGGATATCAGGAAATCATTTCTGATCCTTCATATGCGGGTCAAATTATCAACTTTACCTTTCCTCATATAGGAAATGTTGGAACTAATAAAGAGGATCATGAGTCAGATAAAATATGGGCAAAAGGAGTAATAATTAACTCAGAAATAACCTCGCCCTCAAACTATAGATCTTTTCTACATTTAGACTCTTGGCTAAAGAAAAATAAAATTGTTGGAATTACTGGCTTAGACACCAGAAGCCTAACAAGCTTTATAAGAGACAAAGGCGCCCCCAAAGGCACAATTAGTTATTCAAAAAAAGGGAAATTTAATATTAATAAATTGACCAACTCTACAATAAAATGGAATGGATTAAAAAATCTTGATCTTGCAGAAGTAGTTTCAACCCAGAAAAATTATATTTGGAAAGGTCTTAAAACATGGAAAAAAGAAGTTGGATATAAAAAAAATGAAGAGAACTCATTTCATGTTGTTGCAATTGATTATGGAATTAAAAAAAACATCTTAAGATATTTCTCTGACTTCAACTGTAAAGTTACAGTTGTCTCCTGTAAAACTAGTGCAAACAAAATTTTAGCTTTAAAACCAAGTGGAATATTCTTATCAAATGGTCCTGGTGATCCAGCTGCAACAGGGAAATATGCTATAGAAATTATTAATGATCTAATTAAAAATAATTTACCTATATTTGGTATTTGTTTAGGTCATCAGATATTAGCATTAGCTTTAGGTGGCAAAACAAAAAAAATGAAGTTGGGACATAGAGGTGCGAACCATCCTGTTAAAAATTTAGTTCATGACAAAGTTGAGATTACCAGTCAAAATCATGGGTTTGTAGTAGTTGAAGAAACTTTACCAAAAAAAATTGAAGTAACTCACAAGTCTCTTTTTGATAATACTATTGAAGGAATAAAGCTTAAAAATAAACCAATATTTTCAGTTCAATATCATCCGGAATCTAATCCTGGACCGCAAGATAGTGTTTATTTGTTTCAAGAATTTATTAATAACATGAAAAAAAATGCCAAAAAGAAAAGATATTAAAAAAATATTAGTTGTAGGAGCTGGTCCAATAATTATAGGACAAGCATGTGAATTTGATTATTCAGGGACACAAGCATGTAAAGCTCTTAAAGATGAGGGTTATAAAGTAGTCTTAATAAATTCAAATCCTGCAACAATTATGACTGATCCAGATGTTGCGGATAAAACTTATATTGAACCAATTACACTAAATGTATTAGAAAAAATTCTAAAGAAAGAGAAACCCGATGCAATTCTACCGACAATGGGTGGCCAAACTGCGCTTAACCTTGCAATGGAAGCAGAAAAAAAAGGAATTCTAAAAAAATACAAAATTGAGTTGATCGGAGCGAATTCTAAAGCAATTTCTAATGCGGAGGATAGAAAGAAATTTAGAAAAAATATGATTGATATTGGTTTAGATTTACCAAAATCAGAAATCGTAAATAATAATAATCAAGCAGCAAGAGTATTAAAAAAAATTGGTTTACCTGCAATTATAAGACCTGCTTTTACACTAGGTGGGCTTGGTGGGGGAATAGCCAAAACTAGAAAAGATTATTTCAAGATTGTTAAAAATGGATTGCATGAATCTCCAGTAAGTCAAGTTCTTGTTGAAGAATGTTTAGAGGGCTGGAAAGAATTTGAGATGGAGGTTGTAAGAGATAAGAAAGATAACTGTATCATCATTTGCTCAATTGAAAATATAGATCCAATGGGAATTCATACGGGTGACTCTGTAACAATTGCACCAGCTCTTACACTTACAGATAAAGAATACCAAGTAATGAGAAATGCATCTATTGCATGTTTGAGAAAAATTGGAGTTGAAACTGGAGGATCAAATGTTCAGTTCGCTATCAATCCTAAAAATGGTCGAATGGTTGTCATTGAAATGAATCCACGTGTATCAAGGTCATCAGCACTTGCATCAAAAGCAACTGGATTTCCAATTGCGAAAGTAGCTGCAAAATTAGCGGTTGGTTATACTCTGGATGAATTAAAAAATGAAATAACTAAAGTTACTCCTGCATCATTTGAACCAAGTATAGATTATGTAGTAACTAAAATTCCAAGATTTACATTTGAAAAATTTTCTACTTCTCCTGCAACTTTAGGGACATCAATGAAATCAGTAGGTGAGGCAATGGCTATAGGAAGAAACTTTAAAGAATCTTTACAAAAAGCCTTGGTGTCTCTTGAAACTGGTTTTTCAGGTTTAGACAGAATTTTTGATTTAAATAAAAAGCAAATTGAAAAGAAACTTAAAGAAACTATTCCAAATAAGATATTGCTAGTCGCTGAAGCAATTAGAAAAAAAATAGACTTAAAGAGAATATATAATTTATCTAAAATTGATCCTTGGTTTTTAGAACAAATTAAAGAGATAGTTGATTGTGAAACACAGTTAAAAACTAAAGGACTTCCAAGGGATTTTTCAGAATTTAATAGAATAAAATCGATAGGGTTTTCAGATAAAAAACTTTCAGAATTAACTAAAACTTCTGAAGAAATTGTTAGAAGAAAAAGATCAGCACTTAAAATACTTCCGGTTTATAAAAAAGTAGATACTTGTGCGGCTGAATTCAAATCTTTCACTCCTTATATGTACTCAACTTACCAAAGAAATTTTTCAATTAACTCAGAATGTGAAGCTGATCCATCCAATAAGAAAAAAATAGTTATTCTTGGAGGAGGACCAAATAGAATTGGTCAAGGAATTGAGTTTGATTATTGCTGTTGCCAGGCAAGTTTTTCATTAAGAGACGCAGGTTTTGAAACTATAATGGTTAACTGTAACCCTGAAACAGTATCAACAGACTATGATACGAGTGATCGATTATACTTTGAACCTTTAAAAGAAGAATATGTTTTTAATATAATCAAAAAAGAGCAAGAAAAAGGAAATCTTATAGGTGTAATAGCCCAGTTTGGTGGCCAAACTCCGATTAAGCTTGCTAAATTTTTGCACGATAACAATCTTCCAATTTTAGGAACTCAATATACTTCTATCGATTTAGCAGAGGATAGAGATAGATTTAGAAGTTTATTAAATAAATTAAAGCTTAAGCAGGCGGAGAGTGGAATTGCAAAGACATTTAATCAAGCAATAAAAATTGCAGATAAAATAGGATTGCCATTAATGGTAAGACCTTCGTATGTTTTAGGTGGAAGAGCTATGGAGATTGTTCATGAAAAAAATCAGCTTAAAAAGTTTGTTGAAGAAGCGTTTAAAGCTGCAGAAGAAAATCCAATTTTGATTGATAAATTTATCGATCATGCAATGGAAGTAGATGTGGATGCCATATCAGATGGAAAACAGGTTCATGTTGCAGGAATTATGCAGCATATAGAAGAAGCTGGCATTCATTCAGGGGACTCTGCATGTAGTCTTCCCCCTGTATCTATCAAACCTTATCTTATTAAAGAAATTGAAGATCAAACTAAAAAATTAGCGATAGCTTTAAACGTTAAAGGTTTTATGAATATACAGTTTGCCATCAAAAAAGATGAAATTTATGTGATCGAAGTTAATCCAAGAGCTAGTCGAACAGTTCCTTTTGTATCAAAAGCAAAAGGATTACCTCTAGCTAAAATTGCATCAAGAATAATGGCTGGTGAAAAATTATCTAAGTTTAATTTAAAGGATAGATCCAAAGGTATGTATGCGGTTAAAGAAGCTGTATTCCCATTTAATAAATTTCCAAATAGTGACTTGTTGTTAGGACCAGAAATGAAATCAACTGGTGAAGTTATGGGATTTGATAAAAATTTTGGAATGGCTTTTGCCAAAAGTCAAATAGCGGCAGCTAACTCATTACCAAAAGAAGGATTGGCTTTCATATCTCTAAAAGACTCACATAAAGACGAAGGATTGGATTTAGCAAAAGATCTTTTAAAACTTAAATTTAAATTATGTGCAACTAAAGGAACTGCTGAATATATTAGAAAACATGGAATGAAATGTAAAATTATAAATAAAGTTAGTAGTGGAACTCCTCATATAGTCGATGTTTTAGACTCAAAAAAAATTGCACTAGTAATAAACACTGGGGGTGGAAATAGTGAACACCGACTAAGTGATGCTATAGCTTTAAGAAGAGCAACATTAAAGAATAAAGTCCCATACTGTACTAATATGTCAACTGCTCAAGCCTGTTTGGAGGCAATTAAATCTCTTAAGACAAAAAGATTAGAGGTTAATTCACTGCAAGATATTTAGTAAATTCTAAACATCAACTATCATTGTATCTTTAGATCCTCCACCTTGTGAACTATTTACAATTGTGCTCCCTTTCCTTAATGCAACTCTTGTTAAACCACCAGATGTTACGTAAATAGATTTTCCACTTAACACAAAAGGTCTTAAATCAACATGTCTTGGCTCAATATTGCTTTCAGTAATTGTAGGAAGAGTTGATAAAATTTCTAATGGTTGAGCAATAAATTCTCTTGGTTTACTTTTTATTTTCTGAATCATTTCATCTTTTTCTTTTTTTGATGCTCTTGCACCAATTAAAATACCATACCCTCCAGACGCATTAGCTGGTTTAACAACTAATTTTGAAATGTTTTCAATAACATAATCTCTATCTTTTTTCTCGTGACACAAAAAAGTTTCAACTTGATTTATTTTAGGTTGCTCGCCTAGATAATAAACAATCATTTTATTTACATAAGAGTAAATAGCTTTGTCATCTGCTATACCTGTTCCAATTCCGTTTACTATTCCTACGTTTCCTTTTTTCCAACACTTAAAAAGTCCAGGAACTCCAATAAGTGATTCTTTGTAGAATACTTTGGGATCTAAAAAGTTGTCATCCAATCTTCTATATATACAATCTACTTTAAGTTTACCCTTAACAGTTTTCATGTATACAATATCATTTTCCACGAACAAATCTTTACCTTCAACGAGAGCTATTCCCATTTGTTCAGCTAAAAAAGAATGTTCAAAATAAGCTGAATTATAAATGCCAGGAGTAAGTACTACCATGTGAGGATTTTCAGTTCTTTTAGGTATGCATTCCTCCATACAGTGGTACAATTTATTTGCGTATTGATGTATTGAGGAAACTTTATATCTCGTAAATAATTCTGGAAAAACATCCCTCATAACCATCCGATTTTCAAGCATATAAGATACACCTGATGGAACTCTCAAATTATCTTCCAAAACCAAGTATTCACCATTTATATTTCTAATAAGATCAATTCCAGAAATGTTTGACCAAGCTTTATACTTTGGAGAAAAACCATCACATTCTTTGATATAATATGGTGAATTAAAAACTAATTCTTTAGGAACTACATTATCCTTAAAAATTTTTTTTTTATTGTAAACATCATCGATAAATAAATTAAGTGCTTTTACTCTTTGTGCCAACCCTTTTGAAATTTTGTTCCATACACGTTTAGGAATTATTCTGGGAATTATATCTAAAGGCCATTTTTTTTCTTCTGCTCTATTGTTAGCTGCATAGACTCTGAAATTAATTCCTCTTGCGCTAATTGTGCTTTGGCAATTTTTTTCAATTTCTTGTAATTTTTTCTTTCCATTCCTCTCTAAAATACCAGAAATAATTTTAGCATGTTTTCTTATTTTGCTATCATCAGATATATAACCATCATAAGATGACTTTGAGTCGTAATTTTTCCAGAATTGAGTAACCATAATATTTAATATTTTAATAAATATTCAAAATACACAAATGCGAAGAATGAATGACAGTTATGCTAAAAATAGTTTGTAAAAATGTTTATTTTTAAATATCAATTACACCTATGACATATTGTATAGGTATTAAAACTAATGAGGGTCTTGTTTTTGCTTCAGACTCAAGAACTAATGCAGGGCTAGATAATGTAAATATATATTCAAAAATGATGACCCATGATGTTGGTGACAGAACTATTGTAATAGTAACTTCAGGAAATTTAGGGACTTCACAAGCAGTTTATAAATCAATTGAGAAAGATTTAAAAAGCTCAACCGGGATAATGAACTTAAACACATGCTCTGATTTCGAACAAATAGCTTCTTATATTGGTTCACTTAATATTGAACACTCCTCACCTCAAGGAATTAATACAGATAATGTCTTACTTGGTTCAACTTTTATAGTTGGAGGACAAATTAAAGGTCAGCAACACGAACTATATTTAATATATCCTCAAGGAAATTATATAAGACCTGCAGACAGCAAACCTTATCTTGTAATTGGAGAAGTAAAATATGGTAAGCCAATATTAGATAGGGTTATCAAACCAAACGTATCTATTGGGGACGCATCACGTTGTGCATTAATTTCGATGGACTCAACCTTAAAAAGTGATTTAACAGTAGGCCCACCAATAGATTTTGCTGTACACAAAAAAGATGCTGAAAGATTAGCTTCACTTGAATGTTTAAATCTTTCTGACGAAACTTACTCCCGAGTTTGTAACCAGTGGTCAGAGGGAATATTTAAAGTTTTCGATTCGTTTCCCAGATTTGATTGGGAAAAATAAATTATTTAACTTTCCAATCTGTCTGAAAAGTAACATAGTTTACTTGAATACATCGTCTTTCTTTAACTATTTTTTTCTTTTCCATTCCATGCCAAGTATTTGGTCCACTGGTAAACAGATAACCACAGTTATGTTTATAAGGAAGTGTCTTAACCTTCTCTAATTTTTCATTATAAAAATCTGTTCCTAAGTCCTCAGACTCATTTGTTTTGTTAACAAATATCAATCCTGACATAAGTTTTTCTTTTATATCACAATGAGGTTTAAGCCAAAAACCTTCTCTATCACATATAACTTCAACTCTTACATAAGAATTTGATAAATCCTTGTCTATCATTTTAGATATTGTTTCATATGTTTCTTTAGATTGAAGCTCGTTTATAAATTTTACTAAATTTGGAAATTGAGTGGAGTTTTCTTTATTTATAAAACATCTAAATTTAATTGCTTTTCCGCCTGAAGCTATACCTTTTCTGTATTGTGCAGCTCCACCATCTATTGCTCTTGTTCCATCATAATTAAGATTATGTTTACTGACATCAGGAATGTCTGCTTTAACTATTTCATCAATTGCTTCCTCTGATAAAGCATTGCTATATTCCCAATGATCAAAAGGGAAATTGTATTGTTTCGAATTATTTTTAATTGCATTTAAAAATGACATTATGATTGTATTTTTTCTTTAATAATTTTTGCTACTTTATTCGTTTCATCTAATTTTTGATAGTTCCAATTTTCGATTTCTTCACCTAAGTTTCTAGTAATATTTAATTCTCTGAATAAATTTCTAAAATTCTGAAATCTAACGTCTTTTCTTTTTGGTAAAATATTAGCAACATAAATTGGTTTTCCAGTCAAAGCAGCTTCAGATATCATTGAGCTAGAGTCACATGTTACAACTATATTTTCCGAAATAGCTAAAGCTGAAAGATAAGCTTTTTTATCAACATTCATAATCACAGTATGATTTTCTCCAAAAAACTCTTTTGCATAATGTATAGTATTTAATGGTGTTCTCATTGAAGGTATCACCACAAGTTGAAAATCATATTTTTTCAACAGTTTGTAAAAAATCGAAAAGATATGCTTCATATTTTTTGTTGAGTAGTCATAATATTTTGTAGGACCACCCAATATCAAACACCAAACTTTTCTATTATCCTGTCTGATATATGAATTTAAATAACTTCTATTTTCTTCAATCTCATTTTCCGTTAAATAGTGAATTGCGCCCTTTGTTTTAATTACATTTGTACCGCTTATCCCATCATGTTCGGGGGCAACAATAAAATCAAAATGATTAAAATCTACCTTTGGATCTTGAATATGAATATTTAAAACTTTTTTTTTTGAAATACTTTTTAAGTGGATTGAGGGAATCACGCTTTTTCTTCCACATGAAATAATTACATCAAAATCAGACTCGTTTATTTTTTTATAAACATTTTGTGATATTGGCGTTAATTTTGGTGGAACAATTTTCCAAAAATTATTTAGTTCAACCTTATGGTGTGTAAAATGTATACCTAAGGCTTTTGCTAAACCTTCAACTTGGCTTATCATGCCATGCATTCCTTGAGTTAATAAAATACCTTTTAATTTAGTCATTAATCACTATATAGCTTTCATATGAATCAAAATCCAACTAAACACACAAAAGTGTTAATAATTGGATCTGGTCCTGCCGGATACACAGCTGCGGTTTATGCCGCTCGAGCTATGCTAAATCCAATTTTAGTTTACGGTTCAGAACCTGGCGGACAACTGACAACAACCACTGATGTTGAAAATTTTCCAGGATTTGCTGAAGTTATTCAGGGGCCATGGTTAATGGATCAAATGAAAGAACAAGCAAAAGCAGTTGGAACTGAAATGATTGAAGACCATATTGGATCAGTAAATTTAAAAAGTTCACCATTTGAAGCAATTGGAGATAGTGGTCAGAAATATACTGCTGATAGTATTATTATATCTACTGGGGCACAAGCTAGATGGTTAAATATAAAATCAGAACAAGAATTTAGAGGTTTTGGAGTTTCAGCATGTGCTACATGCGATGGTTTCTTTTTTAAAGATAAAGAAGTTGCTGTAGTCGGTGGAGGAAATGCTGCTGTAGAGGAAGCAATGTTTCTTACAAAGTTTGCTTCAAAAGTAAAATTAATTCACAGAAGAGATAGTCTAAGGGCTGAAAAGATGCTTCAAAAAAAATTAATGGAAAATAAAAAAATAGAAATTATTTGGGATTCAGTAGTTGAAGATGTAATTGGTGATAAAGATCCTAAAAATGTTAAAGGTTTAAAAATTAAAAATGTAAAGACAAATAATGTAGAAGAATTAAAACTAGATGGTGTTTTCATTGCAATTGGTCACGATCCTGCAACTAAACTTTTTAAAGATCAGTTGGAAATGGACAATGAGGGTTATTTAGTTACTAAACCAGATTCTACAGAGACAAATGTTCCTGGTGTTTATGCAGCTGGAGATGTAAAAGATAAAACATTTAGACAAGCTGTAACCGCTGCAGGTATGGGATGTATGGCTGCACTTGAGGCAGAAAAATTTTTATCTCACTAAAAAATGAAATTAAATTGGATTATTTTTGTAACTGGATGGATGTCATTCAGAGCAGTTGGGTCAGGTTTGTTTTTGTTTTGGATTTTTACCGAAAATGAACGTTCAGCACCATCCGAATGGATAATTCCTTTTGTGGGTGACTTTTTTATTGGGATAACTGCTTTATTTTTAGTTTACCACATTATAAAAAAACCAAGCACTATACTATGGGGTCTTTTGCTGTCTTGGAATGTGATTGGTTTGTTAGATTTAATTGGGGCAATAAATGTAAGTTTTGCTGCTCCTTATGGACCTATACCAGAAATAGGATTTAATGAATTGGTTGTAAGATTTATTTTAAGTTTGAATACATTATTTCAGATTTCTTGTATTTACTTATTGTTTCATAAAGACATAAAAGAATATTTTAAATTTTAAAAATTAATTATTACTAATTTCCACTATTTCATTAGACTCGAATACTTGTTGTCTAAAATCACCATTAGAAATTTTAATCATTGCTTTTGCAACTTTTTCAGATTGAATTGGTTTCATTTTTTTTAATGGTCCTAAAAACAAAGGTGATAATAATTTAAATATAAATATTCCTATTTTCTCCCCTAATCTTTTTTCTTTTCTGTCTCCTAATAAAAAAGAAGGCCTCATTATTCCAAGTTTTGGAAAATTAAGTCTCTTTAACTCCTCTTCAACTTCACCTTTAAACTTTAAATAATCTCCTGAGCTTTTTGGATCTGCATAACCAGATGAAACAAAAAAAAACGAATTTACTGAATTTGATTTAGCTATTTGTGCAATTTGTTTTGGAATTTCAAGCTCAACCCTTCGATACTGATTTTTATCAGGCGAATTTTGTTTAGTTGTACCAATACAATAAAAGCAATCATCTCCTTTGATATCTTCTTTGTGATTTTCTAAATTATTAAAATCAGTTCTAATAATCTCTAATTTTGGATCATTAATTAAAGGTTCTGAACGAACAAATATCTTTATTTTATAATAATTATTATTTTTAAATAATTGATTAAGAAGATGCCCACCAATCAAACCGGATGGACCAAAAACTAAGGCTGTTTTCATTTACTAATCAATTTTGATTTTTGTGAAGCATGTATAGCTTTTATTTGGTTTTATTAAAGTACTAGGAAATCTTTTTTTATTTGGAGAGTCAGGATAGTATTGAGTTTCTAAACAAACTCCTTGGAATGGAGACAATTTTTTTTTATATTTAAGATGCTGAGCTGTGTAAAGCTGAAGTCCTGGTAAATTAGAAAAAAAATCAATTTGTATTTTACTCTTTTCGCTCTTAAGCGACGCTATATAATTTTTTGAATTTTTTTTTACTGCGAAAGTTGTATCAAAACCTTTTAGTTTTTTTTTATCCTTACTCTTTGAAAACAAAATTAATTTTTTACCGATGTTCTCAAAATTAGTAAAATCATAAAGACCTTTGTTTACTTTTTTAATTTTTCCAGTTGGAATTAAATACTTATTAGTTTCTAAATATTTTTTAGAATTAAGAGTCAAATAATGATCGAAAATTTTATTTTTTTTATTTTTACTTAAATTCCAATAACTATGATTCGTTAAATTTACATGAGTATATTTATCTGATTTATATTCATAATTTATATTCAAATATTTGTTATGTAGCTGATAAGTACAATTTACCAACAAATTTCCAGGAAAACCCTGATCCAAATCTTTTGACTTTATTTGATAAACTATTTTATTTTTTGTTTGTTTTATTTTTTTCCAAGGAAGTATGGCGAAACCTTTCTTTCCACCATGTAGTGTGTTTTTTTTTTCATTTTTGCTCAATAAAAAAATTTTTTTTCCTATATTAAATTTTGAATTTGCTATTCTTCCTGCATATCTTCCACATGTAGCTCCGACGCTAAAATTTTCAAATTTATAATTTTCTTTAGATCCTAAATTTAAAACTAAATTTATTTTTTTTAATTTATGATAAATCTCATAAAGACTAGACCCATAATTTACAGTCCTTACTCTTAAGTACCTGTTTTGAATTTCTGAAATTACAGCTTTCACTAAAATTAAATTTTATTAATTACAAGCTTTCACAAAAAGATTTTATTCTTTCCATTGATTTTTCTAAATTTTTCATTGAGGTTGCATATGAGATCCTAAAGAAACCCTCTAAACCAAATGCAGAACCCTGGACAACAGCAATTCCACTATTCTCTAATAATGATTGAACAAAATCAGTATCGGACTTTATCTCATTTCCATTAGGATCTTTTTTTCCCATTAAACCTTTGCAACTTGGAAATACATAAAATGCTCCATCAGGATTTAAACATTCAATTCCATCTATCGCATTTAAAGCATTAACAACAAAATCTCTTCTCTCCTGAAAAGAATTAGCTCTTTCCTTAATAAAGTCTTGTGTTCCACTAAGTGCCTCAACTGCTGCAGCTTGGCTAATAGATGACGGATTGGTTGTTGATTGTGATTGGATTTTTGCTATCGCTTTAATAATCTCTTTTGGACCAGCTGCGTACCCTATTCTCCAACCTGTCATTGAATAAGCTTTACTTACACCATTCATTGTAAGCACTCTGTCTTTTAAACTATCAATTTGAGCAATTGTAAAAAATTTGAAACCCTCATAAGTCACATGCTCATAAATATCATCACTTAAAATATATACATGATTATGTTTTTCCAATATAGTTGCAATTGCTTTTATATCTTGCTCTGAATAACATGCTCCAGTTGGATTTGAAGGAGAATTAAGAATAATCCATTTTGTTTTTGGAGTTATAAACTTTTCAAGATCATTTGGATTTATTTTAAAACCTTGTTTTTCATTACATTCCATTATTACTGGTTTTCCACCTGCTAATAAAACCATATCAGGATAAGAAACCCAATAAGGAGCTGGAATTATTACCTCGTCTCCATCGTTTAGTGTTGCCATCATAGCGTTATAGATAACGTGCTTTCCACCAGCACCAACTGTAATTTGATCAGTTGTATAATCTAAATTATTTTCTTTTTTAAATTTTTCTACAATTGCTTTTTTCAATGCTGGGGTTCCATCTACTGCAGTGTATTTAGTATCACCATCATTAATAGCTTTTATAGCTGCCTGCTTAATATTATCTGGAGTATCAAAATCAGGTTCACCTGCACCAAGTCCAATAACATCTTTTCCAGCAGCTTTTAATTCTCTTGCTTTTTGAGTAACAGCAATAGTAGGTGATGGTTTAATCTTCTTTAAACTGTCTGATATTATGCTCATTGAAATATAAATAAATTCTACTACGTTGTTTAATATATGGAAAATACTTATCAAGATTTAATTACAGATATTCAGAGTAAAAATCCTAAAATAGGTGGAAAACTGGAAGGTGGAAAAAAATTCAAAATTAAATCTGATTTTAAACCTGCTGGTGATCAGCCTGAGGCAATAAAAAAATTAGTAAATGGTGCAAACAAAGATCAATTTAACCAAGTTTTACTTGGTGTAACAGGATCTGGAAAAACTTTTACCATGGCTAAAGTTATTGAGGCTACCAATAGACCTGCCTTGATTTTAGCTCCAAACAAAACTCTTGCTGCTCAACTTTATGGGGAAATGAAAACCTTTTTTCCTGACAATGCTGTTGAATATTTTGTTTCATACTATGACTATTATACTCCTGAGGCCTATGTGCCGAGATCAGACACATATATCGAGAAAGAAGCCTCTATTAATGAACAAATTGATAGAATGAGGCACTCAGCGACCAGATCTCTTTTAGAAAGAGATGATGTATTAATTGTTGCAAGCGTTTCTTGCATTTATGGTCTTGGGTCTGTCGAAGCATATAGCAAAATGACTTTAACGCTCCAGAAAAATTATGATTATAACAGAGAAGAAATAATTAAGTCTTTGGTTGCTCTTCAATACAAACGTAACGATCAAAATTTTTATAGAGGAACATTTAGAGCAAGAGGAGAATACTTAGAAATTTTTCCATCACACCTAGAGGACAGAGCTTGGAGATTATGTTTGTTTGGTGATAAGCTCGAACAGATTGAAGAGTTTGATCCTCTAACTGGTGATAAAGTAAGAGAATTAAGTTTAGTAAAAGTTTATGCTAATAGTCACTACATCACCCCAAAACCTACAATAGAGCAAGCAGTAATTAATATAAAAAAAGAATTAGAAGTAACATTAAAAAAACACCGCTCTGAAAATAAATTACTGGAAGCACAAAGATTAGAGGAGAGAACTAAATTTGACCTTGAAATGATTGAGGCAACTGGATCTTGTGCTGGTATTGAAAACTATTCTAGATTTTTATCTGGAAGAAAACCTGGGGAACCTCCTCCTACTCTTTTTGAATACTTTCCAGATAATACTTTGATATTTGTAGATGAGTGTCATGTCACGGTGCCTCAACTGAATGGAATGTATAAAGGGGATAGATCAAGAAAAAGTACTTTAGCGGAATATGGATTTAGACTTCCTTCGTGTATGGACAATAGACCGTTAAAATTTGAAGAATGGGATTTAATGAGAACTCAAACTGTTTTCGTTTCAGCAACTCCAGGTCCATGGGAATTAGAACAAACAAAAGGTAACTTTATAGATCAAGTAATTAGACCAACAGGATTAATTGATCCTCCTGTAGAAGTAAGACCTGCAAAAAATCAAGTGGATGATTTAATGCATGAATGTAAGCGAGTTATAGAAAATAATCACAGAGTATTAGTAACAACACTAACAAAAAAAATGGCTGAAGATTTAACTGAATATCTTCATGAGAATGGTATAAAAGTAAGATACCTACACTCAGATATTGATACATTAGAAAGAATTGAAATCATGAGAGATTTAAGAATGGGTGTATTTGATGTTTTAGTTGGAATTAACTTATTAAGAGAGGGATTAGATATTCCTGAATGTGCGTTAGTTGGAATTTTAGATGCTGATAAAGAAGGTTTTCTAAGATCTGAAACATCTCTAATTCAAACAATAGGAAGAGCAGCACGAAACGTTGATGGCAAAGTAATTTTATATGCTGACAAAGAGACAAAAAGTATAAAAAAAGCTATTGCTGAAACTGATAGAAGAAGAAAAATTCAATTAGCTTATAACAAGAAACACAAAATAGATGCAAAGTCGGTAAAAAAAGATATTAGCGATATTCTAGAAAGTGTCTATGAGAAAGATTACGTCAAAATAAGCGAGGGTTCAAATATTGGTGGAAACCTTAAAAAACATCTCAAAGGCTTAGATAAAAAGATGAAAGAAGCAGCATCAAATTTAGAATTTGAGGAAGCTGCTAAAATACGAGATGAAATAAGAAAGTTAGAAAGTACCGAATTAGAAATTACGTTAAATCCAAAAATAAGACAGTATGATGTGAAGAATAAGCTTTATCCAAAAGGTAGATCAACTATGGGTATGCCAGGCACTAAAGTCACAAAAAAAAGAGATAAAAAATGGAAGCACGGAAAATAATTATTACTGGTGGAGCAACCAGAATTGGAGCTGCAATTGCAAAAAAATTATCTGGCACAAACAAAGAAATATTAATTCATTTCAATAAATCAAAATTAAAAGCTAAAAAATTAAAAAAAGAATTAGAAGGCAATGGTACTAAGGTTTACCTTGTAAAAGGTGATTTGAGTAAAGAAAAAGACGTAAATAAAATTGTTAAATATGCCAAATTAAAATTAAAATATTTTGATTGTTTAATAAACAATGCTTCTTTATTTGAAAATGATAAAATAGAAAACTTCACAACAGATGGTTGGGGTAAACACTTGAGAACGAATTTAAGAACACCTGCTTTATTATCTAAAGAATTTGCTAAAAATACAAAAGGAATAAATAATAATATAATAAATATAATTGATCAGAGAGTCTTTAAACTTACTCCTTACTTTTTTTCATACACTATAAGTAAGACTGGCCTTTATACTCTTACCAAAACAAGTGCTATGAGCTTAGCTCCAAAAATAAGGGTCAACGGAATAGCTCCAGGACCTACCATAAAAAATCAAAGACAGTCTGAAAAACATTTCAAAAAACAGTATTTAGCAACCCCTTTAAAAAGACAAGTTGATGTAGAACAAATATGCAATGCCGTTGACTTTTTTATAAAAAATAGATCTATTACTGGACAAGTTTTAGCTATTGATAGTGGACAAAATTTAAACTGGCAAACACCAGATATTATGGGAGGAAAAGAATGAAAAAAATTAATCCTTTTCTTGCAGCAGCAATAATTTTGATTGGTGGTTTTTTTGCATTTAAAATAATGTCATTTTTAGGTTGCTATGTACGTATTGAGGATGGAAATGCATGTTGGAGTCTTACTATTTTTTGGAACTAAATAATGAAAAAAAATAATTTAAAAATTGTAAAAATTGATAAAAATAAAACTTTATTTAATTATGAGAAAAAAATACTAATTAATGAGTTAATTTTAGATTTAAAGCTTGGTTATTACGATTTTGAAAAAGAAAAATCACAGAAAGTTAAATTTAGTCTTGAAATAGACTATGAGGACAAAAAACCCTCAAGCGACAAAGACATAAAATCCATTGTTAATTATGGAACTATAGTAAAATTAATTACGAAACTTGTAAAAAAGAAACATTATAATTTCCTAGAAACATTAGCAGAAGCTGTTTTTAATGAACTATTTAAAGACAAAAGGATTGCTAAAATAATGTTAAAAATTGAAAAATTAGAAATCTTAAAACAGTGTTCATCTGTTGGTATTCAAATTACCAAAAAGAGGAGCCATGATAAGCTCTGAAATAGGAAAAGAAGTAATTAAAAAAGAGCTACCTTTGGTACCAAAACTTCCAGGCGTATACAGGATGCTTAATGAAAAGAATGAAATTCTTTATGTAGGTAAAGCTAAAAATTTACCTAATAGATTAAAAAGTTATATTGCAGAAAAAAATCATATAATTAGAACTGAACGAATGTTATCTCAAACAAGAAAATTAGAGATAACAACAACATCTAATGAAAGTGAAGCATTACTTCTAGAAGCAAATTTAATAAAAAAACATAAACCAAAATTTAATATCCTTTTACGTGATGATAAGTCATTTCCATTTATATTTATTGGTAATAAAGATAAATGGCCTCAAATAAAAAGACATAGAGGAAAAAAAACAAAAGAAGGTTTTTACTTTGGACCTTTTGCTTCTGCTGGTTCAGCTAATTGGACAATCAAAATGATCCAAAAAATTTTTCATTTAAGAGTTTGTGATGACACCGTTTTCAAAAACAGAGAAAGACCTTGTATTTTATATCAAATAAAAAGATGTTCTGGACCTTGTGTAGGATATGTAAAAAAAGAGGAATACAGTCAAACAGTAGAAGATGCTATTGAATTTGTTTCAGGCAAATCTAGGAAAATTCAAAAAAATCTTTCTAATCAAATGGAAAAGGCAAGCGAGGATCTTGATTTTGAAAAAGCTGTAATTTTAAGAGATAGAATTAAAGCATTAAACATAATTCAATCTTCACAGAGAATTAATGAAGCAAACTTAGTTGAGGCAGATGTTATTGCTGGATATAAAGAATCTGGAAAAACTTGTATTCAAGTATTTTTTTATAGATCAAAACAAAATTGGGGTAATCAAGCTTTTTTCCCAAAACACGATCCAGATGAAAAGTTGAGTGAAATCCTTAATTCATTTGTTTCTCAATTTTATGAGAATAAAAGTGTTCCTTCGTCAGTTATTCTTTCAGAGGAAATAAAGGAAAAAACACTAATTGAAAAAACACTGACACAAAAAGAAGGTAAACAAATAAATATTTCAGTTGCGAAAAAAGGATCAAAACTAAAAGTAATTAATCAAGCAATTAAAAATGCAAAGGATAGTCTAAATAGAAAACTTTATGAAAGTCAGAATAATAAAGAATTGTTCGATGCAGTAGCTCAAAAATTTAATTTAGAAAACAATATAAATTTAATTGAGGTTTACGATAATAGTCATATTCAAGGTACGAATAGTGTTGGAGCATTGATAGCATACGGTGATGAAGGATTTATTAAAAAAAGATATAGAAAATTTAATATAAAACACAAAAAAAATGAGCAAGATGACTATGGAATGATGAGAGAAGTGTTGAATAGAAGGTTTAAAAGAGCAGTTCAAGAAAAAGACAACTACCTTGCTTTTCCAGATTTGGTTGTAGTAGATGGAGGAAAAGGTCAATATTCTGTTGCTAGAGAAAGCCTTAACGAACTAGGGCTTCACGATATTCCAATTATTGCGATAGCAAAAGGTAAATTTAGAAATAGTGGTAATGAAACCTTTTTTCATAATGGCAAAGAATACAAATTTACAAAAAATGACCCTACCCTATTTTTCCTTCAAAGAATAAGAGATGAATCACATAGATTTGCCATAAGCGCTCACAGAGCAAAGAGAAAAAAAGGTATCAGCAAATCTCTGCTAGATCAAATAGAGGGAATTGGGGCTATAAGGAAAAGAGCTTTATTAAACCATTTTGGATCTGCAAGATCGGTAGAGTCTGCTAGCTTAGATGAAATTAAATCTGTAGAAGGTGTTGAAGAAAAAGTAGCAAAAAAGATATATAATTTTTTTCACGAATAATTATGCTTAAAAAAATCCCAAACATATTAACAATAGGTCGAATAATAATTGTTCCTTTTTTTGTTTTAGCTTTTTATCTTCCAGGATTTTATGGTGATCTTACCGCTTTAATATTGTTTATTGTTGCATCATTTACAGACTTCTTGGATGGTATGTTGGCTAGAATGTTTGGAGTAGAGTCAAAACTGGGTGAATTGTTAGATCCTATAGCTGATAAAATTATTGTTGCAACAGCACTAATACTTTTAGTTATGGATGGAACGATCAGAAATTATGAAGTAATTGCTGCAATAATAATTCTTACAAGAGAAATTTTAATTTCAGGTTTGAGGGAATTTTTGGCAAAAGGTAAAATTAAACTTCCAGTATCTAGTCTTGCAAAACTTAAAACTGTTTTACAGATGGTATCTATAGCTCTTTTATTATCTGGTGATACAGGAAATAAAATAATTAATTTTCAAGATTATAATGCACA
>QCDE01000008.1 GCA_003281005.1 Pelagibacteraceae bacterium AG-349-O05
ATTAATAAAAAATTTAATGGAATAATGCCTGAGTTAAACTCAGATAAAGCTTTTAAAAAAGCTGAGGTCATTATTGATTTTACAGTTCCTGAGTGCACACTGGACATATTAAAAATTGCGTCTAAACTAAAAAAAAAAGTCGTAATTGGTACAACTGGCTTTAACAGAAGCCAAGAAAATCAAATAAAACAATATTCAAAAAGAATACCAATTTTAAAAGCAGGAAATATGAGCTTAGGTGTAAATTTATTGATGTATTTAACTGAAATAGCATCAAAATCATTAAATGAGCAATACTTAAGCAAAATATTTGAAGTACATCATAAACACAAAAAAGACTATCCATCTGGCACAGCTCTAATGCTTGGGAAGGGAATTGCTGATGGAAAGAATAAAAATATATATAATATGATTGGAAAAAAATTTTTAAACAAAAAATCTTTTCCTTATGGAAAAAAGATTAATTTTAATTCCATTAGAAAAGGTGAGATTATTGGAGAACATGAAGTAAAATTCTCAAGTGGAAAAGAAATAATTAGTCTAAACCATGAAGCTTTTGACAGAACTCTTTATTCTGATGGAGCTTTAACTGCATCTAAATGGTTAATGAAAAAAAAAGCTGGATTGTACTCCATGAGAGATTTGCTTAACTTTTCGTAATGAATGAAAAACAGAAGGCAAAAATAATTATTAAAATACTTAATAAAATATATCCTAAAGCACCGGTACCTCTTAAAAGTAAAAATACTTTTACCCTATTGATATCTGTACTTCTTTCAGCACAATGTACTGATGTAAATGTTAACAATGTAACAAAAAATATATACCCTAAATTCTACAAACCAGAACATTTTGTAAAACTAGGAAGAAAGAAAATTGAAAAACTGATTAAAAAAATTGGTATTTTTAGAGTTAAAGCCAAAAGTATTTATTTAATGTCAAAACAAATTTTAGAAAAGCATGATGGAAAAGTGCCTAAAACTTTTGAGGAACTAGAAAACCTTTCAGGTGTGGGTCATAAAACAGCTAGTGTTATAATGTCTCAAGGTTTTGGGTATCCGGCATTTGCAGTTGATACCCACATCCATAGACTTGCACAAAGATGGGGTTTAACTAATGGAATAAATGTAACTCAAACAGAGAAGGATTTAAAACGAATATTTCCTGAAAAAACATGGTCTAAACTTCACTTACAAATAATTTTCTATGGTAGAGAATATTGCAAAGCAAGAGACTGTTATGGTTTAAAATGTGAAATATGTACTACTTGCTACCCAAATAGAAGAAAACCTGTTATTACCAAAAAGGCTTAGTATGAAAATTTTAGGAATAGGAAACGCGATAGTTGATGTCATTTGTAAAGTAGATGATAGTTTTATTAATAAAAATAATCTCACAAAAAGCACGATGAAATTATTTTTTGATAATAATGAATTTAAGAAATTATTCTCAAATCTTAAAATTGAAAAAACTGTTTCGGGAGGATCTGTAGCAAACTCCATAGTTGGTATATCTCAGCTTGGTGATAAAGCTGGTTTTATAGGTAAAATTTCAGATGATGAATTTGGAAGCAATTACGAAGAAGGTTTAAAAAAAGAAAATGTAAAATATATTTACTCAAAAAAAAAAGAGGAGCTACCTACTGGTACTTGTTTAATATTGGTTACTCCAGACTCTGAAAGAACAATGTGTACTTTCCTTGGAACTGCGGGAAAAATTAATGAAAATGATGTTGATATAGAGGCCATTAAAAACAGTGAGATAATATTTTTAGAGGGTTACTTGTGGGATGAGGGTGAACCCAAAAAAGCATTTGATAAAGCTATAAATAGCGCAAACAAAGTTGCCATGTCACTCTCTGATCTATTTTGTGTGGACAGACACAAACCTCATTTTTTAAACCTAGTTAAAAATAAACTTGATATTACCTTCGCTAATGAGCAAGAAATTACCTCTTTAATTGAGGCAAAAGATTTTGATGAAATTATAAACTTTTCAAAACAACTTAATAAATTAGTGATTGTAACTAGAGGAGAAAAAGGTGCTGTTGCAATAAATGGTGATGAGGTTTTTGAGACTAATATAAATAAAAATTTAAACATTGTTGACCTAACAGGTGCAGGTGATCTCTTTGCGGCTGGATTTTTACATGGTTATATTAATAAATTGTCTACACAAGCGTGTCTCGAAAAAGGGACTGAAATGTCATCAAAAGTAATACAGCAAATTGGAGCAAGACTCTAAAATTATCTTTTTTTTCTTTTAAAACTCCCTTTTCCTTTCTTGGGTTTTACTACTCTAGGTCTATATTTTTTTGTAAAAAGTTTTTCTTTATAAGGATTTTTAATATTTTTTTTTTTCATAATTTTATTATTATTTAATAAATAAATTATTTATAATTTTATAATGACAGATAACAAAGAAATACTAAAGTTTTTTCCTCAACCAATTTTTAAATATAAGATAGATAGTTATCAAGAATGGAATGCTCAATTATTAGATTATATTTATGGATTGAAAGAAGATGATGAAAGTGGGATAGAAAGATCGAACATAAATGGCTGGCATTCAAAACCTTTTGATTTAAAGAAAAAAAATTCAATACAACATAAATTTTTTTTAAATATTACAAAATATGTATTTGATGTTTTTAAAAGTTATGGATGGAAAGCAGATCCTGAAAAAATTATTTGCTCAGAGATGTGGGCAATAATAAATAAGAAAAATAATTTTAATCTGTTGCATACACACCCAAATTCTTACCTAAGCGCAGCATATTATGCAAAGGCACCCAAAAACAGTGGAAACTTTATAATAGAAGATCCCCTCTCTGTAAGCCGACATAGCTACCCAATTATTGAAACAAAAACAGAATTTAATACCAAAGTTGTAGGACTAGATATTGAAGAGGGAGATTTACTAATTTTTCCAGCTTATCTTCCACACAAAGTAGGTAAAAACAATACTGATGAAGATAGAGTTGTTGTAAGCTTTAATATAAATATAAACAACTTTAGTTAAAGCTAATTTATATTAATAAAATAACCATTTTTTTCACTAATAATAAATTGCTTGTCATTAAAAGCTTTTGAAATTTTTTTCCTTAGTCGATAAATGTGAGTTTCAACAGTATGTGTCTCAATATCTGATTGATAACTCCAAACTTTTTTTTGTAATTCACTAACACTAACTGGTTTTTTTGATTTTGATAAAAAAATAATTGTATTAATTTCTTTTTCAGTCAACTTAAGTTTGGTGTTTTTTATTAAAATTTCTCTTGAATTTAGATTTATAGTATAATTTTTTAATTTAACTTCTGATTGAGAGTTAAATTGCATTTTTAAAAATTCAATATTAATTTTTTCAACTAATTTAGAAATATTAATTGGATTATTATCTAAAATTATTTGATTAGCTATATCTGAATATTTTTTATTTGATATAATTAAATAATTTTTAAGTCCTTTTACTTTGTTATTAAATGAATCTATATTATCTGCAAAGATAACGTTAAAATTTAAATCTAAATCAAGTTCCTCAAGAATATGATATAATGAGTTAAACTTATATATTATTAAATTTTGATTACTCACAGAAATAAGAATATGACAATTTTAGTTAAAAATAAACACACTCTTCAAATAGATGAATTTAAATTTAGGTGCTGTATTGGTAGAAAAGGTTCAACTATCAATAAAAAAGAGGGAGATAAAAAAACTCCGAAAGGAACTTTTGAAATTGAAAATCTTTATTTTAGGAAAAATCAAATAAAGAAACCATCAACTTCATTAAGATGTATAGAAATAAAGGAAGACATGGGTTGGTGTGATGATGTTAATTATCCAAAAAAATATAACAAGCTTTTTAAAATAAATAAAAGAATTCATCACGAAAAATTAAAAAGAAAAAATCACAAATACGATTTGTTAATCCCAATTAAGTATAATTTTAAAAGACCTATCCCTGGTAAAGGTAGTTGTATTTTTATTCACTTAACAAAAAATTATAAACCAACAGCTGGATGTGTTGCTCTAAAAGAAAAAGATTTTCTGATTATGCTAAAGTTAATTAAAAAAAATTCTAAAATAAAAATTTTTTAGGATCTAGAACCAAAAATACTTGATCCAATCCTCAAGTATGTTGACGAATATTTAATGGCTAATAGAAAATCTGAAGACATACCCATACTTAATTCATTAAAACCCAGATCTTTATTTAATTTATCCATTTCTTGAAAGTAACGTTCTGGGTCAATATTTATTGGAGGAATACACATTAAACCAATTAAATTTAGCCCAATTTTTTTACAATAAGAAGCTAACTGAATTAGATCATTTTTATTTATGCCTGATTTTTGACTTTCATCACCAATATTAACCTGTAGGAATATTTTAATATTTTTATTAATTTTATTTTGTTCATCTGCAATTTTTTTTGCAAGTTTCTCGCTATCTACTGAGTGAATATAATCAAAAATTTGAACTGCAAATTTTACTTTGTTAGTTTGTAATTTTCCAATCATATGAAGATTTATTTGTGAATTTTTATTTTTAATCTCTGTCCATTTTTCAACTGCTTCTTGAACTTTATTTTCTCCAAAATCAATATGCCCATGTTCTATAAGGGGCGAAATTTTATCAATTTTAAAAGTCTTAGACACTGCAATAACTTTAGGACTATTCTCAATATTAAGGCTATTCCGAGTATTTTTAATTTTATTTTCAATGTCTAATAGATTTTTTACAGTATTATGCATATTAATATGATCAAAAAATATTACTTTATAAGTAAATTTGACACAAACAATATTAATAAACAAGATAAACAAACCACAATAATTTATAGAAATTATTCCTCAGAAACACAAAATCAAAAGCTTATTTTAAAAATTAAAAAATATTGTAAAAAAAAGTCATTTAAATTCTATTTATCAAATAACGTTAAGCTTGCAGTGAAACTAGATTTAGATGGAGTATATATTCCAGCTTTTAATAAAAGCTTGAAACACTTGGCATACTCTTACAAAAAAAAGTTTAAGATTATAGGATCTGCTCATAATCTTAAAGAAATAAGAGTAAAGGAAACTCAAAATGTTCAAAGTATAGTTTTATCATCTTTATTTAAAAAAAATAAAAATTATTTAGGTATCAATAAGTTTAAAATTCTCTCAAATCTTACCAAAAAAAATATTATTGCATTGGGTGGAATTTCAAAACTTAATAAAAAAAAACTTATTCTTTTAAATCAATCAGATTTTGCAGGGATATCTTATTTCGAATAAAAAAAAGGCCCCATAAAGGGGCCCTTTTTAATATTTGTATCTAAATTAATTAGAATGCAAATGCGATGTTGAACTCGTAACCATCTCTATCAGCAGATGCATCGAATCCTACGTTATCAATTGAGTTCATAGAACCACCGATAGTTATACCACCAGAAGTGTATGAAGCACCAATTGCTGTTGCTTCTTGCACATCAGAGTCTGAAGCTTTATCTGACTCAGAAGTACTGTAACCAACTGTGAAATCATCAGTTACTGCGTATGTAATACCAGCAGCTTTGAAATCTATATCAGTAGCTGAAGTAGGTCCATCTGACTCAGAAACTTGGTAACCAATTGTTACTGAACCATACGTGTACTTAGCGTACATAGTAGAGTCGTCAATAACTGTACCAAGTGTTTCTTCAGTCTCTGCCATACCAAAACCTACAGATAAACCATCAACTGCTGCGATATCAGCTGCAATTGCAAAGTCCATGTAAGATACATCAGTAATAGCATCAGATGCATTTAAGTAAGCAGCTGTGATTGTAACACCACCTAAATCCGGAGATGTGTAAGTGAACATGTTGTTGCCAGATAAACCATCTACCAACGTAGGAGCTCCTGTAGCTCCACCACCACCTGTTACAACTGCCCATGACTCTTCATAAGCATTTGGAGTTACGTCATCGATAGCACTCATTGCAGAACTTCCACCGTGACCTGCGAACGTAATTGTTCCCATTCCATTAGTGTCTAATGTCATGCTGTGTGAATCAAACTCGTTTCCTGTGTCTGCTGCATCACCATCAAGCTCGTAAGATACACTGATAGTCATACCATTGTCCATCTCACCAGAACCAGTAAAAGTGACTGAATCACCCATTGTCCACTGGTTACCTTCGTGAGTTAAACTTGAGTCATCACCATTAGCGAATGTTAAAGAAGCACTACCTGATGCTGATAAAGAACCAGCATGTGCAGAAAATGCTACTAAAGATCCAGCTAATGCAGATAAACCAACTTTAGTAAATTTGTTCATATTAATTACTCCTTTTTATTGTTAATTATTAATAATAAACAGGCTTTAACTATCAGAATTTGCATCAAAAATAGGATAATTAGGTGTATTTTTTCTAAATTTTGAAAAATTGTTGTATTTTTGCAACATATAGATAAAGACCATATATAATGATTTTTTCAAGATTTGATGGTTATAATATATAAGCAAATTCAATTTTATATAAAAAACTAAAATATATGAAACCTATAAAATCGATAATTACAATTATTAGTTTAACAATTTTTTTAGCTTCCTGCCAACTAGCGAAGATGGGTGGAGATGCAAAAGAAAATCCCCCAGACCCAAGAGAAAGAGTCAAAAAAAACCTAGAAGAAGGTAAAGGATTTAGATTAAATAACATGTTTGGTAAACCCAAGGGTGGGGATTTTGAATTTGCAAGCTCAAATGAGTTATGGAAAGCATCACTTGATACAATTGATTTCATTCCCCTTGCTTCTGTGAATTATAGTGGCGGTATAATAATTACAGACTGGTACTCAGCAGACAACAATTCTAATGAAATGATAAAAATTTCTATAAGATTTTTAACAAATGAGATTAGATCTGACGCTCTTGATATTAAAGTTTTCACAAAAATATGTGATGCCTTAAACAAATGTGTGGTTAATGAAAAGAGTGAAAACTTAATTGTAGAACTAAAAAATGAAATTTTAAAAAAAGCTGTTATTTATGAAAAAGAAAATCCTGCTAAAAAAATTGTTCCATATAAAGGAAAAATAATACCAAAAGGCTAATAACAAGATTCAAATATAGTTTGTGGAAAGATATAATTTTAAATTAACAGAAGAAAAATGGCAAAAAATTTGGGAGGAAAATAAAACATTCTCAACAAAGATAGATAAAAGTAAAAAAAAATTTTATTGCCTTGAAATGTTTCCATACCCATCTGGTAAAATTCATATGGGTCATGTCAGAAATTATACCATTGGAGATGTATTAGCTAGATATAAGATTCTTCAAGGATTCAATGTTCTTCATCCAATGGGTTGGGACTCTTTTGGAATGCCAGCAGAAAATGCGGCTAGACAAAATAATCTTGATCCAAAAACTTGGACAGAAAAAAATATTTCAAAGATGAAATCACAGTTGAAAAAGCTGGGACTTTCTATTGATTGGGATAGAGAGATTTCTACCTGTTCAGACGAATACTACAAGCATCAGCAAGCTTTTTTTCTTGAACTCTTTGAAAAAAAATTAGTCTATAGAAAAGAAAATTATGTAAATTGGGATCCTGTTGATGAAACTGTACTTGCAAATGAGCAAGTTATTGATGGTAGAGGTTGGAGATCTGGCGCCGTTGTTGAAAGAAAAAAATTGAATCAATGGTTTTTTAACATCTCAAAATTTTCTCAAGATCTTTTAGATGGTCTAGATAATTTAGACTACTGGCCAAATAAAGTTAAAACAATGCAAAAAAATTGGATTGGAAAATCATTTGGGTGTGAAATAGATTTCAAAATAGAGGGTGATTTATCAGTAGATAGCATTAAGTGCTTTACAACAAGACCCGATACTCTATTTGGTTTTTCTTTTTTAGCTTTGTCACCAGACCATGAAATTTCAAAATTATATAATGAAAATATTGATTTTATTAAATTTAAAGAAGAATGCTCAAAAATGGGTACCACAGAGGAAGCAATCGCAGTTGGAGAGAAAATAGGTTTCAAAACAAATCTTATGGCAATTAACCCCCTAAACCCAAAACTTAAGGTTCCAGTATATTTTGCAAATTTTGTATTAATGGATTACGGTTTTGGTGCAGTTTTTGGTTGTCCAGCGCATGATCAAAGAGATTTTGATTTTGCAAAAAAATATGATTTGGAAATTAAAACAGTTGTTAAACCATTTGACGAAAACGATGATTATCAAGTTAAAGATGAAGCGTATCCAGGACCTGGGATCATTATTAACTCTGATTTTCTTAATAATCTTCAAGCTCCAGATGATTCAGTTATTGAAACCATTAAAATTTTAGAAAAAAAAAAATTAGGTAAAAAACAAATTAACTACCGATTAAAAGATTGGGGTGTTTCTAGACAAAGATACTGGGGGTGTCCAATACCTGTTGCTTACGATGAAAATGGAAATGTTCATTCAATTCCAAATTCTATGCTTCCTGTAAAACTTCCACAAAATATAAACCTAAATGTAAAGGGTAATCCTTTAGATAATCAAAAAGAATGGAAAGAAATTGTAATAGATGGAAAAAAGATGACCAGAGAAACTGACACACTAGATACGTTTGTTTGTTCATCATGGTATTTTTTAAGATTTTGCTCACCAAAAGAAAAAAATTACGGTTTTAAACAAAACGATATAGATTATTGGATGCCTGTTGACCAATATATTGGTGGAGTAGAACATGCAATTTTACATCTTCTTTATTCAAGATTTTTTATGAGAGCAATTGGTTATAATAATAATAATTTTAATCTTACAGAGCCATTTTATGGGCTATTTACACAAGGTATGGTCTGTCATGAAACTTACAAAGATCCGGAAAATAACTGGGTAAGTCCTGAAGAAATACAGACTATAGACGGAAAAAAATACTTAAAAAAAGATAAATTAAAATTAATCAAAGTCGGGCCCTCAGAATCAATGTCCAAATCAAAAAAAAATACAATAGACCCTGAAAATATTATTTCTAATTACGGAGCTGATGCAGCTAGATTGTTTATATTATCTGACAGTCCTCCAGAAAAAGATGTTCAATGGTCAGAAGAGGGTATTGTTTCTTCATTTAAATTTGTGCAAAAATTATGGAATTTAAATTCTAAAATTTTACAAGAAATAAAAAAAGATCATCAAAAAGATTACGATAATGAAATTACTAAATTTACAAATAAGTTGATAAAAAAAATAACTGATAATCTTGAGAATTTTAGTTACAACAAAATTATAGCAAATTTACACGAAATGCACTCTTTTCTACTTAAGAAAATAGAAAAAAAATATACGAAAAAAACATTAATTGAAAATTATAAAAGTATACTATTATTAATGTCTCCCGTTATACCGCATTTCACAAATGAATGTCTGGAAATAATTAAAATAAAAGGAGCAGTGACTTGGCCAAAATATAATGAAAATCTTATACAAGAGGATCAAATAAACATAGTGGTACAAATTAATGGTAAAAAAAGAGGATTAATTAAATCAAAAAGAGATATTAACGAAATCGAATTGTTTGATAAGATCTTAGATGAAAGTACCATGAGTAAATATATTAAAGATAAAAAAATTCGTAAAAAAATTTTCGTCCCAAATAAATTAATTAATATACTAACCTAAAAATATGAAAAACAGAAGTTTGATACTATTATTGTTACTTTTATTTTTAACAAGTTGTGGATACATACCACTATATTCATCAAAAGAAAATAGATTAAATATTTCAGTAGAAAATTATGAGGGTGATAATGATATAAACTTTGAACTAATTTCTAAATTAAGAACACATAAAAATTTAAATACTGAAGAATTTAAAATTAAGATTAAAACAGATTACAAGAAAACTGATCTATCAAAAGATATTACGGGTAAAATTCAAGATTATGAACTTACTATATCATCAACTTTTGAAGTTAATTATTCAGATACTACGAGAAATTTTACGGTGAAAGAAACCTTTACCATGAAAAATCTTGAAGATGATTTTGAAGAAAGAAATTATGAAAAAACAATAAAAGAAAATTTAGCAAATTCAATTTATCAAAAACTTATGATACAAATGTTAAAATTTGAATGATTGTTAAAAATTTTGAAATAAATAAATTAAATTTTAATCTTAAGAAAATATTCTTACTTTACGGAAAAAATGAAGGTCTTAAAAATGAGACAATCAGATTAATAATTAAAAATAGAAAGAATATAAATTTTTATGAGGAAAAAGAAATTATAGAAAATGTAGATTTCTTTATGGAAACAATAATGTCTAAATCTCTTTTTGATAATGAAAAAACAATAATCATAAAAAGAGTAACAGATAAGTTTTTAAGTATCATCAATGAGATAAAAGAAAAAAATTTAGATGATTTAACTATTATTGTTAATGCTGAGAATTTAGATAAAAAATCCAAAATAAGAAATTTTTTTGAAAAAGATAAAGATCTAGTATGCGTTCCATTTTATCCTGATACGGAACAAAATTTATCTAAAATAGCATACAATTTCTTAAAAGAAAAAAAAATTTTAATATCTTCGTCAAATATAAACTTAATAGTTAGTAAATGTAATGGAGATCGTGAAATATTATTAAATGAGCTCAGTAAGCTTGAATATTATAATAAAAATGGAAAAAAATTAACGACAGAAAACATTTTAAAACTTATTAATATAATCGAAAATCATAGTATATCTGAATTAGTTGACAATTGCTTAGCAAAAAATAAAAAAAAAATAATAACTATTTTAAATGAGAACAATTTTAATAATGAAGATAATATTCTTATTATTAGGACTTTTTTAAATAAAACAAAAAAAATTCAAAAACTATGTAATGAATTTGAAAATAACAAAAATATTGAATTAACAATATCTTCAGCTAAACCACCTATTTTTTGGAAAGATAAGATAATTGTTAAACAGCAATTACTTAAATGGAATTCAAAAAGTATTAAAAAATTAATTTACAAAATAAGTGAACTTGAGCTTCTATCTAAAACTAATATTTACAACTCTATCAACCTTATTAACAACTTTATTTTTGAAATAGCTAGTTCAGAAACTAATAATTAGTCTTTATAGCATCAATAATTTTATTTAATTGATCTAAATCCTTATACTCAAAACTTATTTTACCCTTATTTCTTTTATTATTTTTTATATCAACATTTAGACCAATTTTATTTGAAATTGATAATTCTAATGCAATAATATTTGTATCTTTAGAATTACTAGATTTTTGTTTTTTATTCTTGAAAATTTTAACAAAATTTTCTGACTGTCTAACAGAGAGTTTTTTCTCTATAATTTTGTTGGCTACAAAACTTGCATTATTTAGTCCAACTAATATTTTTGCATGGCCAGCAGTGATTTTTTGAGTTTCAATTAGCTTAATTATATCATTTGGTAAAGTTAAAAGTCTTAAAGAATTAGTTATATGACTTCTACTTTTACCAATAAATTTTGATACTTTTTCTTGATCATAAGAAAATTCATCAATCAATCTTTTGTATCCTTGAGCCTCCTCTAAAGGATTTAAATCATGTCTTTGAACATTTTCAACAATTGCAAACTCTAAAGATTTTAAATCATCTGCTTCTGTAATTACTACTGGTACATCATGAAGACCAGCTCTTTGAGCTGCCAACCATCTTCTTTCACCAGCAATTATTTCGAATTTTGCTTTAAGATCGTTTGATCTTCTAACTATGATTGGCTGAATCATTCCTCTTTCTTTGATCGAATTTGTTAATTCATCTAAGGTAGTTTCATCAAATATTTTTCTTGGCTGATATTTGTTAGGAACTAAATCACTTATAGCTATCTGGTTTTTTTTTTGCTCTATTTTTGTTTCACCTATTAATGAAGATAAGCCTCTACCTAAACCTTTTTTGATTTTTTCCATTACGCGGCACTTCCCACTGATGCTTCTTGATTAATAAATTCGTCAGTAAAACTAAAATATGATTTACTTCCAGGACACGATTTGTCGTAAATTAAAACTGGCATTCCATGTGAGGGTGCTTCAGACAATCTAACATTTCTAGGTATGACTGTTGAGTAAACTTTTTCGACAAAATAGTCTCTTGCTTCTTTCTCAACTTGAGATGAAAGCTTGTTTCTTTTGTCATACATGGTTAAAAGTATCCCTCTGATTTTCAAATCAGGATTTAAGCTGACTTTTATCCTTTCAATTGTTTTCATGAGCTGAGTTAAACCCTCTAAGGCAAAAAATTCAGTCTGCAAGGGTACCAAAAGAGAATTAGAGCTTACTAAAGCCATTACTGTAAGAAGGCTCAAAGAAGGAGGACAGTCTATTAAGATATAATCATATAATCCCCTAGAACTGTTTAAATATGCGGCTAATTTAGTCTTTAATATGAAGGCTCTATTACCATCGTCTGCTGTCTCTAGCTCTAGTCCGGATAGGTCTACATTAGAAGTGATAATGTCTAAATTTTCGAATTGTGTTTTTTTTATTACTTCATTAATTTCTTTAGTTCCGTTTAGCACACCATAAATAGTGCCACTAGAGTTTTCCATGTTGGATAATCCTAGACCTGTTGTTGCATTTCCTTGAGGGTCCAAGTCAATTACTAAAATTTTCTTATTGTGTTGAGATAATCCAGCAGCAAGATTGATCACTGTAGTAGTTTTGCCTACCCCACCCTTTTGATTTATGACAGAAATAATTTGCATTTAATTTTTTTTATAATCAATTTAATTTTTTTTCTTTATTTTTTTAATATTTATCAAAAATGAATCTCCGTTTGTTAGACTTTTTTTTTCTGTGTAGTCCAAGTTCCAATTTTTTTTAGAATTTTCAAAAATTTTTTTTCCATTTTTTCCCATAAAGAAAATTAAGTTTTTATATTTTGAAAAATTTTCATATACTAAATCTAAAACAACTGGCATTGGTTTAAATGCTCTAGACATTATTGTTCCTGTTTCTAAATTTCTTATTTCAAAAATATTTTTTTGAAAAATTTTTGTATTTAATTTTAATTTTTCTGAAACTTCTTTTAAAAAATGGCTTTTATGATAGCTTTTTTCGTATAAATGAACATTCATCTTATTTTTCATATTTTTTAGTATAATTGCCATAATAATGCCTGGAAAACCGCCACCTGAACCTAAATCTGTGGTTGTATTACTATTTAAGTCAACAAAATCAATAATTTGAGCAGAATCGATAATATGACGGTTAATTATTGCCTTTTTTGATGCTGTATTTTGGCTGATTATGTTGATTTTTTTATTTCTTTCAATGATCATAGATATATAGTTTTCAAAGTCTAAAAATGTTTCACGTGAAACATTTAAGTGATTGATTCTAGAATAAGAATTTAAAATTTCTTGATCCATTAAGCTATATGCTTAATAGACTTTCTTTTGACGTGTGACAACAAAATATATACTGCTGCTGGAGTTATTCCATCAATTCTAAGAGCTTGACCCATAGTTTTTGGTTTAACTTCCTTAAATTTGGCTTTTACTTCATTAGACAAGCCTGATAATTCATCATAATTAATTTTATCAGGAATAATTAAGTTTTCATCCCTTTTAAATGCTAAAATATCAGCTTTTTGCTTCTTTAAATATCCCCTATAATGAGCATTGATTTCTATTTGCTCATCAATTTCTTTGGAAAAAAATGGTATATTTGACCATATTTCTCTAATTTTACTCATATTTACATTTTTTTGAGTTAAAACTTCATTAGATGACCTCAATATTCCATCTTTTGCTACTTTTATTCCAAATTTCTCTGCCTCAGATGGAGAGATTTTAGATTCATTCATTTTTATACTTATTTGGTTAATTTGTTTAAATTTATTTAAATATATATCTTTTCTGCTTGCGCCTATTAAACCAATATCTATTCCCTTAGCTGTTAACCTCTGATCTGCATTATCAGATCTCAAACTTAATCTATATTCTGCTCTCGATGTAAACATTCGGTATGGTTCAGCAACTCCTTTAGTGACTAAATCATCGATCATTACTCCTATATAAGCATCAGATCTATCGAGAATAAAAGGTTCAGATTTTTTAAAAGATAGAGCAGCATTTATCCCGGCTATAAGACCCTGAGCTGCCGCTTCCTCATAACCTGTTGTTCCATTTATCTGACCTGCAAGGTATAGATTACTAATCTTCTTAGTCTCAAGTGTTAAAAATAGCTCCCTCGGATCTATATAGTCATATTCTATGGCATATCCTGGTCTTATAATTGATACATTTTCTAAACCATTGATATTATTACATATTTCATGTTGAACATCAGCTGGCAGTGATGTGGAGATCCCATTTGGGTAAATTGTATGGTCATTTAGGCCTTCTGGCTCTAAAAATATCTGATGCCGACCCTTATCAGCAAATTTTACTATCTTGTCTTCAATGGATGGGCAGTATCTAGGTCCAACTCCTTGTATTCTACCAGAGTAAATAGCACTCTTAGATAAATTCTTTTCAATAATTTTATGAACCTTATCGTTAGTATAAGTCATACGACATGAAACTTGTTTGTTAATATTTTTTTTAGTTAAGAAAGAAAAAAAATAAGGATCATCGTCTGCAAACTGCTCTTCTAAATTTTCGTAATTAATTGTTCTTGAGTCAAGTCGGGGAGGGGTTCCTGTTTTTAATCTTCCTATTTTAAAATTGTATTTTTCTAATTGTTCACTTAATCCTGTTGAAGGTTTCTCATCATATCTTCCAGCGGGTGTTTTTTCATTACCTATATGTATCAAACCATTTAAAAATGTGCCCGTTGTTAGTATTAACTTAGAGCATAAAACTTTTTTACCTTCTTTAGTTATAAAGCCAGTTATTGTGTTTTTGTCAAAAATAAACCTGATTACTGGATCAGAAAAAATGCTTAAATTACAGTAATTTACAAGTTTTTCTTGCATATATTTACGATATAATGACCTATCAGATTGAGTTCTTGGTCCTCTTACTGCTGGGCCTCTACTTCTATTTAATAGTCTAAATTGTATACCCGATTTATCTGCAACCTCTCCCATAACACCATCAAGAGCATCTATTTCTCTTACTAAATGACCTTTACCCAAACCACCTATTGCTGGGTTACAAGACATCTCTCCAATCGTTTCTATTTTATGAGTATACAAAGCGGTGTTAACACCTAGTCGTGCAGAAGCTGCAGCTGCTTCACAACCAGCATGACCACCACCTATTACCACAACATCAAATGATAAATCATTTTTCATAAGCTAAATTTATAACTGATTATTATATTTACAAGATCCGTATATTTTTGCTTAAATAAGCTTTAATTATCAACGATTTTTAGAAAAAAAAGGCCTAAAAACAAGGAAAATGTGGTATTATTTACCTACACAAAAATCATTGAAAATACTACCTAATATCTCTTCTACATCTACTTTTCCAACAATCATGCCAAGATGCCTAGTGGCTAATCTTAAATCTTCTGCGGCTTTATCAAAATCTTCAACTTCATTCTTTTTTTTAAAATTATTAAGATGTTCTAAACACTGTTCAAGATGTTGTCTATGTCGTTCTCTGGTAATTAAAATATCATCAGTTGTTATAAATTTATTTTTTAAATTATTTTTTATTTTTGAAATTAATTCATCAATATTTAAATTTTCTTTAATTGAAATTAATACATGATTTAATTTTTTGATCTCAGGATTAATTTCCCCTTCCAATAAATCTGATTTATTTATAACCAAAATCGCATTTTCATCTAATAAACTCTTCAAAACATCTGTAAAATCAAGGCTTTTTGTGTCTACCACTACAAGCTTCAAATCAGCTTCTTCAGCTCTATTTAAAGATAATTTAATACCTTTTTTTTCTATTTCATCTTTAGAGTCTCTTATACCTGCAGTGTCAGATATAATTACTGGATAACCATCTATACTAAGATGAGTTTCAATTACATCTCTTGTTGTTCCTGCAACCTCTGAGACTATTGCAACATCTCTTTTTGATAAATAATTTATTAGACTAGATTTACCTGCATTGGTAGGTCCAAGAATTGCAATCTTAAAACCTTCTCTTATTCTTTCTCCAACCCTTTGATCATTTAAAATTTTTTCAATATTTTTTAAAACATCATCAGAACTTTTTTTAATTTCTCCTAAAATATCATTTGGCAAATCTTCATCTGGAAAATCTATTTTTGCTTCAACATGAGATAAAATTTTTAAAAGTTTTTCTCTTAAAAAATTAAATTGATCAGCAGATTTTCCATTCATGATTTTAATCGCTTGCTGTCTTTGAATTTCAGTTTCAGAAGAAATTAAATCTGAAACGCTCTCAGCTTTAAGCAAATTTATTTTTCCATTTAGAAAAGCAAGTTTAGTAAACTCACCTGGCTCTGCTAGCCGGCAATTTTTAATTTTTGAAATAGAAGTGTGAAGAGCATCAATTACGGCCTTACTTCCATGCACCTGTATTTCGGCCATATCTTCACCTGTGTAGCTCTCAGGCCCGGGAAACCATAGTATTATGCCTTCATCAATTAGCTCAGAAGTGTTGATTTTGTTGATTTTTCGGAGAGTTGCTACTCTTGGTTTAGGAACATTTTTGCCTGTTAGTAATTCAATTGCTTTAGCGGTTTCTTGTCCTGAAATTCTTACAACAGCAATACCAGATACCCCGGGTCCACTCGATAATGCATAAATTGTCATTCCAAGATTATATCTTCAAATTTACGTCTCTGTAAAACTTAAAATAGTAATGAAAATTTTTAAGCTGGTTTATTCATTGAGTTAAAGAACTCAGCATTATTTTTCGTATCTTTTAATTTAGAATTTATAAATTCAATAGCATCCATAGTTCCCATTGGAGCAATTATCCTTCTAAGCACATTCATTTTTTGTAAATCATTTTTATCAAACAAAAGTTCTTCTCTTCTTGTGCCTGATTTTGTTATGTCAATTGCTGGGTATATTCTTTTATCTGCGATTTTTCTATCTAGTATTGTTTCACTATTACCTGTTCCTTTAAATTCTTCGAAAATTACTTCATCCATTCTACTTCCTGTATCAATTAAAGCTGTAGAAATAATTGTTAATGAGCCCCCCTCTTCAATATTTCTTGCTGCACCAAAAAATCTTTTGGGTCTCTGAAGTGCATTTGCGTCAACACCCCCTGTTAAAACTTTTCCTGAACTTGGTATAACTGCATTATATGCTCTTCCTAATCGTGTTATAGAATCTAACAAAATAATTACATCTTTTTTGTGTTCAGTTAGTCTTTTGGCTTTTTCAATGACCATTTCAGCCACTGCAACGTGCCTTTGAGCTGGTTCGTCAAAAGTAGAACTAATTACCTCGCCTTTTACGGTTCTTTGCATGTCTGTTACTTCTTCTGGTCGCTCATCAATCAGCAACACCATCAGGTAACATTCTGGATAATTTTTAGCTATTGAGTTTGCTATGCTTTGCAAAATCATTGTTTTTCCGGCCTTAGGTGGAGAAATAATTATAGATCTTTGTCCTTTACCGATTGGGCTAACTAGGTCAATAAGTCTTGGAGTCAAATCTTGTTTTTTTTCAACTTTTGCAGTTTCAACTTCCATCACTAATTGTTTATCTGGATATAGCGGTGTTAAATTATCAAATGCAATTTTATGTCTTGCTTTTTCTGGTTCCTCAAAATTTATTTTACTAACTTGTAAGAGCGCAAAATATCTTTCACCTTCTTTAGGGGCTCGTACTGGTCCCTCGACAGTATCTCCAGTCCTCAAACCAAATTTTCTAATTTGACTTGGGCTAACATATATATCATCGGGTCCTGGAAGATAGTTTGATTCCATTGCTCTTAAAAAACCAAATCCGTCTTGTAATAATTGCAAAACACCGGCACCTGTTATTTCCTCTTTTTCAGCAACTTTTTTAAGTATTGCAAAAAGTATTTCTTGTTTCCTTAGTGTACTAGCATTTTCTATACCAAGTTCTTCTGCCTGAGTAATAAGCTGTTCAGATGATTTTAATTTTAATTCTTGAATATTCATGATTGTTTTTTTGATAAGGACTTATCAATTACCTGTAATATATATGCTAATGTTGTTATTTCAACCCCAGATTGGCTTAAAAATAGCTAAAAAAACAACAATAATTAAGATTATCGTCGGTATTTCATTAATAATTCTAAAAAATTTTGCAGATCTTATGTTTGTAGAATTTTTTAGAGCAACAAGACATTTACCTAAATAGTCATTATATGCCGATAACAGAATTACTAAAATGATTTTTATTTGAAACCATAATTGAGAGAAAATGTCTATTCCGTTGAGATAAATTAATACTAATCCGAAAACCCAAGTAAAAATCATTGCAGGGCGCATAATGTAAAAAAATAATCTTTTTTCCATCACTTCAAATATATCGGTTGCTTCTTTTTTCTCTTTATTTTCAACGTGGTAAACAAAAATTCTAGGAAGATACAAAAGACCAGCCATCCAAGAAATGACTGCGATTAAATGCAAAGATTTAAATAATAAATACGAATTCATACATCAAATGTTTTTTTCAATTAAGGATTTTAATAAAAAGATGTGATCATCATTATCATTTAGACAAGGAACCATATCAAAATTTCCTCCTCCAGCACTAATAAAACTCTCTTTACCCTGAATTAAAATTTCCTCTAAAGTCTCGACGCAGTCAGACGAAAAGCCCGGGCAAATCGTAAGAACATTTTTGACTCCTTCTTTGGGCAAGTTTTCTAAAGTCTTATCAGTATATGGTTGGAGCCATTCTTGTGGACCAAATCTTGATTGAAATGTAGTTTTAATTTTAATTGAACTAAATTTTTCAGTAATAAGTCTTGTCGTTTTATGACAATAACAATGATAAGGATCACCTTTATCAAAATATTTTTTTGGTATGCCATGATAAGAAGCCATGATTAAATCTGGCTTCCAATCTATTTCGTTAAGTTTTTTGTTAATGGAATTAACGAGTGCATCAATGTAAAGAGGATCAGACTCGTAATGTGGTATTATTTTTAAAGAGGGTTGCCATCTCATTTTCATTAAAGTTCTATAAACTTCATCACAGACTGTTGCTGTTGTAGCGGCAGCATACTGTGGATAAAGAGGAAGTATTACTAAATTTTCACAGCCCATTTCATGCAATTTATGAATCTTGCTTTTAATACTTGGATTTCCATATCTCATTGCAAAATCTATTATGATATTTTCTTTGGAAATTGAGTTTGAAATTTTTTCACTTTGCTTTTTTGTATAATAGAGAAGTGGAGATATATTTTCTTCTTTCATCCATATTTCTTTATAAGCCTTGGCTGTTTTGGAGGGCCTAAAATTTAAAATAAAAACATTTAGTATTATTTGCCAAATCAAAGGATTTACTTCGATTACCCTTCTATCAGATAGAAATTCTCTTAAATACTTTCTTATATCGAGCCAACTAGTAGAGTCGGGTGTTCCTAGATTAATTATCAGGACACCGGTTTTACCAAATTTTACAGAGGGATGATTTTTTTCGATCATTTAAAATTTTTTACAATTTTGATTAAGTTTTCTAACATTTCTGGATCAGTCTCGGGCAAAATACCATGTCCAAGATTAAATATATATGGATGATCTTTAAAAATTTCCAAATATTTAGAGGCTTCTTTTTTCAGAGTTTCTTTATCTGTTAATAAAATTTTAGGGTCTAAACCGCCTTGTACAGGTATTTTTATATCTTTAAGTATTTTTTTTGGATCAACATTATAATCGATGCTAACAGCATCAGGTTTAACAATATCACAAAATTCTTTATAATTTTTTATTTCCCTAGGAAAACATATCACTGGCACATTTAAAGATTTTATATAATTTACCAGATTTAAAGTTGGGGCATAAACATAATTTGGCAAATCTTTTTCCTCCAATAAACCAGCCCAACTATCAAAAATTTGAATTACGTTTGCACCGTTGTCAATTTGATTTTTGATATGAACCTTCAGAAATTTTTCAATAATTAATAAAATTCTGTTTATTAAAAAATCATCTTTAAAAAAATCTTTTTTTAAATTTTTTTTAGGGGACTGTTGATTAATCATATAAACTAATAATGTCCATGGGGCGCCAACAAATCCAATAGTGTTTTTATTTTTTAAACTAGAGTCTGAGCTTACTTTTTTTATTGCTTTATACACACGATGAATTTTCTCTACAAAGTCAACTTCATCAATCTTAGCAATTTCATTTAGATTTAATTTCCCTAATTTTGGACCAAAATTTTTTTCGAATTCTACTTTTTGACCAAGACCATACGGCAACATTAAAATATCTGAAAATATTATTGCGGCGTCTAATTCAAATCTTTTTAAGGGTTGTAAAGTTATCTTTGATGATAAATCGTCATTTAAGCATAGATTGATAAAATTAGGATTTTCTTTTCTAATTTCTCTAAATTCTGGTAAATATCTTCCTGCTTGTCTCATAATCCATATGGGATTAAAAGAGGTTTCATTGTTAGTTATTACTTTGTTTAAAGGTTTCATAAATAAACATTATTAATTATTGTAGTTGTAATATATCCTGTGAATAAAGGTGATTATTTTTTATTAACATAATATTCACAGCTTATTGACATTTTTCATAACTAAAATTGTTTAAAATGAAGCTTTTTAATCATATCAATTTTTGTGGATTGTTTTACCCTATTTATTATTAATGTTAATAAATAGCAGTTTTTACAAGGTAAATTTATTAAATTTTAAATTGTGTAATTTAATTAAAATATTACAAATTTATTAACAATTTATTCATGAGTAATACATATCAAATATATTTAATATCAGATTCAACCGGTGAAACTTTGGATAGAATTTTTTTAGCTCTTAAAGCGCAGTTTTTAAACATTGAATATAAAGTTCACTCTTATTCTTTTACAAGAACAGAAAATCAAATTTTAAAAATTTTAGAAAACGCAGAAAAAAACACAAATGCAATTATCTTGTATACTATTGTTGACAACAGCTTGGCCAAATATTTAGCAAGCGTAAGTGATAAAAAAGAAATACCGTGTTTTGGGGTCCTTGGAAATTTAATCTTGAATTTTTCAAAAATACTTAATCAAAAAGCAACTCATGAACCAAGCGGCCAGCATATATTAAACGACGAGTATTACGATAGAATTGAAGCAATTCAATTTACAATGAATCATGATGATGGGAACATGATAAATGAAGTACACAAATCTGATATAATTCTTGTAGGTGTAAGCAGGACTAGTAAAACACCGACATCTATTTACTTAGCTAACAAAGGTTTTAAAACGTCAAACATTCCGTTAGTAAACGAAAATTCTTTGCCAGAGTCTCTTAAAAAAAATCCACAAATGACTTGTGTTGTAGGACTAAGTACAGAGCCGGAAAGACTAGCCGATTTAAGAAAAAATAGAATGAATTCTTTGAAAGAAATAGAAAATATTGAATATACAAATTTAGAAAAAATTAAAAAAGAGGTTTTAGATGCAAAAAAAACATTTCAAAAATATAAATGGCCCCTAATAGATGTAACAAGAAAGTCAGTCGAAGAAACAGCAGCTTCTATAATTAAAATTCACGAAATATATTTAAACAATGTTAAATAAAATTATTCTTGCTTCAAAAAGCGAGGTTAGAAAAGAGATCTTAGATAAAAATAATATACAATGTGTTGTTGAACCATCTAACGTAGATGAAGATCCCGTTAAAGAAAGTTTATTAAAAGAAAAAGCAAGTTCAGAAATAATTTCAAAAAATCTAGCTGAATTAAAAGCAAACAAAGTTAGCATGAAAAAAACTGATGAAATAGTTTTAGGAGCAGATAGTGTAATAGATTTAGATGGTGAACTAATATCTAAACCAGACAATAGAGGAGAAGCAATGGAGATATTAAGAAAACTTAATGGTAAATCACATTTTTTAATTAGTTCTGTTTGTATATCAAAAAATGGATCTATGATTTGGAACTATACAGATAAGGCAAAATTAACTATGAAAAATTTTTCTGATGATGCATTAAAAAATTATTTATCTAAAATACCCGATGAAACCCTTTACGCATATAATGTCTACCAAATAGAAGGAGAGGGCAGAAGTTTGTTTTCAAGCATAGAAGGCGATGAGGATACAATTATGGGGCTACCTGTAAAAAAAATAAAAGAATATATAGGCTCTTTAGAATGAAAAAATATTTTGTTATTGGTAATCCCATTGATCATTCGTTGTCACCCAAGCTTCATAACCATTGGTTTAAAGAAAATAAAATTGATGCTATTTATGATAAAAAAAAAATTAAAGAGAATGATTTAAAAAATGTATTTTCTGAATTTAAAGAAAACAAAATAAACGGCATTAATGTTACCGTTCCATTTAAAAAATCAGTAATTCCTTATTTAGATAAATTAAGCACTGAGGCAGATCAAACTCAATCAGTAAATACAATAATTTTAAGTAATAACAATTTGATAGGCCACAATACCGATATTGCTGGTTTTACCCAAGCAATTAAAAATTTAAATTTTGATATTAAAGGTAAAAAAATTTTTATCTTAGGTGCTGGCGGCGTTGTTCCCTCAATAGTTTTCGCATTAAACAAAATGAATGTTTCAAAAATAATTATTAGCAATAGAACTAAAAAAAAAGCCGAAGATTTAAAATCACAATTTTATAATTTAGAGGTATTGGATTGGGGTGATATTGATGACTTTGATGTAATTATAAATGCTACCAGTTTGGGATTAAACAAAGAGTCTATTAATTTAGATTTTTCAAAATTTACCAACAATAAACTGTTTTATGATGTAATTTATAATCCTGCAGAAACAAATTTTTTAAAAGAAGGAAAAAAACTTGGTAATGTAACTGAGAATGGTAAATTGATGTTTATTTATCAGGCATTTGAGGCGTTCAAATTATGGCATGGAATAGAGCCGCAGATTAATAGCGATACACTTGAAATTATAAAAAATGATTAGAATTGGGATTTTAGGAAATATTGGTTCAGGCAAAAGTTATGTAGCAAATAATTTAGGCTATCCTGTATTTGATGCAGATCATGAGGTTGAGAAACTTTATAAAAAAAATAAAAAAATATTTTTAAAATTAAACAAGATATTACCCAAAAATATCAAATCCTTTCCTGTTGAAAAAAAGGAAATTACAGAAGCTATATTAAAAAAAAAGGGTAATTTACAAAAAATAATTAGGATAGTTCACACCGAAATAAGAAAAAAATTAAATTTTTTTTTGAAGAAAAATAAAAAAAGAAAATTTGTAGTATTAGATGTTCCATTGTTGTTAGAGAATAAACTTAACAAAGCAGGAGATATTCTAATATTCATAGATTCTAAAAAATCAGATATTTTAAAAAAAATAAAAAAAAGGAAGAACTTTAACAAAAGATTGTTTAATAAATTTCAGAAAATTCAATTTTCTTCACAATACAAGATGAAAAAATCACATTTTATAATTAAAAATGATTTTACTAAAAAAACAGTTAATACTAATATTAGAAATATTCTTCAAAAAATAAAGAAATGAAAGAAATAGTTCTTGATACTGAAACAACAGGTATATCCACTAAAGAAGGTCATAGAATAGTTGAAATTGGATGTATCGAATTAGACAATTTAATCCCGACTAAAAATAAATTTCATTACTATTTTAATCCCGAAAGAAAAGTTTCAGATAAAGCATTTGAAATTCATGGTTATACGGATGAATTTTTAGCTAAACAAAAAAAATTTCATGAAGTTGTTGATGAATTTATTGAATTTGTTAAGAATAAAAGACTTATAATCCATAATGCCGAGTTTGATTTAGCTCATTTAAACAATGAATTATCTTTAGTAGGTAAAAAAAAGATTCAAAATGAAATAATTGATACACTTCAAATAGCCAAAGATAAATATCCAGGCTCATCCGTAAGCCTTGATGCTCTGTGTAAACGTTTCAGAATTGATAATTCAAAAAGAGTGAAACATACTGCTCTAATTGATTGCGATTTATTGGCTAGAGTTTATATAAATTTAATTGATCAAAAAGAACCCACTCTTGATTTAAATAATGTCATTGAACAAGATATTTCACTAAATAATACAACTAATCACTATTTTAAAAAAATAATAAAACCATCTACTCAGGAATTAAAACAACATAGTGATTATTTGAAAAAGAACCTTAACAAAAATTTTTTTTAATTAAATTTTTGTTTATATAAATCTTCAAAATTTACCTTTTTTTCAAATTTTATTCCAGGGTATCCCGAGTTATGCAAAAGATCTAAGAGAGACTTCTCTAAATTTGGATATATTTCATTTTGAACATCAACTAATATGATTTTTTCTAATTCTTTTCTCTCTTTTATTTCGTCATTTACTCGAATTACAGTTGAATACAAAATTTCAAAATATGATTTTTTTTCGTTCTTTTCTTTGTCAAGAAATTTAAATGTCGTAAAAATTTCTATCATTTTATTTTTTAATGCTTTTGATGTTATATCAATATCAAGTTTGTATGACGAAATACGATCTCTAACAAATAAATATGTTTCTATATCCCCTGTTTCACTTGAAAGATCTTTTATGTATCTACCTAATATTTTATATTTTTCTGTCATTGTCATCTTCTATATCTTCAAATTCTCCATCGATAAAATTATTTTTTTTACTCTCATTCTTTTTCTTTACAAATTTTTTTGCAAACAAGCTTAAAATAACTTTTCGACTTATTGGAAAAATTAATAAAAACCCAATTATATCAGTCAAAAATCCAGGTATAATTAAAAGTAAAGCAGCAAAAGCAATCGCTGCCCCCGAAATTACTTCATATGTAGGGGTTTCATTTTTAGTTATTTGTGCAAAGCCCGATTTTAGCGTATTTAATCCTTCATATTTTGCATAAGAAATTCCTACAACTGCAGTGGTAAAAATGAGTAAAATTGTCGTTATTGCTCCAATTTGAGAGCCAATTTTAATTAAAAGATAGATTTCAATAATGGGCACTAAAATTATTGATAATAATATTGAGTTCATTTGTCCTTAATCTAAATTGCTAGTTGAAATTAATCAACATAGTAATTACTATTAGTTTATGAGTTACAGCTTTGAGTATATCGATATTATTTTGCTAGCGATGATTGCTGGTTTTATTTTTTTAAGATTAAGAGGAATTCTTGGGAAAAGAACTGGCTTTGAGGGGAAATCACCAGCCCAATATAAAGAGGTTTTAAAAAATATTAAGGTAAATCAAGCGACCAAACCAAAAGAGAATTTTGATGATGATGCTCAAAAAGAATTTTTAAAAGGTGCAAAAATTGCTTATGAAACAATTATTACCGACTTCAGTGATAATGATAATAAGATCACAAACGCAAAACCCTTGTTAAATAAAGATATATTTAATCAATTTGATGATGCGTTGAAAGAAAGAGCAAAAAGGGGTCATTTTGCAGAAATGACATTTATAGGAGTTAATAAAGCCGAGATCAAAGAGCATAAAAAAATTGGAAGTATTTTAAACGTAACAGTGGATTTTATAGCAGAGGTAATTACTTGTATAAGAGATAAAGATAAAAAAATTGTTTCTGGAGATCCTGAAAAGATCAAAAAAATTTATGATACGTGGATTTTTTCAAGAGATACTAAGTCACCAAATCCAAATTGGCAGCTAGTTAATATATTAACATAATTGAACGATAATATTTCAGACAAAGATAAAAAAGATTGGCGCAAATTTATAAATAGTACTGAAAAATTACCCAATAAAGATTTTAAACATCAAATAAACAAAAATCTAAAAGTTAGATCAATAGATTTGCATGGTTATACCTTAGATGATGCAAATAAAACTATAGAGGACTTTATAAATAAAGCTTTTTCTGAAAAAATTAACAAACTAATTATTGTTACAGGAAAAGGTCTTCATTCCGAAAATGAAAAAGATCCATATGTTTCAAAAGACCTCGGTATCTTAAAATATTCTGTTCCAGAATTTATTACTAGTAATGCTAGTTTAATGAACATGATAAATGAAATAACAGATGCTAAAATTGAAGATGGAGGCGGAGGTGCTTTCTATATTTTTTTGAAAAAAAATAAATCTATAAAATAAATTTTGAAAGATCTGTATCTTTTACTAAATTATCTAAGTTTTTATTAATATACTCTTTATCAATAATTATTCTTTCTCCTGCTCTGTCAGTAGCCGTAAAGCTTATTTCATCTAAGATTTTCTCAATAATTGTATGTAATCTTCTGGCCCCAATATTTTCAACACTAGTGTTTACTTCGGAAGCAATATTAGCAATAGCATCAATACCATCGTCAGAAAATTCAAGATCAACATTTTCAGTTTTCAAAAGAGCCACATATTGTTTTATTAAACTAAAATCAGGCTCTCTTAAAATTCTTTTAAAATCTTCACTTGTTAAAGCCTCAAGCTCTACTCTAATTGGTAGTCTACCCTGTAGTTCTGGAAGTAAATCTGAAGGCTTTGCAAGTTGAAAAGCACCAGAGGCAATAAACAAAATATGATCAGTTTTTATTGGACCATGCTTGGTGTTAACTGTAGTTCCTTCGATTAGAGGTAATAAATCTCTTTGAACACCTTCTCTTGATACATCTCCACCAACCCTATCTGTACGTGCTGAAATTTTATCAATTTCATCCAAGAAAACGATTCCATTATTCTCTGTTGAAAGTTTTGCAGCCTTAATAATTTTATCTTGCTCAATTAATTTATCAGATTCATCATTAATCAAAATTTCATGAGACTCTTTGACTGTCATTTTTTTCTTCTTTTCTTTATTACCCATAGATTTTCCAATCATTTCGCCAATGTTTATCATCCCAACATTAGCCCCAGGCATCCCAGGAATTTCGAAAGAAGCACCACCTGTGCCTGTATCACTTACAGCTATTTCAATTTCGTTATCATCTAAATCACCGTTTCTAAGTCTTTTTCTAAAACTTTCTCTTGTAGCTAAACTTGCTTTTTTACCAACTAAAGCATCTAAAACTTTTTCCTCTGCAGCTTTTTGAGCTTGTGCGAAAACTTCTTTTCTTTTTTTTACTTTTTCCATTGAGATTGCAATCTCAATTAAATCCCTTACAATCTGCTCCACATCTCTCCCCACATAACCAACTTCTGTAAATCTTGTAGCTTCTACTTTTACAAAAGGAGCTTCAGCCAATTTTGAAAGTCTTCTTGAGATTTCAGTTTTTCCAACTCCAGTTGGTCCAATCATTAAAATATTTTTTGGCAAAACCTCATTTTTCATCTCACCTTTAAGTGCTTGTCTTCTCCATCTATTTCTTAAAGCAACAGCAACAGCTCTTTTCGCTTTATTTTGTCCCACAACAAATCTATCTAATTCAGACACGATCTCTCTTGGAGATAAAGAACTTACTAAAGAAGCCTCTTCTTTTTGACTTTTATCTTTTGGATGAAGTTTAGTTACGTTTGAATTATCCATTAAATTTTTTCAATTTTAACATTATCGTTGGTGAAAACACATATATCAGCAGCAACTTTTATCGCTTTTTTAGCAACTTCCTCTGCAGACATATCACCTTCCATTAATACTTTTCCAGCTGCTAATGCATAATTACCACCTGAACCTATTCCAATTACATCTCCTTCGGGTTCAAGAACATCACCAGTTCCTGAAATAATATAACTGTTATTTTTATCACCTACAGCCATAAGTGCTTCCAATCTTCTTAAATATTTATCTGTTCTCCAATCTTTAGCCAATTCAACAGCTGCTCTAGATAAATTTCCAGCATGTTTTTCCAATTTACCTTCCAATCTTTCAAATAAAGTTAAAGCGTCAGCAGTAGATCCTGCAAATCCAGCTACTACATCTCTTTTTTCAATTTTTCTGACTTTTGAAGCAGTACTTTTTACAACAGTATTTCCCATGCTGACTTGTCCATCACCAGCAACTACTACTTCCTTGTTTTTTCTAACTAGTACAATTGTTGTCATACCTAATAAATGGTAACTATTTTTGATACTTCAAGAGTTCATACTGATATTGATATAGTGGGATTATGTATGTATACCATTAAAAATATATGGCTAGAAAAGGAAAAGTATCTCGAAAAACAAAAGAAACCAGCATCAATGTTGAAGTAAATATTGATGGCAAAGGTAAGTACCAAATTGACACTGGTATAGGTTTCCTAGATCATATGCTTGAGCAATTATCAAAACATTCTTTGATTGATTTAAAAGTTAAAGCAAAAGGGGATACTCATATCGATCTTCACCACACAACAGAAGATACAGGCATTGCTATTGGTGAGGCTCTAAAGAAAGCTGCTAAAAAATTTGTAGGGATAAAAAGATATGCTCATACAGTAATTCCAATGGATGAAACATTAACAAGGGTTGCAATTGATGTTTCAAACAGACCTTACCTGATTTGGAAAGTAAAATTAAAAGTTGAAAAACTTGGTGAGATGGACACTGAACTTTTTAAAGAATGGTTCCAAGCATTTTCTCAATCTGCAGGTATTACAATGCATGTTGAAAATATTTATGGTGATAATAGCCACCACATAATCGAGTCTTGTTATAAAGCATTAGCAAGATCATTAAGAGCTGCACTAGAGATGGATCCAAGAAACAATAAGAGTATTCCATCCACTAAAGGCTCATTATAAGTTAATGAACGTCACAATTGTTGATTATAATTCGGGCAATATAAGCTCGGTCATAAACTCTTTTAAGGAGGTTGCTAGAGACAAGGTAAATATAGAAGTAACTTCAGATTTAGATAAGATTAAATTCTCTGATAAAGTTGTTTTACCGGGTCAGGGTTCGTTTAAGAGTTGTGTTAATGCGCTTAATCAGATTAATGGTTTAATCGATACATTAAGTGAATTTGCAATAAATAACAAAAAACCACTTCTTGGAATTTGTGTAGGACTTCAAATGTTTGCAGATATTGGATATGAAGAAACGGAAACCAAAGGGCTTGGTTGGATTTCAGGGAAAGTATTAAAAATAGATAATAAAAATGGGAAGTATAAACTTCCTCACATTGGTTGGAACCAAATCAATCTGGTCAAAGATAGTAAAATTTTTAAAGGCATAGAAAATAACTCTCACATGTATTTTGTTCACAGTTATGAATTTGTACCAGAAGATAAAAATGTAGTTTCAGCAACAACAGAGTATTCATCAAATATTGTTTGTTCTGTTGAAAAAGAGAATATCTTTGGAACACAATTTCACCCAGAGAAAAGTGATAAAACTGGACTTAAAATAATTGATAATTTTATAAATTTGTAAATATGAAAATATTTCCAGCTATAGATATTAAAGATAAAAAGTGTGTGAGGTTAGTTAAGGGAGACTTTAATAATAAAACTGAATATGAAATGTCTCCAGTTGAACAAGCAGGTAAATACAAGGATCATGGTTTTAAAAACTTACATATAGTTGATTTAGATGGTGCTTTAACAGGAGAAACAGTTAATTTGGATATCATTCAAGAAATAGTAACTAAATTTGATCTTAAAATTGAAATTGGTGGAGGTATCAGAAATTTTGAAAGTATTCAGAAATATACTTATGCTGGTGTTGAAAAAGTTATTTTAGGAAGTGCAGCAATAAAAGATAAAAACTTTTTAAAAGAAGCATGTGATAAATTTCCAAATAAAATCGCTTTGGGACTAGATGCTAAAGATGGTTATTTATCGATTTCAGGTTGGAAGGAAAACTCCAATCAATTAACTTTAGATTATTTGAAAGAAGTTAACGATTATGGCGCAAGTAGGTTGATTTATACAGATATTAATAGAGATGGAATGAAGCAAAGTCCCAATTTCGAAGAGACAGCAAAGGTTGCAGATACTTCTAATTGCCCAGTAATTATATCTGGTGGAGTTTCATCAATAGATGACATTAAAAGAGCTAAAGAATTAAATAATAATAACATCGAAGGCATTATAGTTGGAAAAGCTATCTATGATGGTGATATTAAATTAGAAGAATTAGTGAAAGAATTAGATGCTTAAAAATAGAATTATACCATGTTTAGACGTTAAAAATGGACGTGTTGTAAAAGGAATTAACTTTGTTGATCTGCAGGATGCAGGTGATCCTGTCGAACAAGCCAAAATTTATTCAGACGGTGGAGCAGATGAAATTTGCTTTTTAGATATTACTGCATCAAATGAAAATAGAGATACTATTTACGATGTAGTAGAGAAAACCTCGAAGAAATGCTTTGTTCCTCTTACAGTTGGGGGCGGTGTTAGAAGTGTTGATGATATTAATAAACTACTGAACTGTGGTGCAGACAAAGTGTCAATCAATACTGCTGCAGTTCAAAATCCAGAAGTAGTTATAGAAAGTTCTAAAAAATTTGGGTCACAGTGCATTGTTGTTGCAATCGATGCAAAAAAAAATGGAGATAAATGGGAAATTTTCACTCATGGAGGAAGAAATAATACTAACATTGATGCAATAGAATTTGCGAAAAAAATGGAAGACAGCGGGGCAGGAGAGTTACTAGTTACTTCTATGGATCGAGATGGTACTCAAGTTGGTTATGATATTGAACTTATGTCTAAAATATCATCAAAAGTAAATATTCCAGTAATTGCATCTGGTGGAGTTGGTAATTTAGATCATTTAGTAGATGGAATTAAATTAGGAAATGCTAGTGCAGTTTTAGCAGCATCAATATTCCACTACGGCAAACATTCGGTGAAAGAAGCTAAGGAATATTTGGATTTAAAAGGAATTCCTGTTAGAATTTAATATGCTTAATACATTAGAAGACTTAATCAAACTTGCAAGGGACAGAAAATCTGTACCTGTTGAAGGCTCATACACCAATAAGCTCCTTACTGATAAATCATTAAGCAAAGCAAAAGTTTTAGAGGAAGTTAATGAGTTAATTGAGGCTGTGGATGAAAATTCTAATAAAATCCATGAAGCTGCAGATGTATTTTATCATTTGCTAATGTATCTTGAGGCAAATAACATTAAAATTGAAGAAGTAATGTCAGAGCTAGAAAAAAGAAAAAAATGAGTTACGACGATAATAATATTTTTGCAAAAATTTTACGTGGAGAAATACCTTGTAATAAAATTTATGAGGATGATTTTGTTTTGTCATTTCACGACATCAATCCACAAAAAAAAATTCATGCTTTAGTTATTCCCAAAGGTAAATATGTTGATTTAGATGATTTTAGTCTGAATGCCTCATCGGAGGAGATGGTTGGATTATTAAAAGGTATTAATAAAGTTGCTAAAAAGCTAGGTATTTCAACAGAAGTAGGGAAGGGCTACAGAGCTTTAGCAAATATTAGTGATCATGGTGGTCAAGAAGTACCCCATTTACATTTTCATTTATTTGGAGGTGAACGAGTGGGGAAAATGGTTGAGTGACCAAAGAAGTTAAAAGAAATTATCTAGAAATTAACTCACTACAAGATCTTAAAGAAGGAAATAAGCCTTCGGATGATTATTCTTTAAGCTTAATTGATCCAATTAATTTTCAACTAAACAAATTTTTTTATAAAACTATTGGAAAAAATCACAAGTGGATAGATAGGTTGTCTTGGTCAGAGGAAAAATGGTTTACTTATGTTTCATCTAAAAAGGTTAAAACATATGTATTTAAATTTAAAGATGATTTAGTAGGTTTTTTTGAATTAATTTTTCATCCAGAAAAAAATGAGACAGAAATTGCCTATTTTGGAATATTAGAAGAATATCAAAATAAAAAATTAGGCTCTTATTTATTATCTGAAGCAATTAAAAAATCTTTTAGTAATAATGTTAGTCGTGTCTGGGTTCACACATGCTCATTAGATCACAAAAATGCTTTAAACAATTATGTTTCGAGAGGAATGAAAATATTTAAAACTGAAATTTTAAATATTTAGTTTTGAGAAGGAATTTTAAAAAGGTTTTTTGGAAGAATACGATTTTTTCTTATTGAGGAAAGAAAAGTTATATTAAAATTTTGATAAATATCCTTATTTTGCCAACCTATTAAATTATATGTTTCTTTGTCAAAAAAAATATTTATTTCATTATCTTTTTCAATAATTGTATAATTTACAAAATTATTTTCAATTATTCTTTCATTTAAGTTTTTTATTTGATCAATAAGAAATTTTTTATCTAAGATAAAATTTAATGGAGTTTTCTCTATTGGATATCGATAATAACTTACCCTAGTTTTGATTACAAGTGACTTACCATTTGATACTAATATTTTATTATTACTTCTTGCATATTCACAAAAAATTTTTTTTGGGTATTCAATTGTACAATTTCCATTTTCAATTTTTCCATTGATATTTTGCTCAAACTTAAAATCTAAACTATTTGTATTTATTAAATTTTGAATAATTTTATTTTTTATCTCAGCTTTAGCATTTGAAATAAATATAAATAAAAAAATAATTGTTAAATATTTTAACATTAAAGAACATCTCTTTTGCCAACATGATTTGCTTTGCTGACTATTCCATCTGACTCCATCATATCTATTATTCTAGCAGCTCTGTTATAACCAATTTGAAGTTTTCTCTGTAAAAACGAAGTTGAGGCCTTACCCTCAGACCTAATTATCTCTAAAGCTTGTTGATACAATTCATCTTTTTCACCTTGATTTAAGCTGTCTCCAATTTCTTTCTCATCTGCAAAACTCAATATTTCATCAACATAATCTGGTTCTGCTTGAGATCTTAGAAAGTTGTTTATTTTTTCAATTTCATTGTCTGAAACAAAAGGTGCATGTATTCTAACTATTCTGTTAGCTGATGACATGTAAAGCATATCACCCCTACCAAGCAATTGTTCAGCACCTTGTTCTCCAAGAATAGTTCTACTGTCTATTTTGGATGTAACTTGAAAAGAAATTCTGGTCGGAAAATTTGCTTTAATTGTGCCTGTAATAACATCAACACTAGGTCTTTGGGTTGCCATAATAATATGAATTCCAGCTGCCCTAGCCATTTGTGATAACTTTTGAATATAATTTTCAATTTCTTTACCAGCAACAAGCATCAAATCAGACATTTCATCAACCACCACCACTATGTAAGGCATTGGAAGTTTGTGTTTAGCGTTATAACCATCAATATTTCTCACACCTTCCTTAGTCATTAACCTGTATCTACTTTCCATTTCTTTAACTACCCATCCCAGTACAGATGCTGCTTTTTTAGCTTCAGTAATTACTGGGCATAACAGATGAGGTATTCCTTCGTAGGTTGATAATTCAAGCATTTTTGGATCTATTAATATAAATTTACATCTATCAGGAGCATGTCGGTAAAGTAGAGAAAGTATTATTGTGTTTATACATACAGATTTTCCAGACCCGGTTGTACCTGCAATTAATAGATGAGGCATTGAAGATAAATCTCCAACAATAGGTTTCCCGGAAATACTTTTTCCTAAAGCAATTGGTAATTTGATCTCCTTTTTTTTAAAATCAGGCTCACTTATAATTTCACTTAAATATACATTTTCTCTTGTATTATTTGGTAACTCAATTCCGATTGTATTACTTCCAGGAATAGTAGAAATTCTTGCAGATTCTGAACTTGTGTTTCTTGCTATATCATCCGATAGATTAATTATTTTTGAAACCTTTACTCCTGCAGCTGGTTCAAATTCATTTAAAGTAACAACAGGACCGTGACTTACTTTTTTAATTTTACCATCAACACCAAAATCTAATAAAATTTTTTCTAAAAATTCAGGATCATTTGTTTCATTTTTTTGTGGACTTTCTCTTTCTTTTTTTGTTGGATTTTTTAATAATTCAAAATTTGGTAATTTAAATTTAATATTAATATCTTTTTTATTTTCTGCTTTAATAAAAGGCAAATCTTCTTGGATAAGATTTTTAATCTCTTCTTGTGGTATATATTCACTTATTATCTCACTTTTTTCTGTGTAATTTTTTTCTTCTTTTTTAATGGAAAATTTTAAAAATTTTTTAAATCTATTATAAAAATTTAAGGGTCGAAAATTTATACTAATTAGAAATAAGACAATAATAAGAGTAATTAAAATATAGTAAAATATAGTTTCGTTCATTAATATTAATGAATTTAAAAAAGTTTGATTTAAGTATGAACCAACAAAACCTCCATTTCCATTAATGTAGAGAGCAAAAGTGTCTGAGTAAAAATTACTTAGAAATAATGTGCCTAAAATAGTATAAATTATTGCGAAAAAAGTGTTTTCAATAATTAAAAAAAATTCTTTTTCTATTAATATATTGACACCAGTTATAATTAAAGTGATAGAAAATAAGTAAGAAATTAGTCCTATAGATTGGAAAAATAAATCAGATAAAAAACTACCCTGAAATCCTAAAATATTTTTTATTTCTGTATTATCTGGAAAAATAAAGTTAGGATCTTCAGGAGAATAGGTTAATAATGATGCAAATAGCAATACTCCTGCTAATGATAAAACTATACCTAATACTTCAGTAAGTCTTTTTAAAATAAAATTAATTATTAAATTAGATGTTTTTTTAATATCCATTTCTATGAATCAATTTATTCACTTTGTATCATCTAATTTTTGTTGTTAAAATTAAAATTAATATGAGAGTTTGTATTTTCGGATCGGGTTTATCAGCATTAACTTTGGCAAAAGCCTTAGTAAAAGAGAAAATCAATGTTGATTTAATTTATTCAAATATTAACAATAAAATTAACAAATCTAGAACAATTGGTATTTCAAAAAGCAATTTTGACTACATTAATACAAATATAGTTAAAATAGATAAGATTAGTTGGAAATTAAAAAAAATTGAAATTTTCACTGAAAATTTGAAAAATGAAAAAATATTAAATTTTCAAAATAATGAAAAACAACTTTTTTCAATAATTAAAAATTTTGAGTTTTATGATGTTATAAATAAAAGCTTAATTAATAATAAGTTTTTCAATAAAATTAAATTAAAAAAAAAAATTAAAGATTTTAAAGATTATAATCTTATTATTAATACTGATTATTCGAGTATTTTAACAAAAAAATATTTTAATAAAAAAATTATAAAAAAATATAACAGCTATGCATTTACAACTATTATTAATCATGAAAATGTTCCAAATAATATTGCTACACAAATATTTACCAAGTTAGGACCCATAGCCTTTTTGCCAATATCAAAAAATGAAACTTCAATAGTATATTCAATAAAAGGTTCGTTAAGTAAAAAACAAGATTTAATCAACTTAATTCATAAATATAATATTAAATATAAAATAAAGAAAATTGGTAATATAGATTCTTTCGAATTAAAATCTTTTGCTCTTAGATCATATTATAATAAAAATATTTTAGCATTTGGTGATTTGCTTCATAGAATTCACCCACTTGCTGGGCAAGGTTTTAATATGACAATTCGAGATATACAAATCTTAATCAAAATTATTAAAGAAAAAACTGATATAGGTTTACTTGTTGATAGTGCGGTAAATAAAGAATTTGAAAAAAGAACAAGACATAAAAATTATATTTTTTTAAACGGAATAGATATAATTTATGAATTCTTTAATTTTGAAAGAAGACTTAATAATAGTGCTTTAAGCAAATATGTTAAGATAATTGGAAAAAATTCATCATTAAATAAGTTATTAACTAAAATTGCTGACAGGGGAACATTATTTTAATTTATTGAATTGTAGTATTGTCAAAATTATCGAAACTATAAGTTTTTAAGATTTGAGATATTTTATTTTTTCTTACGTCTAAATTTTCAGCCTCTAATAAAATTTGTTTTTCTTCAAGAGAAAAGGGTGAAGCCATCGCTAATGCATTAATTGTATCATCAAGACTTTGTTTTTCTAGAGCTTTCCAATTTATAATAAAACCTTTTTTTTCAAATAATAATTTTAAATCTTTAAAAATTAGCTCAAGGTCTGAAAACTTTAGCTCTTCTTTTTTATTGTCTAAATCTTGGTAGAATTTATTAAATTTTACCTCTAGCGTCCTGTATTTGTTTTCAGTATTTATTTCTTTTGTGTTTTGAAATCTTATTAATCCTTTCAATTCAATTAAATATCTACCATCATCAGTTTCTCTAAAACTAGTAATTTTCCCAAGACACCCAACTTCATGTAGTTCTGGTACAGGGTTGGTGTTATTTGAATTTTTTGGTTGAATCATTCCTATTAGTTTATTTGATTTCATACTGTCATTTATCATATCAATATATCTAGGCTCAAAAATATTTAATGGAACTGTTGTTTTTGGAAAAATTATAAAATTACTTAAAGGAAAGGCAGGTATAATTTTTGGTAAATCTTCTTTTTTCATTAGTATTAAGATAATAATTTATTTTAAAATAACAATATGTTTAAATTTAATGAATTTTATTAACGGACAAAGGTTTTTAAAAGAAAAGAAATTTAATAAAGCTCTAGATGTTTTTGTTAATTTAGAAAAAAATAATTATTTTGATGATAGAATTTATTTTTATTTAGGAATAATTTATTTTGAATTAAATCATTTTGATAAAAGTATCTATTATTACAATAAATTTTTATCAAAAAATCCGACTTCTTCAAGTACACTTCTCAATTTAGCTATTGTAAAACAAACGGTGGGAGATCTTGAATCGGCAAGAGAGATTTATTTAAAATTAATAAATCAAAATAAACAAAATGTAAGAGCATATTATGGTTTATATTTATTAGATGTAAAAAATTTTGAGCAAAAAAATTTTGAGATTTTGTCAAATATTAAAAAAAGTAATAAATTAAACTTGTATGATTTAGCAATTATAGATTTTTTATTGTCTAAAAAAGAAAAAAAACAAAATAAAATTAAAAGAGAAATCGAATATTTAAATAAGTTTCATAAAAATATTTTTAATTCAAATTTTGATTATAATAATTCTTCCCAGTTTTATTATGAAAAAATTATAAAAAAGAATTTTGATAAAATTAATATTTTTAATAAAAATAACGATCTTTTAAAAACTACTAACATCGAACCTATATTTATAATTGGTTTACCACGATCGGGTTCAACCGTAATTGAATCGATTTTGACATCAAGTAAAGAAAAAATTTCTACTTATGGAGAATGTCACGTATTTAACATGTCAATTTTTGATCAAATTTCGACTAAAATATATTCTAATAATTTTGATCAAAGTAAATTTAATTTTGAAATAGATTTAAAAAAAATAAATACAGCGATTGTTGAAAAATATTCTCAATATATTCCTTTTGAGAATATAAAGGCTAATAAATTTATTGATAAATCTCTAGAAAATTTTTTTAATATCGAAATTATTTATAAAAATTTTCCTAAAGTAAAATTTTTACATACATATAGGAATCCTCTAGACTCTGTTATTTCAATCTATCAATCTATGTTGCCTGATTTATCATGGGCTCATAGCATAGAACATATTTTGTCTTATTTAGATTCTTACAATCAAGTAATTAATTATTTTAAAGTAAAGTACCCCAATATAATATTAGATGTAAATTTAGAAGATTTAACTGAGGACAGTGTAAAAATATCAAAAAAAATCTTTAATTTTTGTGAATTAACTTGGGACGATGAAATTTTAAATTTTTATAAAAGAAAAGATTTGTTTAGTAAAACTTTAAGTTTTACACAAATAAGATCAAAAGTTAAAAAATATGATTTAGAAAAATATAGACCTTATTATAATTTACTTAATAAATTTAAACATAAATATAAGTGGTTACAAAATTAATATAATTTATTATTAAAAATATTTTTTCTATATTCTATTTGATTTTCTAAAATTTGATTTAAAAAATTTGGTCTAATTTCTTTTTCAAAAATTTTTTTATAACTCAAATCTCCAATTAAATGTGCATAATTTATCCAATTAAAAATAATTAAAATATCTGGAAGATTGAGTCCTTGTAAATATTTACCCCATATTTTCTTATCCTCTTCTTTTCTAACAGGTGTTCTATCATCAATTAATTTTTCTTTTATTAACCATTCTTCTTTATATTTCATTTCATTATCTATATTTTTAAATTCAGGGTAGGATTTATAAAACTCAGAACAGCCATGTTTAATAGTAATTTTAAAATCATTTAGATTAACTTTTTTCATTTCATCATCTATTGATTTAGTTAAATTATTAGCTTCATCTAAACCATCACAGTAAATATATCCTTTGTAATTCCCAGCAATTTGATTTCTGGTTTCAATCATGCATTTTCTCATATTATTATTTTTCAAGTTAATTGTATCAAAGATGAAATAAAGTTTTATTAAATCTATAATTGTGAATAAATTAATTTGTATTTTGTAACAACTAAAACAATATTTTGGTATCACGTTAAATTCATTGAAAACTTTAAAATGTCTATAACAATTAAGATTTTTTGAATTTTTTCTAAAAATTTGAGTTTCATTATAAGTTATATTTAGTCCATTAGTAGAAATTAGCCTTTTACATTCATTTAATACCTCCTTTATATTCTCAGCAGCATAGAAATTAGAAATCTTAAGATTTTTAATAATATTTTTAATTCTAAAGTTTAAATTTATGAGACTATTTTCACTCCGATTTATTGGAGATATTAAGTTAAAAATATTTATTAAATGTTTTTGTGCACTTAAATCATTTTTATTTAATTTTAAAGCTAGAGCAAAAAATTCTGAAGCTTCTTGAAACATTCCTAATTCTAAATAGGATATTGCTAAATTATTGTAAGCTAAACTGAAATTAGGATTATATTCTATGGACTTTTTAAATGTAACAATAGACTCACTAATTTTTCCAAGTTTAAAAAGGATAACTCCGATATTTATATAAATTTTAAATTTTTCTAATTTTGTATTTAAAGATTTTTCATAAGTTTTTATCTCATCTTCCCATGTTGATACATTTAAATTCGGATATTCTTTTAGCAAGATCTCAATTTTTGCTAACACTTCCTTAAAATTTTTGTTATCAATATCACGAATAATTTCTTTAATTGATTCAGAGCTTTTAAGTTTATTCATTTTTAGTTCATACTTTAATTTATTATAATTATTTTTATTTTAATATTTACAACTTCTTAATTATATTGAAATTTGTTACTTGCTAAATTTTAAAAAAACTACTACTTTCAACACTTATAGAACAAGCGGGCATAGCTCAGTGGTAGAGCGTCTCGTTGCCAACGAGAAGGTCGAGGGTTCGACCCCCTTTGCCCGCTCCAATTAAAGTGATTAAATCAAATTTATTAACTTCAGTTTTCCAAAAACTTCTTATTAATAAAGATATACGAGACTTTAAAAATAATTTTTTTTATTATTTATTTTTTAGAATAATTAGAAACTTTTTATCAAAAGATTTAATTCTTAAAATATATAATTTTCAAGTTTATGGCAGTATAAACAGAAACAAAACTTCATATTTTTTACTTAAAAAATGTGAGTTTGGTGATTACCATGAATTAAGTATTATAAAGAGATTTTCTAGTAATAAAAAAATATTATTTATTGATTGTGGATGCAATTATGGATTTTATTCTTTTTATTCTGCATCATTATCAAAAAAAAATAAAATTATATCTATAGAAGCATCAAAAGAAACAGCGAGTGAATTTTTAAAAAATTTAAATTTAAACAATTTTAAAAATATAAATTTTTTTAATAAAGCAGTATCAAATTTAATTGATGAAAATGTTTTATTTTATGAAAGTATAAATGACTGGGAAAGTTCGCAAACACACAGTGATTTTAAATTAAGTTCTAAATTAAAGATTAAATCAATTAGAATTGATGATTTGTTAAAAGGTTATCCTTTAAATGATTATCTTGTAATTATAAAATTAGACATAGAGGGTAATGAAATTAATGCAATTGAGGGGGCTTTGGAAATAATACAAAAATCAGAGCCTCTTATTATAATAGAGTTCTCAAAATATATTTTTGAAAAAAAGGACAATATTGACTATTTAAAAGATTTTTTAATGAATTATGATTATTCTATTTATGACACTAATAAAAAAAAAAAAAATTTAGATAGTATTTTACATATGTTGAAGAACTTAAAAAAAAAATATAAAACAATTGGTAATTTTTATTTAATTAAAAATAATTCAAATAACTTAAAAATTTTTTTCTCAAATGAGTGATTTAGCTGACAAAAAATGTATACCCTGTGAAGGAAACATCCCACCTTTTAATGCAGAAGAAATTCATACTTATTTAAAAAAGGTAGATGGCTGGGAAGTTCTTGAAGATAAAATTGATGGGTTTCATCTAATAAAAAGTTTTAAATTTGATAATTTTTTAAAGAGTCAGGAATTTATAAATAAAGTTGGAGCAATAGCCGAAGAAGAAGGTCATCATCCAGATTTATGGTTTGGATGGGGTTACGCTAGAATTAAAATATATACTCATGCCATTAAAGGATTGGCAGAGAGTGATTTTATTCTTGCAGCAAAAATAGACAAAATTATTAGTGTCTAAAGTGTCTTGTTTTTGAAAAAAGCAACACTGTATCAGTTTCATTAGCAAACTTAATTATTTCATTATCTCTTATTGAGCCAGATGGCTGAACGACTGCTTTAACACCGGACTGTATTAATTTTTCAATACCATCTACAAAAGGAAAAAATGCATCTGAGGCAGCTACCAAATTGTTAGTTTGGAGATTAAATTTTCTCATTTTATTTATTGCTATTTGACAACTATCTAATCTACTTGGTTGTCCAGAACCGATACCTACAGTTGTTTCATCAGATGCCAATACTATTGCATTTGATTTAACATACCTACATACATTAAATGCAAAAATAAGATCTTTAAGTTGTTTTGATGTTGGTTTTCGTTTAGATACAACTTTAAAATTTTTTTTAGTAAATAAATTTAAATCTTCTGATTGTAATAATATATTTTGGCCAAAAGACATAAATTTAAAAATTTCTTTAATTTTATAATTTGTTCCATCAATTAACCTTAAGTTTTTTTTAGTTTTAAGTATTTTGAGCGCATCTTTATTAAATCCATTCGCAATTATTGCTTCTAAAAATAACTTATTTAGTTCTAAAGCTAAGTTTTTAGTAATTTTAAAATTACAAGAAACAATTCCTCCAAAAGCGCTTATCGGATCACATGAGAGAGCAGACTTATAACTTTCCAATGTATTACTTTTAGTAGAAACTCCACAAGGGTTTGTGTGTTTTAATATAACTGTACCCTTATCTTTTGGCAAAGATCTTGAAATAGTAAGAGCACTAAATATGTCATTATAATTATTAAAACTTAGCTGTTTTCCATGAATTTGTTTTAGATCCGTATTTGAGCTATTTGAATAGATTGCACTTTTTTGATGTGGATTTTCTCCATATCTAAGTTGTTCTATTAGACTTCCATGAAAAATTTTTTTCTTAGGGAAAATAGTATTTGTTTTTTTGTTAAAATAGTTTGAAATCACAGTGTCATAATATGCCGTCTCAGCAAACGCTATTCTTGATAGTTTTTCTCTAAAACTTAAAGAAGTAGATCCCTTGAATTTTTTTAGTTCATGAATTAATTCCTCATACTGGTCTGAAGAAGTTATTACAGCTACATCATTGTAGTTTTTTGCCGCCGATCTAACCATAGTAGGACCACCTATATCTATATTTTCTATAATTTTTTGATGATTATTTGTTTTTTTAAGAGTGTTCTCAAATGGATAAAAATTAACTATGACTAAATCAATATTTTCAAAATTATTATCTTTAAGATCTTTTAAGTGAGATTTTTTTTCTCTTTTATTTAAAATTCCTGCATGGATCTTTGGATGAAGAGTTTTTACTCTACCCTCCAAAATCTCAGGCGAATTAGTAAAATCAGATACTTCTAAACATTTAAATTTTAATCTTTTAATTTCTTTATAGGTACCACCTGAGCTAATAATTTTAATTTTGTTCTTTTTTAAAATGTTTAGCAATGGTTTTAAGTTATTTTTATCAGATACAGAGATGAGAGCTGTTTTGATTTTTTTCTTCATTATAATTTATTTATCTCCCACTTTATTATCTGTTCTTTTTCATTATTCATACCTGAGATAAAAATATTTTGGTTTTCTTTATATGAATTTTTATTACCGAAATATAAACCATTATCAATATTTATATTAAAGTTATCACAATTAAATTTCCAACCTTCCTCATCTAATTCAATTAGTATTGATTTGTTATCTTGCGTTTTCATTACTTTTGAGTTTGGATTAAGATGAAATCTAATTTCAAATTTAATTTCTTTACTTGGATTTTTTCTAAATAACTTATCATAGCCAATAAATTTCATTTGTTCTGGGTAGAACTCAATCTCTCTCTCATAAATGGCTCCAAATTTAATTAAATATCCATCATGTGCACCTGATATTTTCCAATAATTATTTTTAAAAACTACATTTTTTTTTGATATTTTCAGTCCTTTATCAATAATAAAATTATTTTTATGCTTAATAAAATTACAAGAGGAATAATCTTCAATGCTTAAAACAGAATGTAAAGCTGTGCTTTTTGATAATTTATTAAATTTATTATTTTTGTCAGGATAGTAACCAGCATTAGAAATTAATTTTTTATCATTAGAAAATATTTCAAATGATAAAGCTCCTGCTTGATAGTCGTTAGAAAATACTTTGTTAGGGCTAGATCCAATATCAGAAGCAAGAATTATTTTTTTATTTTTTAGTATTGCATAACCGCCTAGTTCATTAATTTGATTTTTAAAAGTATAACCAAACCGTTTCAAGTATTGATCAAATTCGTTATTATCAGAAGAATAGTTACCATTAAAAAAAATATCTTGTTTAATATTTTGCCAAATGAAAGTGTAACTTGAGCCTAAATAGTAGATAGTTTCATCAATATATTCGGGGATTAAACTTTGAGATTCTTTAAACCACTCTCTTATTATTATAAAATATTTTAAATAAAATATTAATTGTCTGATATTTCTTGATTTTGTAAAACCTTGATTATCGATTGAGGATTTAATTATATTTTTTAATAAATTTAATCCGTAAGAAAGATATTGTCTTTCATTCTTATAAGCTAAACCAGTCAAAATTATTGCAGCACACCCAATCATCTTATTTTCTACTTCTTTTGGATTTTTTATTTCATTTAATAAATGATTAGTTTGTTTTTGTATCATGTGATCAAAAGTAGTTCTGTATTCTTTATCACTATCTTCATACGTTAGTTGATGATTTGATAACCATGAAATAATTCTTTTTGCTGTTAAATCAAATTCCCAACTCTTTTTTTGATATTTAATGTTATTTGAAATCCAATTTTTTATGACTGTTCGCGTGGTTTTTTTGGAGGATTTTAAATCTAGGCTGAAAAACCAAAAAAAATTATTTAATTTTTCGTAATCTCTAGGACTTAAATTGTTTTGCCAAATTGACTCAATAGCAAAATCTTCAATTTTATATTTTTTATTTTGGTATTTAATTATAGATGAAAGTAAATGAGGACTAGGTTTGTATTCAAAACTATTTTCAAAAGTTTTTGATATTTTTTTTTCGTAAAAATTTGAATTTTGATAAATTGATTTAAAACTTTCTTTTATATTAAAATAAAATTGACCTAAAATACCTAAGGAATTTGTATTAATCATTAACTTATTTTAATTTTAATAAATTAATATTTTTCTTTATATCTCCATCATTACTTTTGAATACCGTAGTACCTGAAACAAGAATATTTGCACCAGCGTCAATTGCACTTTTGCAATTATCAAAATTAATCCCACCATCAATTTCTATGTCAAAATCTATCTTTTTTTGTTCTTTTATTTTTTTTAGATCTTTTATTTTATCTAAAACTTCTGGCATAAATTTTTGACCCCCAAATCCAGGATTTACACTCATAATTAATACTAAATCTATTTGATCTAATAAATCTAAAATCAAATTAATTTTAGTTTCGGGATTAAGTGAAACTCCAACTTTTTTATTTTTTTCTTTTATTTTTTTAATTGAATTTTCTAAATTATCAGTAGCTTCAGGGTGAATAGTAATTATATCTGCTCCTGCATCAGCGTAAGCATCTATGTATTTATGGACTGGCGATATCATTAAATGAACATCAAATTTTAATGAACATTGTTTTCGAAGGGCTTTAATTACAGGTGGTCCTATTGTTAAATTAGGAACAAAATGACCGTCCATCACATCCACATGAATCATATCAGCTCCACCTTCTTCGAGTCTTTTAATCTCTGAACCTAATTGACTAAAGTCAGCTGATAAAATTGATGGTGAAATTTGTATATTTTTCATTGATTGCTAGATTAACTAGTATCAATTTTAAAAATTAAAATGAATTAAAAAATTGATAAATTTGTCTAGAAATTTCACTCTCTAAAGGAAATGACAACATTCCCATCACCGAATAGCCTAAGATCCAAGGCATTAGATAAAATCTGATCATGTAAAAGAACCAGGCAACATATAAAGGCACCAATGGCCCAATAATAAATGAGGGTGTTATTGGTTTAAATAATTTTATTAAAGGATTAGTATATTTTACGAATACTCTCATGAAAAAGAATTGTGAGTCTTCTCTTTGAAAAATATTCATTGCTACCCTTCCAATTAGAGTCCACATGATAATTCCAAGCAAATAATCAATAAAATATATTAAAGGATGAAAATTTGCTGACATTCAAAATTTATATTGGAAAATTTATTGAAATAAAAGGGGCGAAATTAATCGCCCCTTAAAAAGATTATTTAGTGTGATTTACCAAGAATTGATTTACCACTTGGTACACGCACGTCATCAACCATTTTTTGAGTAGCTTTATCTGGTTCTGCAGTCATTAAACTAACTACAACCATTAAAACTAAACTAACAGCTGATCCGAAGATACCAAATGTTAACTGTGTAATTCCTAGGAATCCACTTCCACCAGTTCGTACCCAAACTAAGTACCAAGCACCGGCGGCTAGACCACCTAGCATACCAGCAATCGCACCTTGTCTATTAGCTCTCTTCCACCAAACACCAAGTACAAGTGGGAAGAACAATCCAGACATCGCAAAATCAAAAGCCCAGATAACCGAACCTAAGATTCCTTGAATCTCCATTGCTGCAATAGTTGCTCCAGCAAAACCAATTATTACAAGTAATACCCTTGCAACAAGTAGTCTTTTTGCAGTTTCCGCTTTTGGATCAATGATCTTATAGTAAACATCATGTGATATAGCGTTTGCAATTGCTAGAATCAAACCATCAGCAGTAGACATGGCAGCTGCCATACCTCCCGCAGCAACTAGACCTGAAATTACATAAGGTAATCCAGCTATCTCTGGAGTTGCTAATACAACGGCTTTACCACCCATGAAGAACTCATTCAATTCAAGAGTTCCATTTCCGTTAAAGTCGCTGATGAACATTAGGTTTGCTTGGTTCCAGTTTTGGTACCAATCTATCGCTTCCACTTCTGCAAATGTCTTACCGATAATACCAGTTGGTAAATTCGGGTCGATCAATGATAACTTAGATAATGTAGCTAACATTGGAGCAGAAGAATAAAGTAGGAAGATAAAGAATAATGACCAACCTACTGATTTTCTAGCTGCTTTTACACTTGGAGTAGTAAAGTATCTCATCATCACGTGCGGTAATGAAGCTGTTCCCATCATCATCGCTAATGCTAATGAAATAAATGCCCAAGGTGTAGCGTTAACTGCAGAGTGAGCTTTAGTTATTCCTGCTAAGCCTTTAGGTACTGATTTTAGATCAGCAGCTGCGTTTTTAACAAAACCAAACTGTTGTTCTAACTCACCAATTCTAGCTACCTCATCAGCTAACATGAAGTGAGGGAAGAAACCCGCACCCATTTTGTTACTGATCCAGAATACTGGAAGCAGGTAAGCTATAATTAGTACGATATATTGCGCAACCTGTGTCCAAGTCACCCCTCTCATACCACCTAACATTGAACATAATAAAATACTTACTAGTCCAACATAAACTGCGTATTGGAATGGGATATCAAGTGCAACAGATGCAATAGTACCTGTAGCGTTAATTTGTGCAGTTACATAAGTAAATGAAGCAACAGTTAAAACGACCACTGCGCTAAATCTTGCTAGATTACCACCGTATCTTGTACCTATAAAATCTGGGACTGTATAACAGCCAAATTTTCTTAAGTATGGTGCTAATAAAGATGCAACAAGCACGTAACCACCAGTCCAACCTACAAGTAGTGCCATATAACCGTAACCTTTAAAGTAAATACCACCCGCCATTGCAACGAATGAAGCACCAGACATCCAGTCTGCTGCAGTCGCCATTCCGTTGAAGACTGTTGGTACTTGCCTACCAGCTACGTAATATGCATCTGCTTGGGCTGTTCTTGATAGCCAACCGATTAATGCATAGATGAATACAGTAAATGCAACAAAAGCGATACCGATCGCTTTAGCTGTCATACCCATCTGTTCAGCAATTGCCATAATGATTATGAAACCTATAAATCCTCCGGTATAGATCCCGTAAACTTTAGGCAAATTATCTATGAAATTACCTTTCATTATTCGTCCTCTCTTTCACTAAAGCCGAACTCTTCATCGATTTTTTCCTGTCTATTCGCAAACCAGAAAATTAAGATTACGAAAGCACCAAGAGATCCCTGACACGTAAACCAATATGTCCATGGATAACCGAAAGGTCCTGTGACCTTGTTCATTTCAGCTCCAAAGAGAAAGATGCCAATTGAGAAAACAAACCAGATTGCCAGTGTTATAAATAACAATCCCCTGGTTTTTTCCCAGTGTTTTTGTTGATTTGACATTTATACCTCTCTATTTAGTTATAACTGGTTGAAACCATAACCATTATGAGGGTTTTGAAAAGACCTAAAATTCACCATATTAGGTACTTATTTACTTACTTTTTTAAGATATAATTGGCGCACTTACAAATTAACATGGGAAAATACAAATTAACTTGGAGAGATATAAAACTTGAGGATTTCAAAACATATTTATTCGCCATGTTTAAGGCGTTTATTCCAAAGAAAAAAATAAAAACTTTAGATGAATTAGAGCAATTTATTCAAACAAAATCTGCTTGGGCAACCCAAGTTACATTATATAATTATTTAAAAACTAGAATGGGAACAAGATACGTTCTTCATTTTGATAATGATGAATTTATGTCATCAGTAAATCTTGCTAAATGGAATATTTATTCGGTTGCATTACAAGATTTAACTTTTTTTACTTTTTCATATTTAAAAGTTAATTTTAATTATCAGGATATTCATAAAGCAAACGAAATTTTCAATAAAATTTTAGATGACGAAATTTCTAATAAGATGCCGTTAGATATTATTGATGAAGCTAGGAAAAGTTTTGATGAACGATTAGAGAAAATAAATTGGGATGTTTATTATCAAGACTTACCTTTTAATCCTAGTGCTCTTTGTTTATATAAGTGGGCTCCGATTGCAGACGAATTAAAAACTTTAGATCGAAAGATTGTTTTAAATTCGATGATTTTAAAATGGGACGTTGTTAAACAAGAGTTTAAAGATTTAATTCAGTTTTAAATATTTTTTCTATTCTCTACTAAACTATCAACAACACTTGGATCAGCTAGAGTAGTGGTGTCTCCTAATTGACCGTGCTCGTTAGCAGCAATTTTTCTTAAAATCCTTCTCATTATTTTTCCTGATCTTGTTTTAGGAAGACCCGGAGTAAAATGAATTAGATCTGGAGTTGCTAAAGGACCAATTTGTTTTCTAACCCAAAGTTTTAGATCTCTTTCTAGTTCACCAGTTTCGCTTTCTCCTGCATTCAATGTTACATAACAATACAAACCATTACCTTTAATATCATGAGGGTAACCAACTACAGCAGCTTCAGCTACTTTTGGATGAGCAACAAACGCACTTTCAATTTCAGCAGTTCCAAGATTATGTCCCGAAACAATAATTACATCATCTACTCGACCAGTGATCCAGTAATATCCATCTTTATCTCTTCGACATCCATCGCCTGTGAAATATTTTCCATTAAATTGAGAAAAGTATGTATCGATAAATCTTTGATGATCACCATAAACAGTTCTCATTTGTCCAGGCCATGATTGAGCTATACATAATCTTCCTTCTCCAGCTCCTTTAATTTCCTTACCGTTTTTATCTACAAGCACTGGCTTAATTCCATAGAAAGGTTTTGTTGCAGATCCAGGTTTAAGAGGAATTGCACCTGTTTGAGGAGCAATCATTATACCTCCAGTTTCTGTTTGCCACCAAGTATCTACAATTGGGCATTTAGAATTACCTACAGTTTTATAGTACCACATCCAAGCCTCTGGATTTATTGGTTCTCCTACCGTTCCCAAAAGTTTAAGGGATTTTCTAGAGGTTTTTTTAACTGGTTTATCTCCCTCTCGCATTAATGCTCTAATTGCAGTTGGTGCTGTATAAAAAGTATTTACTTTATATTTATCAACTATTTGCCACCACCTTGAACTATCAGGATAATTTGGAATTCCTTCAAACATTATAGTTGTTGCACCATTCGAAAGTGGTCCATAAATAATATAACTATGTCCAGTTACCCAACCAATATCAGCAGTACACCAATAAATATCTTTTGGTTTGTAGTTAAAAATATATTGATGTGTCATTGAAGCATAAACCATATAACCACCAGTAGTATGAAGAACTCCTTTAGGTTTACCTGTTGAACCTGAGGTATATAAAATAAATAAAGGATCTTCTGCGTTCATTTCTTCAGGTTCACAATGATTAGGAACGTCTTTAATTAAATCATGATACCAAACATCTCTGTTATGATCCCAGTTGATGTAATTTCCAGTTCGTTTAACAACAATACATTTTTTAACGTTTGGACAACTCATTAAAGCTTCATCGACTGTATATTTAAGTGGTATAGTTTTTCCACCTCTCACTCCTTCATCAGCAGTGATTATATATTCAGATTCGCAATCATTTACTCTTCCAGAGATAGAATCTGCTGAAAAACCTCCAAAAATAATTGAATGTACTGCACCAATTCTTACACAAGCCAGCATTAAAATTGCTAACTCTGGTATCATAGTTAAATAAATTGTTACACGGTCACCTTTTTTAATTCCTAATTTTTTTAAACCATTTGCTGCTTTAGAAACTTTTTGATGAAGTTGTTTATAAGAAATTTTTTGAGTATCTTTTGGATCATCTCCAACCCAAATAATAGCAGTTTTATCTTTTTTATCCTTTAAATGTCTATCAATGCAATTTGCAGAAGCATTTAAAGTGCCATCTTCAAACCATTTAATTTTTACTTCTTTTGTACTGTATTTTACGTCTTTAATTTTTTTATATGGTTTTATCCAAGTAATTCTTTTTCCCTCTTTCCTCCAAAATTCGTCATTGCTTTTTATAGATTGAGAATATTTTTGTTGGTATTTACTTTTATTTGCTAAACTACTTTTAACCCATTCTGGTTTTGTTTTAATAACAACT
>QCDE01000009.1 GCA_003281005.1 Pelagibacteraceae bacterium AG-349-O05
TTTCAAAAAAAAATTTGATTATATTGCTTTTTTTCAACCAACCTCTCCTATAAGAAAAAAATCAGATATATTAAAATGTATAAAAATTATTAAAAAAGAAAAACCAGATGCTTTATGGACTATTTCAAAAATAGATACAAAATTTAATCCAGTCAAACAATTAGTAATTAAAAAAAAACGACTAAAATATTACTCAAGTGAAGGACATAAATTTAAATCTAGACAACTACTTAATAACACATACATTAGAAATGGTATTGCATATTTTTACTCTAGAAAAACTATTTTAAAATATAAAAAAATATTGCCAAAAAATAGCAGATATTATCTTATTAAACACAAATATGTTAATATTGATACTTATGATGAACTTAATTTAGCAAGAAAAATCTTTTAATGAAGATACTTTTAACAGGATGTGCTGGTTTTATAGGTTATCACTTAACCTCTAAATTAATTAATGAAAACCATAAAGTAATTGGGCTAGATTCCATGAATAAATATTACGATATAAATCTTAAAAAATATAGATTAGGAAATCTAAAGAATAATAAGAGTTTTATTTTTATAAAAGATGCGCTTAAAGATAAAAATAAAATTGTAAAGTTAATTAAAAAATATAAAATAGAAAAAGTAGTTCATTTAGCTGCACAGCCTGGGGTGCGTTATTCTCTAGTAAACCCAAGATCATACATAGATAATAATTTGTTATGTTTCTTTAATATTATGGAAGCTTGCAAAATATGTAGAATAAAACATTTCATTTATGCAAGCTCTAGTAGTGTTTATGGTCTTAATAAAAGTCAAAAATTTAATGAAAATGAAAAAACTGAAGAACCAGCACAATTATATGCGGCTACAAAAAAATCTAACGAGGTAATGGCAGAAGCATATTCTAATTTATTTAAATTAAAATTTACTGGTTTAAGATTTTTTTCGGTATATGGACCAGCTGGAAGACCAGATATGGCAATTTACCTTTTTACAAAAAAAATTTTTGAAAATAAAAAAATCAAGGTTTTCAATTATGGAAACCATGCAAGAGACTTTACATATATTGATGATGTGGTTAATGCGGTTTATAAAATAATAACTAGAAATTTAAAAAAGAAAAAACTCCATCAAATTTATAATATAGCAAGTGGAAAATCTGAAAAATTGTCTAAACTAATAAATATTATTGAGAAGAACCTTGAAAAAAAAGCTAAGAAGATATTTCTACCAATCCAAAAAGGTGACATAATTAAGACATCTGCGGATATTAAAAAACTAAGAAAAGACTATAAGTATAAGTCTACAGTAAGTATTGAAGTTGGTTTAACAAAGTTTATTGACTGGTTTTTAAAATATATCAAAAGTTAAAATTTAATAAAAAATGAATACTTTGAGAAAAATAGCATCAGTTTTAACTGCTAGTCAGAAAATAAGAATTTTAATTCTTTTTTTGATGACAATCATTCTAACTTTTCTTGAAATACTTAGTATTGGCTCAGTGCCGATTTTAGTTAGTACAGTAATTGCTGGAAATGCAGAATTTATTGGTTCAAATATATTAAATCAATTAATTTCTGGTACAGACTTTAAAATTGTATGTTTGTTTGTAGTTATAATTTTCATTTTAAAAAATTTATTTGTTATGTTTTATAATTACTTTAATTATAACCTAAACTATAGAATTAACATCAATCTCTCTAAAAAAATTTTTAAAGAATATTTATATTCTAATTATTTAACTTTAAGCAAAATAAAAACATCTGACATGATAAGAAATTTAACCACGGAAGTTGGTGGATTTGTTTCTTGTATAAATAATTTTATTGCAGTATTTAGGGATGCCTTTTTACTATTATCAATATTAATTCTGATTATAGCTATCTTAGATTTTAAATTTTTTCTAATATTTTCAGTTTTTTTAATAATAACTTTACTATTTTACCTTCTTATAAAAAACTTTCTTAAAAAAATAGGAGAACAAACAGTACTTCTCAGATCTAAATATATAGAAACAGTCACAGATAGTTTTCAACTTATAAAAGAAATTATAATTAATGCGAAAAGAAATTTCTTTATTAACAAATATTATAAAAATTTAGAATTAACTGAAAAAAATAATTTAAAATCATTTTTCATATTTGCAAGTGGGAAGTCAGTTTTTGAGATTATTGCTGTTGTAATGATGATATCAATTATTTTATTTTTATATAATAAAGAATATGAAATCACTTTTATTATTTCTTATCTTTCTTTAATTGGTATTTCAGTAATTAGATCAATGCCACTTTTTAATTCAATATTAACTAGTTTAAATAAGCTTGAGTATAAAAAACCTTCCATTAACGTAATTATTAATTTAATTGAATTTACAAAAAATAATAAAGAACAATTTTTAGTGGTTGAAGATCTTAAGAAAAACGACAAAGAAAAAATAACATTTAATAAAAAAATAAAAATAAATAATTTAACATTCAAATATAACGAAAATGTAATTTTAGACTCCTTAAGTTTAGAGATAAATAAAGGTGAAAAGATTGCCTTGGTTGGGCCATCTGGATCTGGAAAGACAACATTGACAAATATTTTATCAGGTTTGATAAAATTAAAGAATAAAGAATTGTTAGTAGACGATGTTGCAATCACTGAAAATAATTATGAAAATTATAGAGAACTTATCTCGCTAATGCCTCAAGAGAGTTATTTGATGAATGAAACTATTGAAAATAATATTTTCTTTGGAAGCGATCAAAACTCTAAAGAGACTAATATGACAAAAATTCAAGAATTATTAAATACTGTAAATGCTATAAAATTTATTAATAATCTCACAAAGAAAGAGAAGGAGATTATTAAAGAGGGTGGAACGAACATATCTGGTGGTGAAAAACAAAGAATATTGTTTGCTAGATCATTATATAAAAAATTTGAGCTTTTAATTTTGGATGAACCCACAAGTTCTCTTGATAAAGAAAATTCTTTTGAAATTGTAAATAATATATTTAAAAAATATCAAACTAAAACTATACTAATGGTCACTCACAAAATTGATGATAAAATAAAATTTGATAGAATATTATTGATTGAGAATGGAAAAATTAAGGAATATATAAAAAAAATAGACAATTGAAAAATATACGTAATATTACTGTCGTCATTTCCAGACAAGACTGCTACAGAAATTTTTATAAAACTGATGCTTTCAAGGATTTAGATGAAAATTTTAATGTTTCATATGTCCTAAGCAACAATCTACCAAAGGAAAAATTAAATAGAAAAGTTTGTTATTATCAAAAAATCGAAAATAAATCTGTCATTAAGAGATTTGGTTACAGAACTTTTTTATTAATGTATAGAGCCAAAAATAAAAGTAGAACATTTCAATTTCGTGTTGAGAGAATGTTGTTTCCCTTAAAGTTTAATATTAAACATATACAAAATTTACAAAAATTAAAAAATATTGAAAAAATAAGAAAAGTTATGTTCTTTTTTTTAAAGGTATTTTTTAACAAATTAAAATATGCAAAAGTTAAATTGCTTTCATACGAAACTATTTTTCAAATATTTTCAAAAAAAATTTATTCTGTAGAAAAAAAAAATAAATCTCTTGAAGACTGTTTTTTAAAAACTAAACCAGATCTAATAATACTCCCCTTTGGAAGCCAAGAACTAGAGATGCCTCAAATAGTAAATTTTTGTAGAAACAATAAAATAAAGTCCTATTTTATCACAGATAATTGGGATAATCTTTCTAGCAAATCAATTATTGAGGATAAACCTGATTTCGTTGGTGTTTGGGGTAAGCAAGCGAAAAAACATGCATCAGAAATTCAAAATTTTACTGAAAATCAGATTATTACTTTAGGATCACCTAGATTTGATATAATTTATGAAAGAAGAGATAAAATCAACCAACGACATCATAAATTTGATTATGTTTTATTTTTGGGTCATCTATTTGATTGGAATGAAGAAGCTGTAATTGAAATTTTAGATAATGAGATTTCTTCAAAAAAAGAATTTTATAATAATGCAAAAATTATTTATAGACCACATCCTCAAAGAATATCTAGAGCAAGGACAATAAATCTTTCAAATGTTATAATTGATGATGATGTAAAAGAACAAGGAACATACTGGCCATCCCTGAACAATTATTTTAATAATATTCAAAATTCTATGTTTGTTATGGGCTCATTGACTACTGGTTTATTAGAATCAACTGCTTTTTACAAAAGATATATGCTTTTATGTTACAACGATGAATATGATTTTTTCTCACAAGGAAGTTTATTAAACAAGTATACTCATGTCCAAGATCTAAAGAAAATTGATACAATAGAATTCTGTGATCAAAAAAATGATATAACAACAAAATTTAGAAATTTGTTTAAAGAAAAAAAAAATGGTGTTGAATTTAAAACATCTAATGAAATAAGCTACTTTATTACAGGTAATAAAAATAACACATTTAGTAAAAATCTTTCCAAAAGCATTTATAATATTGATCTTGTTTAAATTAAGGAATTTTTTTTATTTCTGCTTGAGCTGCTGCTAATCTTGCAACTGGAACTCTGTAAGGTGAACAAGAAATATAATTTAAACCTATTTTAGCACAAAATTCTATACTATGTGGATCACCTCCATGCTCTCCACAAATTCCTAGTTTCAACTTCTTGTTTTCTTTTCGTCCTTTTTGTACTGCAATTTCAACTAAATCTGATACACCTTCATCAATTGAAACAAATGGGTCGACAGAGAATATTTTATTTTCTAAATAGTCATTTAAAAATTTTCCACTATCATCTCTACTTATTCCAAAAGTTGTTTGCGTTAAATCATTAGTTCCAAAGCTAAAAAATTCAGCATGCTTCGCAATATCTTTTGCTTTAATTGCAGCTCTAGGCAATTCAATCATAGTACCTACCAAAAAATTAATTTTTAATTTATGCTCACTTTGAACTTCACGTGCTGTTCTAATCACTAAATCTTTCATTATTTTTATCTCTGTCTCAGTGGACACTAAAGGAATCATTATCTCAGGTAATGCAGACTTTATTTTATTTTTTTTAAGTTCTGCTAAAGCCTCAAATATAGCTCTACATTGCATCTCATATATTTCTGGGTAAGATATACCTAGGCGACATCCTCTATGACCCAGCATTGGATTTTGCTCGTGAAGTTCCTCAATTCTTGACTCAACTTCTTTTACTGGAAGGCCAACAACATTTGCAACTTCATTAATTTCCTTATTTGTATGTGGTAAAAATTCGTGTAATGGAGGGTCTAATAGCCTCACAGTGACTGGTAAACCATTCATTATTTTAAAAATATCTACAAAATCTTTTTTCTGATGTGGTAAAAGTTTTTTTAATGCTACTGCTCTGTCTTCTTTTGTTTTTGACAAAATCATCTCTCTCACAGATAAAATTCTTTCTTCATCAAAAAACATATGCTCTGTTCTACAAAGTCCAATTCCCTCTGCACCAAATTCTTTAGCTGTTTTAGTGTCTTTTGGTGTCTCCGAGTTTGTACGAACACTTAATTTTCTAAAACTATCTGCCCATTTCATAAGTTTTGAAAAATCCCCAGATATTTCTGGTTTAATTGTTGATACATTACCCTCAATAATTCTACCTGTAGATCCATCTATTGTAATTATATCTCCCTCATTAATTTCCCTGGAAGCAGTTTTAAAAGATTTATTTTTATAATTAATGTCTATTTCACTAGAACCAGACACACATGGTCTTCCCATCCCTCTTGCTACAACAGCAGCATGACTTGTCATACCACCTCGCGCAGTCAAAATTCCTTTTGCAGCATGCATTCCTTGTATATCCTCTGGAGATGTTTCAATTCTAACTAAAATAGTGTCTTGCATCATAGAGTTTAGTCTTTCGGCTTCCTCGGAAGTAAAAACAACTTTGCCACTTGCCGCTCCTGGTGATGCGGGCAATCCATTCGCTATAACATTAATTGAACTTTTTTCATCTAATGTTGGGTGCAAAAGTGCGTCTAAAGAATTTGGGTCAATTCTCAATACCGCCTCTTTTTTCGAAATTAATTTTTCATTTACCATATCAACAGCAATTTTAACTGAAGATTTAGCAGTTCTTTTTCCAGATCTTGTTTGAAGCATCCACAGTTTATTATTTTCAACTGTAAACTCCACATCTTGCATGTCTTTATAATGGTTCTCTAATTTTTTTAAATTCTTTTGAAGTTCTTTAAAAACTTTTGGCATAGTTTCTTCCATAGATAATTCTTTTACTTTAGCATCTTGTCTGGCTTTTTTAGTAATGTATTGAGGTGTCCTTGTACCAGCTACAACGTCTTCACCTTGCGCATTAATTAAATACTCACCATATATATAATTTAATCCGTCAGATGGATTTCTTGTAAACACAACTCCTGTTGCACAATTCTCACCCATATTTCCAAACACCATTGATTGAACATTTACAGCAGTTCCCCATTCAGCTGGAATTCGATTTAATTTTCTGTAAATTTTTGCTCTATTACTTTCCCAAGATAAAAATACAGCATTTATTGCGCCAAATAATTGTTCATAAACATCTTGAGGAAAATCTATTTTTGCCTTTTCTTTTACTATTCTTTTAAAGTCATCTATTATTCCATCCCAGTCATTTTCATCTAAATCAGTGTCTAACAAAACGCCTTTTGTAAGTTTATAATTTTCAATCAATTCCTCAAAATGATATGCTTCAATACCCATAACTACACTTCCATACATTTGTATGAATCTTCTATAACTATCTTTTGCAAATCTCCCATTTGAGGTTTTAATTGCTAAGGCTTTAACTGTTTTGTCATTTAGTCCCAAATTTAGAATGGTATCCATCATTCCAGGCATAGAAACTCTTGCACCTGATCTTACTGATAATAACAATGGATTTTTTAAATCTCCAAATTTTTTTGAAACATGTTTTTCAACTATTATTAATTCTTTTTTAATTTGAGAAATTAAATTTTTATTTAATTTTTTTTTATTTTTATAAAAAATTTCACAGACTTTTGTTGAGATTGTAAATCCTGGTGGAACTGGAAGCCCCATTCTACCCATTTCCGAAAGGTTTGCTCCTTTGCCCCCTAAAAAATTTTTAGGATTTTTAATTTTTTTACTATCCTTCGAATTAAAATTTAAAATAAGTTTCATTAACGGGAGTCAATTAAAGAAAAATTAACATAATTGTTAAACGTTTTACACATCATTTGAATTAGTTCTAGTCTATTTTTTTTTATAATTGGATCATTCTCGTTAACAATTACATTATCAAAAAAGTCAAAAACTTCTCTTTTCACGCTAGCTAAATTGTTCAATGACTGAACATAATTTTCATCTTTATTTATAGATGAAAAATATTTCTTTAATTCATTAATTTTTTTAAATAAATTCTTTTCTAATTCAGATTTAAAAATACCAGGGTCAGTTGTATTTGATAATTCTATTTTTTCATTTTTTAATTCACTGTCTAAAATATTTGATGCTCTTTTATAGCTTGAAATAATATCTAAGCCATTAGGTTTAGTAATTATTTTGTTTAAATGTTTTGCTTTATTAAAAATAATAACTGATTGATTTAAATTAAAGGAACTAGTTGATGCTTGTATAATATCATGTCTTATATTTTCTTCCTTCATGTGATATTTTAATCTATCCATTAAAAAATCTGATAATTCACTTTGTAAAGATTGGTTATTAATTTCAAAACCTTGATCTAAGTACAGGCTTGAAGAATAATTAATAAGATCTTTTATTTTAAAATCTTTTTTATTTTCAACTATTATTCTTATTACTCCTAATGCTAATCTTCTTAAAGCATATGGATCTTTAGAGCTTGTTGGCTTTTGATTTAAACCAAAAAAACCAACTAAAGTATCTATCTTATCAGCCAAAGAAAGGGCTATGCTAAATGGTTTTTTTGGAACTCTTGAGCCTAAACCTGTAGGTAAATATTGCTCACTTATGGCCAAAGCCAAATCCTTATCAAAACCTTGTGCGTTAGCAAAATAACCTCCCATCACACCTTGGAGTTCTGGAAATTCACCCACCAGTTCTGATAATAAATCAACTTTACAAATTGATGCTGATAATTCAACTTTTTCTTTACTGATTAAAAGTTCATCAGATATCATTCCACCCAATTTTCTCATTCTTTGGGCTTTATCGAAATAGCTTCCCAATCCTTTAAAATAATTCATTGATTTTAAATCACTAATTTTTTTGACCATATTTTGAGATTTATCTTTTTTCCAAAAAAATTCTGCATCACTTAATCTTGCTTCAACTACTCTTTCATTTCCTAATTTAATTAATCCCTTCTTATCTTTTTTGTTTGCAACAACTAAAAACTCATTAGTGATATTTTCTTTATTATCAAATATAGGGAAATATTTTTGATGGTATTGCATGGTAATAATTAGTATTTCTTTTGGAATATTCAAAAATTTCTTATCAAATTCACAAAGAAGAATATTTGGTTGATCTGTTAAATCTACAACCTCATTAAGTAATCTAGGATTATCTTGAATCTTAATATTTTTATTTTTTAATATATTGTTGAATTTTTTTTCTATTAACTTTTTTCTTTCGTTGTGATCAACAATAATATCAATTTTTTTAAAAAAACTTTTATATTTTTTAAATTCTAAGAATGACTTTTTATTTTCTTCAAATTCTTTATCAATAAAAGTTGAGTTAGAAGATGTTAGGTGATGAAAATTAAAATTTAATTTTTTTTTATCAAATACAGCTAGAATTGATTTTAACGGTCTCCCCCAATTTAGTTCAAAAGTTCCCCAATACATTGATTTTTTCCATTGAATTTTACTTAACAATATAGGGATAAATTCCTCTAGCAATTCATGTGTGTGGAATTTTTTTGATTTTGTCTTGAAAAAATAAAATTCTCCTTTGTCAGTTTTCTTTTGGTAGAGATCCTTTTTTACGATTTTATTTGACCTAACAAAACCCTCTAGTGCTACCTCTGGTGACTTGATATTTGGACCTTTAATCTCCTCAGATTTTAGTACAACCTTTTTTTGAACACCTTCAAACAATACCACCAGTCTGTTAGGTGTTGAGTATGATGAGCTTTTTTTAAATAAAATTGATTTTTCTAAAAAAAAATCACTAAAACTCTTAAGTAAGTCTGCTCTTAAATTTTGTTGAAGATTAGAGGGTATTTCTTCACTAAATAATTCTAAAAAAAACTCTGACATTATTTTTGACTATCTAACCAAACGCCTGCTGCAGATTTTGTAATATCTCTTATTCTAGCAATATACCCTGCTCTTTGTGCAACACTGATTGCACCTCTTGCATCTAAAATATTAAAGACATGACTGGCTTTTAAACATTGATCATATGCTGGTAAAGAAATTTTTTTTTCTACCAAATCTTTTGCCTCAGACTCATGCATTTCGAACATTTTCAAAAGTATTTCTACATTCGCGTGTTCAAAATTGTATGCTGAAAATTCTTTTTCGGCTTGATGAAATACTTCCTGATATTTTACACCTTCATCATTCCACAACAAATCATAAACGTTTTTTTCTTTTTGAGTGAACATACAAATTCTTTCTAAACCATAAGTGATTTCAACTGATACAGGTTTACAATCAAATCCAGCCATTTGTTGAAAATAGGTGAATTGAGTAATTTCCATTCCATCACACCATACTTCCCATCCCAATCCTGCAGCGCCTAATGTTGGACTTTCCCAATCATCTTCAACAAACCTTATATCATGATCATTATGATCTATTCCTATAGTAGATAAACTATTTAAATAAAGTTTTTTTATATTTTCAGGGGAAGGTTTAATTAAAACTTGAAATTGATAATAGTGTTGCAACCTGTTTGGATTATCTCCATATCTTCCATCTGTAGGTCTTCTTGATGGTTGTACGTAAGCTGCTTTCCATGGTTTATTTCCAAGTGATCTTAGGGTTGTAGCTGGATGAAAAGTTCCTGCACCAACCTCCATATCATAAGGCTGAAGAATAATGCACCCTTTTTTACTCCAAAATTTCTGAAGATTTAAAATTGTATCTTGGAATGTTTGAATTTTTTTTTTTTCTTTTTTTGCTTTAGAAACCATATCTTTGCCAAATTGATCTTTCATCTAAAATACTTGCCATTTGATCTACTTGATTGCTGGATGAAGAAAGTTTTTGACTTAACCATCCTTTTGATTTTTCAAATTTTTTAATAATTACATCTTCGCCAAATTTATCTTTTAATATTTCATGTGCGTCACCTATTCCGTCAATCAATCCTAAATTTTTTGCTTTACTGCCTGACCAAAACTCACCTGAAAAAAGTTCTACATCAGATTTGTTTAATTTTGATCCTCTACTTTTTTCAACAACATCTATAAAGTCTTTATGAAGATCCAATTGAATATTTTTTAATCTTTCGATATCATCTTTTTTTTCTTCTAAAAATGGATCAAGTGTGCTTTTGTTTTTGCCAGCAGTATGAACTCTTCTTTCAACCCCAATTTTTTTTATCAACTCAGTAAATCCAAAAGAAGAATATATCACTCCTATAGATCCAATTATTGAACTTGAATTTGCATAAATTTCGTCCCCAGCACAAGAAATCAGATAACCTCCGGAGGCTGCTACATCTTCAGCGAATACGACAACTTTTTTTTTGTGTTTTTTTGCTTGTTGTCTAATAAAACTGTAGATTAAATGAGATTGAACTGGTGATCCTCCTGGAGAATTGATTGATATAGCAACACATGCCGCTTTTTTCAGAGAAAAAGCCTTTTTAATTAGTTCTTCTTGACCTGCAAAATCAATTCCTTGTTTAAATTTTCCTGCGTTACCAATAATCCCACGTAATTTTAAGTGAGCAACGATTTTTTTCTTTTTAAAAAAAGAGAACATAGGTAAGTCTTATAGAATTATTTATTGAATATAAAGACTACTTATAATTGAAGAAACTGGTGCGTCAATTGATAAGTAATATATATAAACAAATTATACTAATTTAAAAATGTTATGGGAACAGTTGTACAGCTTAAAAATCAGATAAATGATTCATATTTTCAGCTTAAAGACTCTGTTGAAGAAAAACTGGTTTTAACCGAAGAGAAAATAAAGTCAAAATTATCTAGTGACGTACAGTTGGTTCAAAAAATGACAGATTATCACATAGAAACTGGCGGAAAAAGACTAAGAGCTTTACTAACATTGGGTAGTGCAAAATTATGCGGTTACTCTAAAGGCTCTAGAGATATAAATTTAGCTGCGTGTGTTGAGTTAATTCACAGCGCAACGTTGATGCATGATGATGTAATTGATGAAGGCACTGTAAGAAGAGGGAAAGAAACTTTAAACAAAGTTTGGGATAATCATTCATCAGTTTTAATAGGAGATTACCTATTGAGCAGATGTTTTGAAATGATGGTAGAAGACGGAAACCTAGAAGTTTTAAAGTTATTATCGTCCACTTCATCTAAAATTGCTCAAGGAGAAGTTCTACAACTTCAACACAAAGGTGAAGTTGATATGCTGGAAGAAACATACTTAAAAATAATCTCAGCTAAAACTGCTGAGTTATTTGCAGCAGCAACTAAAGTTGGTGCAATTTTATCTAATGCAGAAAATAAAGAAAAAGATGCTTTAGAATTTTATGGAAGAAACTTGGGATTAACTTTTCAAATAGCAGACGACACACTAGACTATAATGCTGAGCTCAAACTATTTGGTAAAAAAATTGGTCAAGATTTTTTTGAAGGAAAAATTACCTTACCAATAATTTTACTTTTTCAAAAATCAGGAAATGATGAAAAGAAAATTTTGTCAAATATGTTTAAAAAAGATTTTAGAACAAAAGATGACTTTAATGAAATTATTGGTCTTATAAATAAGTATAAAATAATTCAGGAATGCTATCACAAAGCACAGCACTATATAAATTTAGCTTCAAATTCTCTAAGTGTATTTAAAGACTCTGAAGAAAAAAATATTCTTAAAAGATTAACATCATTTAGTTTATCAAGAAATTTTTAGGGACTTAATAAAGATTTTATCCACTTTCCAGATTTATCTTTATCATATTTTAATCTCTCGTGGATTCTGTTCTCACCATCAAGCCAAAATTCAATACTCTCTGGAGATAAAATCCATCCAGACCAGTGACTTGGTCTTGGTACATCTGATTTGTTGCTATATTTTTTTTTGTAATCTTGTATAGATTTTAACAATTGTTCTCGCGAATTTAGTTCTTCACTTTGCTTAGAAGCCCATGCTCCTATTCGACTTTCATACGCTCTAGATGAATAATATTCATCTGCAACCTGATCAGGAACTAAAGAAACCTTTCCATTAATTCTTATTTGTCTTAAGAGACTTTTCCAATGGAAACACATCGCAGCATACGGGCTTTCTTTTAATTCATTTCCCTTTTGACTGTTTAAATTTGTATAAAATACAAATCCATCTTTGTTGAAATCTTTAAGTAAAACCATTCTAACTGAAGGAATGTTTTTTTGATTTGATGTGGCCAAAGCAACAGCGTTTGGATCATTTGGCTCAGTTTTCTTTGCTTCCTCCATCCATTCATGAAATAAATGAATTGGATCATCTATATCAAGAAAGCAACTATTAAGACCTAAAGAGTTTTTTTGATTCATAATTTAAACAAAATAATCTATATAATATAAATAATGTCATTTAATACTTTTGGAAAGCTATTTCGTTTCACAACTTGGGGAGAGTCTCATGGACCTGCAATTGGTTGTATTGTTGATGGTTGTCCTCCAAACATAAATCTCAAAGAGCAAGATATTCAAATAGAATTAGACAAAAGAAAACCAGGACAATCTAAATTTACAACTCAGAGAAAAGAGGATGATAAAGTTCAAATATTGTCAGGAATATTTGAGGGTAAAACAACAGGAACACCTATTTCACTCATAATCTACAACAAAGATATGAGATCTAAAGATTATAGTAATATTAAAGATAAGTTCAGGCCAGGTCATGCAGATTTTACTTATTTTAAAAAATATGGAATTAGAGACTATAGAGGTGGTGGCAGATCTTCTGCTAGAGAAACTGCAGCACGAGTTGCCGCTGGTGCAATAGCGAAAGTTGTACTTCAAAAAAAATTAGGTAAAAAATTTAAAGTAATTGGTGCAGTAACTCAGCTAGGAATTCTTGGATGTGATACAAATCAATGGAACGATAAAGTAATTTCAAAAAATCCATTTTTTTGTCCAGATAAATCAATGATTAAATTATGGGAAAAATATTTGCTTGGTGTAAGAAAATCAGGCTCCTCATGTGGAGCAGTGATTGAAATAAGAGCAAGAGGTATTCCAGTTGGTTTAGGTGCTCCAATTTATTCAAAATTGGATACTGACATAGCTTCAGGTCTAATGAGTATTAATGCAGTTAAAGGTGTAAATATTGGTGCAGGAATGAACTCAGCACAATTAAGTGGGGAACAAAATTCAGATGAAATTTCTTTAAAAGGAAATAAATTAAAATTCAATTCAAATAAAGCAGGTGGAATTCTTGGTGGAATTTCTACGGGCCAAGAAATTATTGCATCTTTTGCTGTCAAACCAACATCGTCAATTTTAACTAGTAGAAAAACTATAAATAAATTTGGGAAAAATACTTCAATATCTGTTAAAGGTAGACATGATCCTTGTGTAGGAATTAGAGCTGTACCAATTGGTGAAGCTATGATGAACTGTGTTTTACTTGACCACTACTTAATGAATAAAGCCCAATGTAGTTAGCCTAAATTAATTTTTCACAACTCTTATTGTCTCCTTTTGAAACAAAATATCAGCAATTTTCTTAGAAATTTGAGAACTGTTTAATCCAGCTTTATCATACATTTTTTTTGGATCATCTTGTTCAATAAATTGATCTGGTAAAGTCATTGATCTAAATTTTAAACCTTTATCAAATACTCCTTTTTCAGCTAATAAATTTTTAACATGAGAACCGAAACCACCTATTGATCCCTCTTCAACAGTTATCATAAGCTCATGTTCCTTAGCAGATTTTAATATAAGCTCTTTGTCTAAAGGCTTGGCAAATCTGGCGTCTATCAAAGTTGTTGAAACTCCTTTTACTTTTAATTCCTCTACAGCTAACTTGCATTCCTCAAGTCGAGTACCGAGGTTTAAAATACAAACTTGTGTCCCTTGTTGAATGACTCTCCCTTTACCAATTTCAATTTTTTCTTCTATTGATGGGAGATCAACACCTACTCCAGTTCCTCTTGGATATCTAATTGCAGAAGGTCTGTCATTTACATCTACTGAAGTATTAATCATTTTAACTAGTTCAGCTTCATCACTTGCTGCCATTACTACAAAATTAGGTAAAGTTGATAAGTAAGTTATATCAAATGAACCAGCATGTGTTGATCCATCAGCACCAACTAATCCTGCTCTATCTATCGCAAATCTAACTGGTAAACTTTGGATGGCAACATCGTGGACAACTTGATCATATGCTCTCTGTAAAAATGTAGAATAAATTGCTGCATATGGTTTGTATCCCTCGGTTGCTAGACCAGCTGCAAAAGTTACAGCATGTTGTTCTGCTATTCCTACATCAAACATTCTATTTGGAAACTCCTTTCCAAAAATATCCATACCAGTCCCTCCTGGCATCGCTGCTGTTATTCCTACTATTTTGCTATCTTTTTTGGCATGTTTAACTAACGTGTTTGCAAATACTTTTGTATAAGCTGGAAGGTTTGATTTGCTCTTTACTTGTTCGCCAGTCTCAACATTAAATTTTGACACTCCATGATAATGATCATTTGCTTTTTCTGCATAAGAATAGCCTTTTCCTTTTTGAGTTTTGATATGAATCATTATAGGACCCTCATGTCTTGACTCTTTTGCGTTTTTAAAAATTGGAACTAGGCTTGATAAATCATGACCATCTATAGGACCTGCATAATAAAAACCAAGTGAACTAAACAATGTACCTCCAGTAACTGCTGAACGGAAAAAATCTTCTGCTTTTCCTGCTTTAGCACTAAATCTTTTTGAAAATGCAGATGTAATTAACTTTAAGGTTTCTCTAAGACTAAAATATATTTTACCAGTAAATAATTTTGCCAAGTAGGTTCTCATTGCTCCAACTGGTTTTGCAATTGACATGTCATTATCATTTAAAATAACTATTATTTTTGTTTTAGATGCCCCAGCATTATTCATGGCTTCATAAGCCATACCTGCACTAATTGCTCCATCGCCTATGACAGCTATTACATTGGAAGACTTGTTTTCTAATTTATTTGCCTCTGCAATTCCTAATGCAGATGAAATAGATGTTGAACTATGGGCTGCTCCAAATGGGTCATACTCACTCTCAGATCTTTTTGTAAAACCTGATAAACCATCACCCTGTCGTAAAGTTCTAATTTTATCTTTTCTTCCAGTTAAAATTTTATGTGGGTAAGATTGATGACCAACATCCCATATTAATTTATCATTTGGTGTATCAAAAACATAATGAAGTGCAACTGTTAATTCAACCACTCCCAATCCAGCACCAAGGTGACCTCCTGTTTCTGAAACAGCACTTATCATTTCCTCCCTCACCTCATCTGCTACTTTTTGTAAATTATCTTCAGAAACTTTTCTTAAATCAGATGGAAAGTTTATATTATTTAAAAATTGATAATTTTTTTTCATTTTTTTCTATTCAATATATAACCTAACGTTTCATTTATTTTTTCAGATTTTGAACCATATTTTCTTAAATTCTTATTAATATCTTTTATTATATTATCACAATACTTAAGTGAGTCATCATAGCCTATTAAATTTATAAGTGTTGCCTTGCCTTTTTTTTGATCTTTTCCCGTTTTTTTTCCAGCTTCCTTAGAATTACTTTTCAAATCAATTAAATCATCAGCTATTTGGAATAATAGACCAATTTTTGATCCAATATTTTCAAAAAATTTAATTTCTTGAATTGTTTTTTTCTTAATTATTGCTGGAGCTGCACAACAAAAACTAAATAACATTCCAGTTTTTTTTATTTCCATTTCTAATATTTTATTTCTTGATATTTTCTTTCTTTCATAACTTAAATCTAAATATTGCCCACCGGCTATTCCCAAATGTCCTGAACATTCTGATAATTTTTTGATTAGGTTGATTTTTATCTTTTCATTTAGTTTCAATTTAGGGCTTGATAAAATTTCAAAAGATAAAGTCAGTAATGAATTTCCAGCTAGAACTGCTGTAGATTCACCAAATTTAATGTGAGCTGAAGGTTTTCCTCTTCTTATATCATCATCATCCATGCAGGGTAGATCGTCATGAATAAGTGAATAAGCATGAATACATTCAACTGCTGATCCAACTATTATCAATGTTTTATAATCTATTGAAAATAATGACCCTAAGTCGATTAAGATTTTAGATCTTATTTTTTTTCCACCTGGAAACAAACCATACTTCATGGGTGACATTAGCTGAGAATATTTCTGCGAATTTATATATTCTTTAAGAAATATATTTGTATCTTTGGCTATTTTATTAAGTTGTTTTTTCATTTTTTTTAGCTATCTCTTTAATCTTTTTACTTGTCTCTTCCCCAATGGATTTAAAATTTTTGTGAAATTTCTTTTCAATAATATTATTTAATTTTAGGAGTTCTTGATAACTGTCAATTGAATTGTTTAAATCTTTTTCCTTCTCTAGGGAATCTATAATCTTATTTGCTTTTTCTGTAAGCTCCTCAACTGAATACTGATCATAATCAGGTGGTAATATTTTATCTTTCATATAATAATTATTAATACATGAAATCTATTCAATCAAATATCAAAAAAGCAAAAAAATATTTAGATAATAATCATTGTGTTGCGGTACCAACAGAAACTGTTTATGGATTAGCTGCAAACGCTTACTCGAATAGTGCAGTTAAGAAAATATTTAGTCTAAAAAAAAGACCACTAAACAATCCTCTTATTGTCCATTATTACGATATTCAAAGACTTAAAAAGGACTGTGATATAAATAAGAATTTAGTAAAACTTTATAAAAAATTTTCTCCAGGTCCGATAACTTATGTTTTGAAATTAAAAAATAAATCAAAAATATCAAAATTTGTCACTAATAATAAAAAAAGTATTGCCGTACGTTTTCCTAAACATAAAATATTTAGAAATTTATTAAAAAATTTAAATTATCCAGTAGCTGCGCCTAGTGCAAATATATCCTCAAGATTAAGTTCAGTTAAACCATCTGATGTGGAAGAGGAATTTGGTTCAAAAATAAAATATATTTTAAATGGAGGAAAGAGTAAAATTGGAGTTGAGTCTACAATATTAAATCTTTTGGAAAAGCCCTCACTTTTAAGATATGGAGGCTTAGATACTAAAAAAATTGAAAATGTTTTAAAAAAAAAATTATTAATTAATATAAATTCAAAAAAAAAATTAGCACCTGGTTTATTTCCTTTACATTACTCACCAGGGATACCTTTAAGAGTTAATGTTAAAAAACCAAAAAAAGACGAGGCTTATTTATTAATAAAAAAAAGAAAATTAAAATTAAAAAATTATTATTATTTATCCAAAGTAAAAAATATAAAGGAGGCTGCAAAGAATTTATATTCAACTTTAAGAAAAATTAAAAACGATGGTTTTAAAAAAATTGCAGTTGAAACGATACCAAACAAAGGTCTTGGCAAAACAATTAACGATAGATTAAACAGAGCCTCTAAATATTAATGACAAATTCTATTGAAGTAATCAATCTATCAAAAAAATATAAAGATAAAGAAGCAGTGGCTAATGTAAATTTTAAAATTAATGAAAATGAAATGGTTGGTTTATTGGGACCTAATGGATGCGGAAAAACTACAACTATTGGAATGATTTTAGGGTTATTAAAACCAAGTAGTGGTGAGGTTTTAATAAATGGAGAGAATATTGAAAAAAATAAAATCTCGCTTCTTCATAAAATGAATTTTATTTCACCATATATTGAATTACCTAAAAAACTCAAAGTTAAACAAAATTTAATTGTTTATGGAAAATTATATAATATTCAAAATTTAAATGACCGAATAGATTACCTTGCAAATAAACTTAGATTAAAAGACCTTTTAAACAAAATTACTGGAGAACTTTCTTCTGGACAAAAAAATAGGGTAAGTCTTGCTAAAGCTTTAATAAATGATCCAAAGGTACTTTTGTTGGACGAACCTACTGCTTCATTAGATCCTGAAACTGGTGATTTTGTAAGATCGTTTTTAGAAGATTACAAGAAGGAAAAAAAAATATCAGTTTTGCTTGCCTCACATAATATGAAAGAAGTAAAAAGATTATGTAGTTCTGTTTTAATGATGAAAGATGGTTTAATAGTGGATAGAGGAACTCCTGAAGAATTAATAACGAAATATGGAAGAAAAAATTTAGAGGAAGTATTTTTAGAAATTGTGAGACAATAAAAATGAATATAATTAGAATTTACGGTCTTTTTTTAAGACACTTTTATTTAATAACTAGATCATTTCCAAGAATATTAGATTTAATTTATTGGCCTTCAATTCAAATTACTCTTTGGGGATTTATTTCAAATTTTTTTGCAGCTCATAGCTCATACTACAGTGGTGCAGTGGGAGTTATTCTTTCATGTGCAATTCTATATGATTTTTTATTTAGAACCAGCATTGGCTTTAATATGTTATTTTTGGAGGAAATTTGGAGCAGAAATTTTACAAACCTATTTATTGCACCGATGAAAATTAGTGAGATAATTGTCTCTCTAGTTTTTACTGCTTTAATAAGAGCATTAATTGGTTTGATCCCAGCTATACTATTAACTTCTCCATTGTTTGGCATATCTTTGCTAAAACTTGGTCTTCCTTTGGCATTTCTTTTCTTGAGTCTATATTTATTTGGAATTACGCTTGGTCTGTTTGTTTCAGCAGGATTGTTAAGATTTGGGCCATCTTTTGAGAATATTGCATGGTCAACCATGTTTTTATTAGCACCTTTTGGCTGTATTTACTATCCTGTTGAAACATTACCAGAAATCTTCCAATCAATCGCTTTTGCACTGCCATTAGTATATATTTTTGAGGAGACTAGAAATATTTTGGTTAATGGGATGGTAAATTATGAAAACATCATAAATGCAATCTATCTAAATGGATTTTATTTAATTTTATCAATATTTGTATTTTATTATTCTTTCGATAAAGCTAGAGACAAAGGAACATTAATAAATATTGGTGAATAACGAGTTTTTTAATAAAAATATTTATATTTATATATTGTTATCAAAGCAATTATAGCATCTTTAAATCTAATTTTTTTTCCATCTTTTATTTCTCTACCATTATAACTAATTGGAACTTCAGTTATTGAGCAAGATAATTTTGAAAGTTTAGTAGTAACTTCTGGGCAAAAAGAGAAATCTTTTTCTTTAATTTTTAACTTAAAAAAAATATCTTTTCTAAAAACTTTATAACATGTATGAACATCAGTTAGAGATTGCTTATTAATATAATTTGATATTTTTGTTAAAGTATAATTTCCAAATATCCTAAAGCTTTTTGAAAAATGAATAAAATGAGACGAAAAAGGTATTTTTTTTCTTCCCAATACTCTTGAACCATATACTACTTTGATATTTTTATTCTTGAACGGTTCTAGAAGTTTATAATAATCTTTGGGATTATATTCTAAATCAGCATCTTGTATGAGTACTATATTTCCTTTAATGAATTTTAAGGAACTTTTAATTGCAGCTCCTTTACCCTTGTTTTTCTTATGAAAAATTACCTTGTCTACTCTTTTAAGTAATTTCTTCTTAATTAACTCCTTAGAACCATCGGAGGAGTTATCATCAACTAAAATAATTTGTTTTTTTATATTTTTTAATCTTTTTATTTGATTTATAACTTTTAAGATCGTTTTTTTTTCGTTAAAACAAGGTACTATTATGGATAAATAAATTTTATTCACAAAATAATTTAATAGATACTGATTTTAAATAATTTAATGCTTATTCAGTTATTACACTCTATTATAACTTTAACGTTAATTTTTACAACTATTTATTGTTGCGGCTTAGGAATACTTAAAAAAATTAATTTAAAAAACGATCAGGATATTTTTTTAAAAATTTTAGTTGGTTATACCTTTGTAGGAACAATTGCTGTATTGGTTCATTTTTTTTTTAAAATTCATAACATATTTTCATTTTTATTAATTTGTTTGAGTGTAATTTTTTTTTTAATTTTTTATTTGAAAGAGGTAAAGAAAGAATTTTTTATTTTTATTTCATTATTGATATTAATTAGTCCATTTCTCTTTGCATATTCGGACCACCCAATTGACTCCAATATGTATCATCACCCATACGTATCTTATTTAAAAGCAGAAAAAATTATATTTGCCATAGCAAATATACAATTTAGATTTGGGCATATTTCTTTTTTACAGTTTGTTCAAGCAGCTTTTATGAATGATTTTTTTCATAAAATTGCTTTAAGCTCTATTAACATAATTTTTTATTTATCTTTTATTTTCTTTGTATCAAAAAAAATTTTTATTCAAAAAAAATTAACCTATAATTTTTTAACTACTATTTTAATATCAGGTTTTATTTTAATAAAATTTGCAAGATATAGAGAATTTGGTAATGATTTAATTCCACTACTTATTTGTTCATATTTTTTAATTATAATACTAGATGAAATTAATAAAAAAACTAAACTTTCAAAGAATTCTATTAACCTATTCTTAATTTTTTTTGCATTGATGTTTGTTCATAAAATTTCTTATGTATTCGCAAGTTTAATTTTTCTTGTATTGTTCAAATATAAAAATTTAGAATTTTTAAGAGATGTAAAAATATCAAATATTTTTGTTAGTTTTTTGATATTAATACCTTGGATCGTTAAAAATTATTTTGAAACTAGCTGTATAGTCTATCCAATAGAGATAACTTGTTTCTCTAATCCATACTATAGTTTAACAGGTTTAGCAGATCCTTCTTCGGCATCTTGGTTGACTGAAATCTGGGCAAAAGGTTTTATAGACAATCCAGAATGGCGTAACCTAAATTTATCTGAATATGCAAAAGGATTTAATTGGGTTCCAACTTGGATAAATGGTCATTTCATAAAAATTTTAGAAATAATATCACCATTAATTTTTTTAATTTTTTTAATATCCATTTATTTAGTTAAAAACAGAAAACATTTTCTTTTGAAAAAAAATGAAAGTGAGAATAAAAAATATTATTCAATTTTATTAATTTTAATTTTTATTGGATTAAGTATCTGGTTTTATAAAGCACCAATTTTTAGATACGGCTCATTTTATATTATATCGTTTATTATCATTGGTTATATGCTTTTATTAATGCAATTTTCAAAAATAAATAATTCAAACAAAATAAATTATTTCAAAGGAATTTTTTTTATTTGTCTGTTATTTTTTGTATCAAAAAATATGTTAAGAATTAATAAATCTTCAACAGAATTTTTTCCTAAAACTATAAATCAAGATTTAAAAATACAAAATATTAATGGTTTAAACTTGTCTAGATCTACAAATCCATCTTCTTCACTTTGTTTTTATACTTACTACATTTGTTCACATGAATTACCAAAAAATTTAAAAGTAAATAAAATAAATAATTACTTCATCATTTCAAAATAATTACATTCAGATTATAAAATTTTTTATTTTTTAAATATTTCGTAAAACTTTTCCCAAGTAGATAATTTAGAATGTTTAGATGACTGAATATAATTTTTGATATAATTATTATAATGTTTATCAATTACCTGAAAATCTTTTTTCAATATAGAAAACTTAGCAGTTTCAATATCATAACTTCTTTTTTTTAATGTTGAAGATAATCCGGCAATGTATTTTTTATTATATTCTTTCATTTTATTATGGTGACAAAAAATGATTGGTCTTTTCCACAAGATAGCTAATTGTATAGCTGAGCTATTATGTGAAATTACTAATTTTGATTTTTTTATAAATTTAGCTGTTTGACCATCAATAATCTTAAATTTTTTTTCTTTAAAAATTTTTTTTAACTTATTTTTATATAAATTATTACTTCTAGGATGAATTGCTATAAATATCTTGTAATTAAATTTTTTATTTAAATCATTAAAAAATCTTTTCAAATCTGAAAAATACTTTTTTTCAATCGGATCTTTATTATAGTTTTTATTAAAAAATAATTCAGGATGATCAAAAATTATAGCATCAATAAATAAAGCATAATTTGAATAAATTAAATTCTTTTTCTTTTTATTTTCTTGTAAAAAAAGATCATAATCAAAGCAATGTGAATAAACAATTTTAGTCTTAGGTGAATAACTTAATTTTTCTTTTAAGCCAGAAATAAATGAATAATTTGGTATTGGATAAAAAAATTTAGTTAATATATTGGAAATATAATTAAATATTAAACTTATAACACCAGTAATTAAATTAGATTTATTAAATAAAATATCAATTAATTTTTCTTTTTTTGACATATGTATTTCTTCAGGTAAAAGACAAGATGTAACATTAATCTTTCTCGCTCCTCTTAAAACTAAATATTTTTGAATTAAGCCAAATACAAATGATTTATATGTTGTGCAATCTACAAAATAAATTTTTTTTAAATTTTTAATTAATTTAAGAGTTTGATAATATGAGTTAACTTCTAGGAAATTTTTATTATTAATATAAATTTGGGATTTCTTTCCATATACTTTGTTTATATTTTTATTAAACAGCCCAGATATATTCCAAATTTCAACTTGAAAGTTTTTTTTTAATGAATAGTAACCAAATCTTTGTAAATTACGTTTGTCTATTGGCTGACTTAAGAAAATTATTATTTTCTTTTTTTGCACCCTTAAATTCCAGATTATCTGGCTTTTATTTTTGTCTCGGGACTAAGGAGACGATGTTTACTACTGTCTTCAGAGCTATGTGAAATAAAATCTCTGTACCTTGAAGGTGTCCAAGAAAATGAATTTTTTATAATGTCTTCATTTGTAAATTTTGTATTTAAAATTTTATAATTCCCCTTTTGAACTTTTAAAGATCTTTCCTTTAAAATTTCATAGTTTGATTTAGAGATTGTATCTTTAGTTGGCCCTGTTCTTCCACCGAAGCCATCACTTTCATGGGGCAAAGGTATTGGTGCACTGCATTTTCTACAACTAGTGGCCATTTGGTTTTTAAATGCATCTAAACTTTGTTTCCACCAACCCTTTTCTATTGGCACTCCACCTGGACCATCCAAAAGATAATCTAGTGAAGCTGCTACTTCACAAAAAAAACCACCCTTAGGAGTGATTGATGCTGACCATTGTTCTTGAACCCAACAATTATTAATTAATTCATCAGCTAATTCTTTATCTTCGACAACATCATCGATTGCAACAAGTAATGGCTGATGCTTACCTGGTGCGGTGTGATCATTATATGTTATATAATCTTCATCAAAATGTTCATAAATTAAATCTTTATTTTCTTCCCATTTAAATCCAGCTGTCCAAATATGACGTTTCCTTCGTTCAGTTTTTTTTGCAAATATTTCTATTATTTCTTTTATTTGAGGATGCATGAATGGCTCTCCGCCCATTAAGCCTACTCTTCCAGGAAAACCTTCTAAACTGTCAATTGCACGCTCCACTGTTTCGAGATCCATAAAAAAAGGTTTTTTGTGGTGACCTACATGACGTGTACAGTTAGCACACCTCAAATGACAAGCATTTGTGACCTCAACATGTATTGTATGCATTTCAGCTAAATCTCTCATGAACCTACTTTATTATTTTTTACAAACATGCACAACTGTTTATTTGTTTCATGAATTACAGTATTTTTTTTTTCACAGTCTAAAAATTTAGATAATGTAAGATTAGAATCTTTAAACTCTACCTCTGATAAATTGGCATTCAAACACATAAACATAAACATTTTACATTTACTAAAAGTAATTTTGTTCAATTTACTGTTTTCGAAAATTGACCTACTCATTTCAGATTTTAAAATTTCAAGATTTTCTATAAGAGACTCTTTAAAATGAGTACCTCTAAATTTAACGCTATTAATATAGCATTCTTTAAAATGTGAATTTATAAACTTAGAAGAACTGTAAAATGTCCCTTCAAAAGTACAATTTTTAAAGATCACATCTTTAAATCCTGATGCTTCCCAATGTGTTTTATAAAAATTACAATTTTCAAATTCTGTTTCAAAAACTTTAGCCTCTTTAAAATAGGCAAATGTAAAATCACAATTTATAAATTTACATTTTGATATAAAAGAGAAATTTTTAACAGCTTCTTTAAAATTTTCATCTGTATAAATTTTACCCTCAAATATATGTTTTGATTTTTTTTCCATTATAATGTGATTATTCTTTATTTTTGCAATTATTAAAAAACTTGTATTTTGTGAACATAATTATTTGTTTAAATTACACTTTAAATAACAAACTCAAAGTTGAAATTTTTTATCCATTATCTCAATTTATAAAAAAAAGCAAACTATTAAATAAGTGGTGCACGACCAAGGAGTTGAACCCTGAACCTCTCGATCCGAAGTCGAGCGCTCTATCCAATTGAGCTAGTCGTGCTATTACGCTTAACTAATTTTATATAAGATTTTATAAGATTTTTCATAAAATATCTTTGATATAAACGTATAATTCTTGAGATAAGTTATCATTTTAGGTAATTTATTTTAGGTTTTTTTAACCGATGACTGACTTTTTATAAATTTCAGCTAAACAAACATATAACTACTAATATTTTTTATGAATAAAAACCTTAATTTTATAGTCAAAGAAAATGAGAAAGATTTAAGAGTTGATGTTTTAATTAATAAAAGAGAGAAATTAATTAGTAGAACTAGAATTAAAAATTTAATTTTAAAAGATAAGTTAAAATTAAATAATGAAATTATCAAGAACCCTTCAAAAAAAGTTTGTGTAGGTGATGAATTAAAACTTCAAATTCCGGAACCTAAAAAAGCATCTTTAAAACCATATAATTTAAAACTAGAAATAATTTATGAAGATAATGATTTATTAATAATTAATAAACCTGCTGGAATAATCATGCATCCAGGGGCTGGAAATTATGATAAAACAATTGTTAATGCATTGATGCATTATGATAAGGATTCTTTATCAAATATAGGTGACGAGTTAAGACCTGGTATTGTTCATAGAATTGATAAAAACACATCTGGTTTAGTTGTAATTGCAAAAAATAATGAAACTCATGAAAATTTATCAAAACAATTTAGTGATCATACAATTATAAGAGAGTACCAACTTTTAATATGGGGAAAATTAAGACCCTCTTCAGGAAGGATTGAGACATTTATAACTCGTAGTTCAAAAAATAGACAACTTATGGAAGTTAGTAGTTCTAAAGGTAAGAAAGCAATAACAAATTATAAAACACTTGAAATTTTTGAAAATCAAAATACACCAACTTTAAGTTTAGTTGAATGTAAATTAGAAACAGGAAGAACACATCAGATAAGAGTTCATATGAACTTTAAAGGTAATAGTCTAGTTGGAGATGATAAATATAAAAAAAAATATAAAAAATTAAAAAATATTAATTTAGATATCCAAAGTGCAATTACTAAATTAAATAGACAATTCCTGCATGCAAAAACCTTAGGATTTATACATCCACGCACTAAGAAAGAGATAATTTTTTCCTCACTTTTGCCACAAGATCTAAATATTATTCTAAAAATGCTTAGAAACACTGAAGAATAAATTATTGAAAATTAGGTATAATTAATTAAATAAACACATCTATGAGCACAACAATAAGCAACAATCTGCCAACCCTTTCTAATGAAGGTGGGCTATCTGCATATTTAGATCAGATTAAAAAATTTCCGATGTTAGCTGCAGAAGAAGAATATATGCTAGCTAAAAATTGGAAAACGACTGGTAATATTAAAGCTGCAGAAAAACTAGTCACTAGTCATTTAAGACTAGTTGCAAAGATTGCTATGGGCTACAGAGGATATGGTTTGCCTATTAATGAAATGATTTCAGAGGGGAATGTGGGTCTTATGCAAGCTGTTAAGAAATTCGAACCAGAAAAAGGTTTTAGATTGGCAACTTATGCAATGTGGTGGATTAAGGCTTCTATTCAAGAATATATTTTAAGATCTTGGAGTCTTGTCAAAATTGGAACTACTACTGCTCAAAAAAAATTATTTTTCAATTTAAAGAAAATTAAAAATCAAATTTCTCCAGAAACTGAAGGAGACTTAAGAGATGAACACGTTGATCATATTGCCAATAAGCTCGATGTAAGTAAAGAAGAAGTCGTTTCTATGAATAGAAGACTTTCTGGAAAGGAGTTCTCGCTAAATGCTCAAGTTGGGGAAGATGGTGATGAATGGCAAGACTGGTTGGTTGACAAGGAACTTGATCATGATTTAAAATTTGCTCAACACGAGGAAATGGAGCAAAGAAAAGATTTATTAAAAGATTCTATTAAAGTTCTTAACGATAGAGAAAGAGAGATTCTATACTCAAGAAGACTAAATGATGACCCAACTACACTAGAAGATTTAAGTAAAAAATATAAAATTAGTAGAGAAAGAGTTAGACAAATAGAAAATAAAGCATTTGAAAAACTCCAAAAGCATATGCTTCTATTAGCTAAATCAAAAAATCTTTTACCCGCAAATTAAACTTCAAAAGGGTTTTCAATTAAAATAGTATCGTCTCTTTCTGGACTGGTTGAGATACTTGATACTTTTGCACCAATAAAATCTTCAACAGCAAAAATATATTTTTTTGCATTTTCAGGTAATGAGTTCATATTTTTGACTCCACTTGTAGAAACTTTCCAACCTGGAAAAGTTTCATAAATTGGCTTTATTTTTATCTGGTCTTCTACAGCAGCAGGTAGATAATCTAATCTTTTGCCATTAAGATCGTAAGCAACACACATTTTAATTTCATCTAATTCATCAAGTACATCTAATTTTGTTAAAGCTATACCATCAATCCCTGAAACTTTGATAGTTTGTCTCACTAAAACACCATCAAACCATCCACATCTTCTCTTTCTACTTGTGACAGTTCCAAATTCCTTTCCGCGTGTTCCCAAAAGTTCACCGATATCATCTGTTAACTCAGTAGGGAAAGGTCCCTCTCCAACTCTTGTTGTGTAAGCTTTTGTAATCCCAAGAACATAATTTATCGAATTAGTGCCACAACCAGTTCCTGTTGCTGCGCTTGAAGCAACAGTATTAGATGAGGTTACAAAAGGATAAGTTCCATGATCTACATCAAGTAAAATTCCTTGGGCTCCTTCGAATAAAATTTTCTTTTTTTGTTTTTTAAATTCATCGATCTTTAGCCAAACTGGCTGAGAGAATTCTAATATTTTGGGTGCTATTTTAAGCAAATCAGATTTAAGCTGATCTTTTTCAAAAATTTTTTTTCCTAGGCCTTTTCTAATCGCATTATGATGAATTAATACAGCATCGAGTCTTTGATCTAAATTTTTTTCAGATCTTAGATCCATAACTCTTATAGATCTTCTTCCTACTTTATCCTCATATGCTGGTCCAATTCCACGTCTTGTAGTTCCTATTTTGCTTTTTCCTGCTGCATCCTCTCTAATCTCATCCATTTCTCTGTGAAAAGGCAAAATTAAATTTGCAGACTCTGAGATAATAAAATTATTTACATTTACTTCTACGCCTTTAGATTTTATTTCCTCTATTTCCTCTAATAAGGCCCATGGATCTACGACAACTCCATTGCCAATAATTGATATTTTACCTTTTCTAACTATACCAGATGGCAGTAGTCTCAATTTATATGTAACACCATCAATCACTAAAGTATGGCCAGCATTGTGACCTCCTTGGAATCTTATTACTACGTCAGCCTGTTCAGATAACCAATCAACAATTTTTCCTTTACCTTCGTCACCCCATTGAGATCCAACAACGACTATATTTTTCATTATTTAAATTTTCTGTTTACTTTTAAAGAAGTGAGATGGTTAATTGGGCCATGACCTTTTCCATATTTAGGGTTTGATTTTATTGCAGAATTTACATACTTAATTCCGAGCTCACAAGATTTCTTTACTGTTTTTCCACATGATAAAAAAGTTGTAACTGAGCTAGATAAAGTACAACCTGTACCATGAGTATTTTTTGTTTTGTGTCGCTCGCTTTTGAAGATCTTCAAATCTTTTGTGTTTATTAAAATATCTAATACATTTTTATGTTTTAAATGACCACCTTTTATAAGTACGTTTTTAGCTCCTAAACCAATAAGTTTATTAGCAGCAAAAATCATATCCTCTTTTGTTATAATTTTTGTTTTAGTTAAAATTTCTGCCTCGGGGATATTCGGGGTAATAAGTGATACTTTTTTAATTAGTTTTAATTTTAAAAATTGAATAGCTTTAGTGTCTATCAGTTTAGCCCCTCCTTTAGCAACCATTACTGGGTCTAATACGATTTTTTTAACTTTAATTACATCCAAAGCTTTTAGTACCATTCTAATAACCTCTGAAGAATGCAGCATACCAATTTTTATTGCATCAGGTCTTATATCTTTACAACTATAAATAATTTGATTAAAAATTTCTTTTGGATTGATCCCAACAATTGATTTTACACCTGTGGTATTTTGTGATGTAACTGCTGTTATTGCTGTCATTGCATAAGAACCAAGAGCAGTAATAGTTTTTATATCAGCTTGAATACCTGCTCCTCCAGATGAGTCAGATCCTGCAATAATTAAAATTTTAGAATTAGGTTTCAATTTATTTAATTTTTTTCGAAATCATTTTCACACATTTATATAGAAGAGCTTTGTTTTCACTTTCCCCCATTACTCTTATTTTAGATTCTGTTCCAGATTTTCTTACTAAAATTCTTCCTTCACCTTTAATTAATTTATCTGCATTTTTTATTATTTTTTTTATCTCTGGTTTGTTAATAATATTTTTATCTTTTACCTCTATATTTTCTAAGTGCTGAGGTGTTTTCTTAAATTGTTCAAAAAATTCACTTGCCTTTTTTCCTTTTCTTAAAGCAAAAAGAGCTTCTAAAGCTACTAACAAACCATCTCCTGTAGTTGCAAATTTACCTAAAATAATATGTCCTGATTGTTCACCACCTAAATTAAAATTATATTTTTTCATTTTTTCTTTAACATATCTATCTCCAACGTTTGCCCTTAAAAATTTTATTCCTATTGATTTAAAATATTTTTCTAAACCATAATTTGACATTAATGTTCCAACAACTCCTCCTTTTAACATTTTTTTATTTTTCCATCTTGTTGCTAAAGCGGCTATAATTTGATCTCCATCTATTATATTACTTTTCTCATCACACATAATAATTCTGTCAGCATCTCCGTCTAAAGATATTCCGATATGAGCTTTATATTTTTTTACAGCAGACCTAATGTTTCTTGGAAAAGTTGATCCACATTTTTTATTAATGTTTAAACCATTTGGTTTAATACCTATTGCTATAACTTTAGCTCCTAATGATTTCAATAATTCTGGACCTGCCTTATAACCAGCACCGTTTGCACAGTCTATTACTATTCTTAGTCCTCTTAAATTGAACTCTTTTGTGAAATTTTTTTTTAATATTTTAATATAATTTTTGGTGCCTGTTTCTAATCTTTGAACTCTTCCTAATTTTTCAGAATGCGAAAGGTTTTTTGAGATTTTCTTATCTATGAGACTCTCAATTTTTTTTTCTATTTTATCTGATAATTTCATGCCATCAGGACCAAACAATTTTAAACCGTTGTCAAAATGTGGATTATGAGAGGCGGTAATCATTATACCCATATTAGCTTTCATCTCTTTTGTTAACATAGCCAGCCCATTGGTTGGTAAAGGTCCTAGGGTATAAACATGCATACCAGCTGAAGTCAAACCTGAGACAAGAGCTGGTTCAAGTGTATATCCAGACAATCTCGTATCTTTTGCAATTATTGCTGTTTGTTTTCTTTTTTTTTGAGATTTAAAGTATGTTCCACTAGCAAGTCCAAATTTAAAGAACATATCTCCATTTATATATTTACTATTAACTGCTCCTCTTATTCCATCTGTTCCAAAATATTTTTTTGCCATTAATTTTTCATTATCTGATTAAAAACTTTAATACCTTGTATAACTTCATTAACATCATGAATTCTTAAAATCTGAATTCCTTGCATCATTAAATAAATTGAAGAAGCCATGGTTCCACCGATCCTTGTTTCACTATCATTTTTTTTTGATATATCTTTAATAAATCTTTTTCTTGAATTTCCTACTAGTATAGGAAAACCCAATGAATGAAAAATGGAAATACCTCTTATAAGATTCATATTATGTTTCAAATTTTTTCCAAATCCAATTCCAGGATCTAAAATTATATTATTGTGTTTAATACCTTTAGACCTGATTAGCTTAATCTTATCCTCAAAATAATCATATATATCTAATAATTCATTTTTATATATTGGATTCTTTTGCATATTTTCTGGTGTCCCAATTGAATGCTGTATTACAAATGGAATTTTATACTTTTTTAAAACATTTATTGTTTTAGGATCGTGGCTTAATCCCGAAACATCATTAATAAGTTTAACTCCCATACTGATACCATTTTCCATAATTGCAGATTTTCTTGTGTCTAAAGATATTGGTATTTTTTTTACAATTAATTTTAATGTCTTATTAATTCTATACCATTCTCGATTTTCATTTACTTCCTTCGATCCTGGTCTTGTAGACTCTCCACCAACATCTACTAACGAAGCACCAGTTTTATATAAATTAATAGCATGACTGACGCCTTTATTTTTTTTGTTAAATTTTCCTCCATCGGAAAAACTATCAGGAGTTAGATTTAAAACACCCAATATATTTGGAATTTTTTTAAAATTTAAATTTGAAAAATTTGATTTTTTTGACCTAATTTTTTTTAAATCTGAATTTATTTTTATTTTTATTTTTTTTGGTAAATTTTTAATTTTATTTATTGAAATTTTTCTAATAGTTTTTCTTGTAATTATCTCAACATGGTCAAAAGAAATTTCTTTAATCTGATGTAACGGAATTGATTTTTTTTTATCTACTAATATTTTTGATTGATTACCAAAGTAGAAATTACACGCTCTTGTGTAATATCTTTGCATTATTTGTTAATGAACAATTTTAGGTTTCAAACCAATAGCACCCAAAGCTGAGTCTTGATCATCTTTTGTTTCTGGATTATCTAAAGTTTTATCTTTTGGATATAAATTTTTATTTATTATATTCTCTATTTCTTCACCAGTTAATGTTTCGTAAGTTATTAAAGCTTTAGCAATTTTATGTAAGTCATCTATTTTTTCTGTTAAAATTTTCTTAGCTTGGTTATATCCTTCATCTACAAGCTTTCTTATTTCTTTATCAATTTTCTGAGCAACCTCCTCTGATACTGATTGAGTTTGAGTAACTGATCTTCCCAAAAACACTTCCTCTTGGTTTTCACCATATTCAACTGGACCCATTTCTTCACTCATTCCATATTTTGTTACCATTGCTCTTGCTAGTTGTGTAGCCTGGTTAATATCTGACCCATTTCCTCCGCCTGCTCCTGTAGATATATTATCTTTTCCAAAAATTAATTCTTCAGCCACTCTTCCTCCAAAACAAACAGCTAGTCTTGCTTTAAGATATTTTATTGAATAACCGTGTTTATCTCTTTCAGGTAAGTTCATTACCATTCCAAGAGCTCTTCCTCTTGGTATTATAGTAGCTTTATGAATTGGATCATAACTTGGCATATTAAACGACACTAGAGCATGTCCACCTTCATGGTATGCAGTTAGTTTTTTCTCATCTTCTGTCATGACCATTGAACGTCTTTCAGCACCCATCATAACTTTATCTTTTGCTTCCTCAAATTCTAGTAATGTAACTATCCTCTTATTTTTTCTCGCTGCTAACAAAGCTGCTTCATTAACTATATTTGCAAGATCAGCTCCTGAAAATCCTGGCGTGCCTCTTGCAATTGTTCTTAAATTTACATCTGGTGCCATTTTTATTTTTTTTACATGAACTTTTAAAATTTTTTCTCTTCCTATAATATCTGGATTTGAAACTACTACCTGTCTATCAAACCTTCCTGGTCTTAATAAAGCTGGATCAAGAACATCTGGTCTGTTTGTTGCGGCAATAATAATAACACCCTCGTTTGTATCAAAACCATCCATTTCAACCAATAACTGATTTAAAGTTTGTTCTCTTTCATCATTTCCACCACCTAAACCAGCTCCTCTGCTTCTTCCAACAGCATCTATCTCATCTATAAAAATAATACATGGAGAATTTTTTTTACCTTGTTCAAACATGTCTCTTACTCTAGATGCTCCTACTCCAACGAACATCTCAACAAAATCAGAACCTGAAATAGTGAAAAACGGAACTCCTGCTTCACCCGCAATTGCCCTTGCTAATAAAGTTTTACCAGTCCCTGGGGGGCCAACAAGTAAAGCTCCTCTTGGAATTTTACCGCCCAACCTACTAAATTTTTTTGGATCTTTTAGGAACTCTACCATTTCCTCTACTTCTTCTTTAGCTTCCTCTACACCAGCAACATCATTAAAAGTAACTTTTCCTTTTAATTCATTCATCATTTTAGCTTTTGATTTTCCAAATCCCATTGCTCCACCTTTGCCACCTTGCATTTGTCTCATAAAGAAAATCCATACTGCAATAAGTAATAACATAGGAAACCATGATAAGAGTACGCCAAACAATGAAGGCATTTTTTCATCTAAAGGTGCTGCTGAAATACTCACACCTTTCTCTGATAATTTTTCTATAAGATTTGGATCATTTGGAGCATAGGTTGAAAAAGAATTTCCATTCGAATAAGTACCTTTAATGTTATTCCCCTGAATCTCAACTTTTAGAACTTCACCGTCTTCAACCGAATTTAAAAAATCTGAAAATATTATTTGATTTCCACCTCTAACATTGGACTGTGGATTTTTAAACATGTTATAAAGACCTATAGTTAAAAAAACTATAATTCCCCACATTGCGAGATTTTTTAAATTCATATGTTTAAAATAAGAATTATTATTGAATTAACAAGTGACAAAATATCAGTTATTTTACCAACTTTAACGCTCTTTTGATACAATTACTGAATTATTTACCTTCTTGATTATACAGTTTCCTAAAGTGGTCTTGAATGAGTTATCATTTTTAATTTGATAAAGTAATTTATCAATTTTTTTTCCTCTTACTGGATAGTATTTTTTACCAACACTTCTAAGCACTTCTGTGAAAGACCTAAAAACTACTTCCTCTGGCTGAAGAAAAAAATTTTTATTCAAAATAACAAACTCATTAATATTTGAAATTGTTGAATTTACTTTTAAATTTTTTTCTACAAAGTATTTAATTGACTCGTTAGCAAATCTTAAATTTTTAATCGTTAAATTAAATTTATCTTTATCCAGTCCCTCTAATTCCAAGTTCTTAATAAAATTTCTAATTTTTACTCTTTTAAATTCTTCATTTTTATTTGAGAGATCTTTGATATAATTTTTAAAAACTTTTTTTGTAATATATTTTAAATTTTCTTTAGAAAATTTTAATAAAGGTCTAATTAAATTAATATTTTGTAGATTAGTTTTTTGATCAAACGATATCATGCCATTTAAACCACTGCCTCTTAAAATTCTAATAAAAAAATTCTCTATTAAATCATCCTTATGATGACCTAATAAAATATTATTTATTTTTAATTTTTTTGCCTTTTTGATCATAAGCTCATATCTTTTATCTCTAGCAACAGATTGAATGTTGCTTTTTGGTTTTTTACCGACCCAAGTTAAAATCTCGAGACTCGTATGCAATTTTTTAAGAAGTAATTTTACTGATTTTGCTTCATTTGTTGAATTATTTCTAAGTTTGTGATCAACATGAAAATATTTAACTTTTAAATTTTTTTTAATTGAATAAATTTTTGATAAAAAACATAAAGCAAGACTGTCTGGGCCACCTGAAACTGCAACTATAAAATTCTCGTTTAATTTAAGATCTTTTTCAAATTTTTTATAAATTTGAAAAATTCGTTTATCTTTTAGTTGATTTAATAAAAACTTATGAGTCTTGTTTGATGCATTCAAATTTTTTGGACTCATATTTAGCTTTTTGTATTACCGACTGATTTGCATTAGGATATTGTAATTCTACACCATTTATCATTTTACATCCTTGGTCTTTTTCTCCAATTTGAACCATTGATACTCCAAGTTTTAATAGATTAATTGGAGCTTTTTTACCTTTAGGATATTTTTGATAACCCTCTAAATAAGCAGAAGCTGCATCCGTATATAATTGTCTAATTCTGAATGTTTCTGCGTACCAATATTGTGCACTACCCGCTAACTCATGATCAGGGTTAGATAAAACAAATTCTCTAAAAGCTCTTTCAGCAGTACTATAGTCTCCAACTTTTAAAAAACTTGTTGCAAATTCATATTGCTCGCCTGGATTTAATTCTTGAGGAAGTATTGTTTCTTCAGATTGGAAAGTTTCTGTTACGATTGAAGCTGTTGTATCTACAGATTGTATCTGTTGTGAAGTTTCGTTTGTTTCTGTATCTTTGTATGAAATTGTTCCTAAATCTTGAGGCTGTGAACTCCCAGGCAAAATTTTTTGCTCATCAGTTTTTGGTTTTAAACTTAATTGATTTTCTACATTACCAATATTTCCAGAACTAATATTCGTTTCTATATCTTGAAATCTTATTTGATTGTCGGCTTGAATTTTTGAAACACGGGTGGATAATTTGTCCAATTTAAAATTTATTTCTTCAAACTTATTAGTAAGTTCTCTAAACTGATCCTCAACTTCAGACAATTTTAGTAAATGTCTAGTTAAAACATCTTCTGAATTTTGATCTAAATCTGAAACTGAATTATCATTGGTGCTTGCTTGTAGTTCTATAGATCCAGAATATACTGCTCTCTCAAGAGTTTTAAGATCATTTTTTATTATTTCTAATGTTTCATAAATATTATGGTTATCTGCAAAAGAAATATTAATAAAAATAAAATTTAAGATAAAAAATAATTTTAAAATTACTAATTTAAATATTAACATCAATTTAATAAGATTTATGATTATAAAAATGGCAAAAAAAAGACCCTAAATCCAATAAAGGTTTTAGGGTCTTAAATTTTAAATAATTAATTTGCTTTAACAGTTACTGATCTTCTATTTTTTGACCAAGCTAATGGGTTTGAACCAGAGTCAACTGGTCTCTCCTTACCATAACTTAACACAGTAATTCTGTCAGAAGATATTCCGTAAGTCATTAAATAGTCTTTGGCTGCATTTGCTCTTCTTTCACCAAGTGCCAAGTTATACTCTCTTGTTCCTCTTTCATCAGCATGACCTTCAAGAACTACATTTATATTTGGATTCTTTCTTAACCAAGCTGCTTGGGCTCTTAAAGTTTCTCTTGATGCAGTTGTTAAGATCGACTCATTTGTTGCAAAGAAAACTCTGTCCGGAACACCGTCAGCCAAATATTCAACAGTGTCTGTTCCTGTGTAAACATCACCTTGCATTTGACCTTGAATATCTGTTGCCACTTCTTTTTTAGTTGCACATGCAGATAGCACTAGGCAAGCTGTTAATACTAAAAGTGTGTTTTTTAAAATTTTGTTTAATCTCATTAAATTGCTCCTTGCTGCTAATTTCAATTTCCTAACTTTTTCACAACTAAATAAAGGTTTCAAGTCTAAAAATCAAGAAATTTAAAAAATTAATCTCTTAATTGCTTAATAATGATGACCATGATGGGTCAGATGCATCGGTTGGTGTCTTTATTTGACGTTCATTATAACCAGTCAAATCTATAGACCACAATTTTGCAGAAAAGCCTTCTCCTTTGGAGTTAGTTTTTGTCTCTCTGTAAAATATTAATACTCTTCCATTTGGAGACCAAGATGGAGCTTCTTGATAATAATTTTCTGTCAATAACCTTTCACCACTGCCATCAGTTCTCATTACGCCTATATAAAATTTGCCTTTGTGTAATTTAGTAAATGCAATTAAATCTCCTCTAGGAGACCATACGGGTGTTCCGTATAAACCGTTACCAAAAGAAATTCTCTTTACATTGCTTCCATCATTTTTCATTACATAAATTTGCTGGTATCCACTTCTATCAGAATTAAATGTAATAAATTTTCCATCTGGAGAATAAGATGGAGAAGTATCAATTGATGGATGATTTGTAATTTTTTCAACTATTCTATTTTCTAAATCCATCGTGTAAATATCTGACTTTCCATCTTTAGCAAAACTCATAATTATTTTTTTACCATCAGGAGAAAATCGCGGCGCAAATGTCATCCCAGGAAAATCTCCAACCACTTGTTGCGTTCCAGTTTCAATATCTAATAAATAAACTCTTGGCATATTTTTAAAATAAGACAAATAAGTTACCATTTGGCTTGCTGGGTTAAATCGGGGGGTCAACACTAATTCATTTCCTAATGTCAAAAATTTATTATTGGCTCCGTCTTGATCCATGATCGCTAATTTTTTTATTCTTTGTGTTTTTGGTCCCTCTTCTGAGACATAAATTATTCTTGTATCAAAATAACCTTTTTCTCCCGTCAACCTTTCATAAACTTTATCAGAAATAATATGACCTACTCTTCTCCAATTATTAGGTACTGTGGTGAATGCTAAAGCCATCATTTCTTTAGCTGCCAAAACGTCCCACAATCTAAACTCAACTCTTAGCTTATCATCAATATAATTTACTTTTCCAGTAATAAGTGCTTGAGCCTTAATTAAATTCCAATCTTCAAATCTTGGTTTTAAATTTGCAATATCAGGAGCTTGTAAAAAAGCCTTTTTGTCAAGAGGGTTAAATAATCCTGAAGTCCTCAAATTGTTCTCAACAATATTTGATATTTCAGAGCCAATGTTTTCTTTTTTAAGTATTTTTTCAAAATCTTTTCTAGACTTTTCATCAATTGATAAGGGGGAAACTGCTAATGGGAGCGGATTTAAATTTCCTCTAGTTATATCAACTTCTATTAAAGCATTTGCATTTATAGGTATTAATATAAATAATAAAATAAAAATTTTTTTTAACATTATATATACTACCCCTCTAACATCTCTCTTGCATCAAAATTTAATTGTAATTCTTTCCATCTTTCATATCCAGTCGTAGGAACTCTTAATGGTTGGCATAACTTGACAGCTCTCAAAGCACTTTCTGCTAATACCTTATAAAATGCTTGGCCTGGTTTATTCATTCTTGCATGGTCCAAAATTTCTGTTTTCGATACTGTTCCATCAGGTTTTAATTTTAACTTTATTCTTACTAAGAGATTTTCATTATATGGTAATCCTAATGGAATACTCCAGCACCCAAATATTTGGGCCTTAAGAGCATCCTCTTCGCTAAGTGTAAGACCTGTATTATCTACATTTCTTTCTTGGTCTTGAGTAGTGTCATCATTTGTTTTCAAAACTTCTGCGCTCTCTTCTTTTGATTTATCAATTAAGGCAGCAATATTATTTGGATCAAACAAATCTTTTTTTTCAAATTCTGATACCTGTTTAACTTCATCATCTACTTTTTCGGGATTTTGTTTTTTTTCCTCTTTTGTCTCAACCTTTTTTAAAGTTTTATCTGGAAGTGGAATTGCTTCAGGTGTTTCATTCTCAATTTTTTTATTATTTTGATCAGGAGCTAGAACAGTTTTTGTTTTAGTTTTTTCTACTTTTTTTGGTGGAGCTTGTTCTGATACAAGTTTTTTTTCTTTTTCTTTAACTTTTTCAATTATCTTTTTAGCTTTAGGTGCAAATGGAATATTAGTTTTTTCTGCTATTTGAATTAACTCAACTGATACAATTGGCGGAATATCGAGTGGTTTCTTTGCCAAAAAAGGTAAGCTCATAGCTGTAATGAAAATTAACAAAGCATGTAAAACAGAAGAAATAAATAAACTTCTATTCACTTTAATTACCTTTGTTTATACGGTTCTGAAATCAGTGCTACTTTAGTAAAACCAGATCCTGATAGTAATCCCATTATTTCTAAAACTCTTCCATAATTTATAGTTTTATCACCTCTAACATAAATTCTGGTGTCAGTTCTATTTTTTGAAACCGCTAAAACCTTTGCAATAATATTATCGTATTCAACTTTTGCTTCTTGAATAAAAATTTCACCTTTTGCATTAATTGAAAGTGTTAAAGGTTCTGTCTCCTCTGGCAAAGAATCCGCTGAACTTTCTGGTAAATCAACTTGAACACCAACAGTTAACAATGGTGCTGTAACCATAAAAATTATTAACAATACAAGCATTACATCCACAAAAGGAGTAACATTTATTTCACTCATTGGTTCTTTAGAAGAACGATTTAATTTAAATGCCATTTAAATAATTGTTAAAAATCTTTTTGAAAAATTTTCTAATTTTTCTGAATATTTTTTGGAATCATTATTGAATTTATTATATGCCACTACTGCTGGTATTGCGGCCAAAAGACCAAGTGCAGTTGCAAATAAAGCTTCGGCTATTCCCGGTGCAACTATCGCAAGACTTGTGTTTCTTGAGATAGCTATAGATTGAAAAGAATTCATAATTCCCCAAACAGTGCCAAACAATCCAATAAATGGTGCTGTTGAACCTACTGTTGCCAAAAAAGTAAAACCTTTTTCAATTTTTGTCATTTGTTTTTCAATACCAGCTTCTAGAGATGCACTCATTCTCTCGCTAATGTTAGTTCTTGTTTTTTTTTTAAGTAATCCTTCCATCGCATCTTGGAATACTAGTGACATAGGATCCTCAAGTTTACTAGGCAAACTATTATAAAAAGTTTCAGCAGATTTAGAATTCCAGAATTTTTCTTCAAATTCTTCTGAAGATTTAGTTATTTTTTTAAATAAACGAAACTTTTCAATTATTACAGCCCAAGAATATATTGAGCACAATATTAATATAATCATTACAGACTTAACAATTATGTCCGCTCTAAAAAATAAACTAAATAATGAAAAATCAGTATTTGTTCCTAATTCAACTGCTTTTGCTGCTATATCTGCTTCCATGCTTACTCATCACACGTAAATGTGTCATGATTTTGTCTATTAACTTTAAATTGATTATTCTTCTTTTTGATAAGTTTCGTAGAAAAAACTAGATATTAGAATAGCATCAGCCTTGTTATTATCTTTCTTTTTTGACAATTGTGATGAAAAATATGGAAAAATTTCAATAGCTCTTGTTCTGCTCGCATCTTTTTCTGAATTAATAAGGTTAAAGTATTTTTTCCACTTAGCAGGCCTAACATAATAAACAGGTAAATGCATAGCGCTGCATATCCCTTTTAAAATACCAAAAGATTGACCAAAATTAAACATACTTGTAACTCCTTGACCTGGCATTGCAGAAACTTGTTCGATTACAACCTTTATATTTTTTTTATCAAATTTTTTTATCCTTTCGCTAATTTCATTAAAAATTTGAGCACCATTCACTTGTCGCTTATTCTTCTTACCATCTGTCATAGTGGGCATTTCAATTACGTCTTTTATTATACCATCCTGAAAAAAACAGATTGAACCTGAGATGCCTGGATCAATTCCAATAATCATCATTAAATACCACCTAAATTAACGTTTGAATAAACGTTCTGAACATCGTCATCTTCCTCAAGAGTTTCTAAAAAATCTACTACACTATCTTTATTATCTTTATTTACTTCAATACTATTTAACGGGACCCATTCAATTTCTGTAGAAATAAAATTCACAATAATTTTCTCAAGATTTTTTTTTACATTATAAATTTCGCTCATTTGACACTGGACCTCGTGATAATCATCATACGTTAAACATTCATCAGCTCCTGACTCAATCGCTAAATCTAAAATTTTTTCATCAGATATCTCTTTTTTATCAATTTTGATTATACCCAATTGTTGAAAATTGTGAGATGCTGAACCTTGAGTTCCTAAGCTCCCTCCACTTTTTTGAAAAATAGTTCTAATATTTGACGCGGTTCTATTTTTGTTATCTGTCAAAGTTTCAACTATAACAGCAATCTTTTCTGGTCCAAACCCCTCGTATCTTAAATTTTCAAAATTTGCTCCTGCAGCTGCAGAAGATTTATCTATTGCTCTTTCAATATTATCTTTTGGCATATTTGCAGATCTAGCAGCCTGTACTGCAGATCTTAGTCTAGGGTTCATTGCTGGATCCTTGTCACCAAGTTTTGCCGCAACAGTAATCTCTTTAGATAATTTTGAAAATATCTTTGATCTTTGCTTATCAGCCTTACCTTTTTTATGTTTTATTCCTGCCCAATGAGAATGTCCTGCCATGATCTTTAAATATTTTTTAGTTGATCTCCGTATACATAGCTTTTGATGTCTATTGCTAAACCTGTTTTTATATCACAATCTACTATAACACCACACAAAGTAGCATCTCCAGTAGCGGGAAAGTGTTTCACTGAATTCTTTTTTAAAAATCTATTCAAGGAATTTTCTTTATTCATTCCAATCACTGAATCATAATCCCCACACATACCTGCATCGGTTTGATATCCAGTACCATTATTAAGTATTCTGGCATCATTTGTTGGAATATGAGTATGGGTTCCAACCACGAGAGTTGCCTTACCATCAAATAGATGTCCAATAGCATTTTTTTCGCTAGTAATTTCACCATGGAAATCAACTATAAGTAAATCAAAATCCTTTTTCATTTCATTTTCTTTTAAAAATTTTTGAGAAGCTTCAAAAACATCTTCACACTTTTTCATAAAAACGTTGCCCATCAAATTAAGAACTCCAATTTTTATATCATTCTTTGTTTTATAAATCTGAAAACCTTTTCCTGGTGCAGGTTCAAATAAATTTTTAGGTCTTAATAATCTTTCTTCTTTATCAATAAATTCCATAATTTCTTTTTGATCCCAAACATGATTGCCGGTGGTGATAACATCAACTCCACAATTAAAAAAATCCTTACAAATTTCTTTAGTTAGACCCACACCTTGAGCTGCTGCATTTTCACCGTTTACTATAACAAAATCAATTTTGTTTTTATCAACTTCATTTAATAAATTACTTGTTAATTTAGAACATCCTGAAATTCCAACAACATCTCCTAAAAACAAAATTCTCATTGTATAATTTTTTTCTCGGTTATTATTAAATCAAGTTTCTTATCATACTTGTTGATAGGTATTTTTTTTATCTCCTGGTATGAAAATCCTAATCCAATTTTAAATATTTTTTTAATTTTAGATACTTTTTCTAAATAACGATCATAAAATCCTCCACCATAGCCTAATCTATTCAAATCATCATCATAAGCTACTAAAGGAACAAATATTATATCTGGGTAAATTTTCTTTCCTAAAGTTGGCTCAGCAATTCCATACTTATTAATTTTTAAAGGATCTTTATTTGTCCATTCAAAAAAATCCATTTGATTATTTTCTCTAATTATTGGTAAGGAAATATTAGCCTTTTTGTCTCTTAAAATAGAAAGCATATCCAAGTCATCAACCTCATGATTACAAGGGTAATACCCTCCTACATTTTTGAAATTAATTTTATTTTTTTTTAAAAATCGATAAATTTTATCAGGATTGAGACTAAATTTTTTATTGGAATTTTTTTTTCTAAGATTTAAAATTTTACTTCTTAGCTTAGATTTACTCACAGACCTACTTTGAAATGTTTTCTAATTTTGCTTTTTTTACAAAATTTGATATTTGATCAGCAGCTTCATCAATTAAATTTTCGTATTTTTTTTGATTATCGTCAATTTCTTGTTTTAAATTTTCATGATCAAGATTTAGTTTTTCAATTTCAGATTCTTTTGTGTCCCTATAATCGTAAATTAGAGATTTTAGTTCTTTAAATTTTTTTGATAGATCATTTAATTCTTCTTTTTTTTGATCTACTTTTTTCTTGGTTTCGTAATATTCATCCATTATTTTTACAGCTGTAATTAATAATAATTTATTTTCACCTAGATTTCCCAAATCATTTTTTAAATTATTAAACTTTTTGTTAATCTGAATTAATAATTCTTCTAAGTGCTCTTCTTGTCCATCTTCACAAGCGAGCAAAAATTCTTTATTGTTAAATTTTATACTTACATTTGCCATTTATCTATTTCATCCAATAGTGTGTCAGTTTCTTGATTAAGTTCGTCAATTTTTTCAGAAAATTCAATTTGTTTTCTTTCTTCCAACTTTTCTTTGTTTTTTAAATCCTCAAGTTTTTTTGATAGATTTTCATGTTCCTCGAGTAACGTTTTATATTTTTCTTCAATCTGTGTTTTTTCAATTTCTAATTGATTTTGTTTTGTGCTTAAATTTTCGATATTTTTTTGTAATTCAGGATTTGTTAGATCTAAATTTTTTAATTCTTCTAATGCAATATTTAATTTTTTTTCTTTTTCGTTTATAGAATTCATATATATATGTTTATATTATTAAATAGATTCTTCTTAGTCTAGTCAGGATAATTTTGAGCAAACTACACAATGATTTAGCTAATTGCATCAGATTTTTATCAATTGATGCTGTTCAAAAAGCAAATTCAGGTCACCCAGGAATGCCCATGGGTATGGCGGATGTTGCAACAGTGTTATTCAAAAATTTTTTAAAATTTAATCCAAAGAATCCAGATTGGTTAAATAGAGATAGATTTGTTTTATCTGCTGGTCATGGTTCCATGCTTTTATATTCTTTGCTTTACCTAACTGGATATAAAAGCATATCAATTAATAATATTAAAAAATTTAGGCAGCTTAATTCTATTTGTGCTGGACATCCTGAATATTATCCGAAAACAGGTATTGAAACTACAACAGGTCCACTTGGACAAGGTATATCTAATGCAGTTGGTTTTGCAATAGCTGAAGAAATTTTAAAAAATAAAATAGGTAAAGATTTAATAAATCACAAAACTTATGTTTTAGCTGGAGATGGATGCTTAATGGAAGGAATAAGTCATGAAGCAATGAGTTTAGCAGGACATTTAAAACTTAAAAATTTAGTTATGCTATTTGATAACAATTCAATTTCCATTGATGGTCCAACAAATCTCGCAGTTTCAGATAATTTTAAAAAAAGATTTGAGGGATATGGTTGGGATTATATTTCTATCAATGGTCATAATGAAAAAGAAATTTTTAAAGCATTAAAAAAAGTTCAAAAAGCTAAAAAACCTACTGTGATTTCTTGTAAAACAAAGATTGGATATGGTTCACCGAATAAATCAGGAAAAGCATCGTCCCATGGAAGTCCATTGGGCGTAGATGAAATCAAGCTTGTAAGAAAAGCCTTAAATTGGAAAACTAAACCTTTTAATATCCCAAATCAAATTTTAAATGAATGGAGAAAAATTGGCCAAAGAGGTGAAATTTTAGAAAAAAAATGGAACAAAGCATTAAAAAGAAAAAAAATAAAATTTAATCAAATTTTAAAAAATAACTTCACTACGGTGCTCAAGAAAGAAAAAGAGAATGCAATAAAAGAGCCAAAAAGTTTAGCTACTAGAAAATGTTCAGAAATGACATTGAATGCATTAACAAAACAAAAAAATAATTTAATTGGTGGCTCTGCTGATTTAGCGGGATCAAATAATACAAAAACTAAAAACCATAAAATAATTAAACCTGGGGATTTTACTGGTGACTACATTCACTACGGAGTGAGAGAACACGCAATGAGTGGGGTTATGAATGGTATTGCACTTCACAGTAATCTAATTCCTTATGGAGGTACTTTTTTAATATTTTCTGATTATTGCAAACCTTCGATCAGATTGTCAGCCTTAATGAAAAAAAGAGTCATTTATGTAATGACTCACGACTCTATCGGGCTTGGAGAAGATGGCCCTACCCATCAACCTATAGAACAGCTTTCGGGCTTACGGGCTATACCTAACCTAAATGTATTCAGACCTGCTGATAGAATTGAAACTATCGAGTGTTGGGAACATGCATTAAAAAGCTCAAAAACACCAAGCGTGCTATCTTTAACAAGACAAAATTTAAATCCAGTGAGAAAAACATACCCAAATAAAAACTTATGCTCATTAGGTGCTTATGAAGTTTTAAGAACAAATAAAAAAATTAATCTAACAATATTAGCAAGTGGATCTGAAGTTAATCTAGCGTTAGAAGTTAGCCATAAATTGGCCAAAGATAAAATATACTCCAAAGTGATATCAATGCCTTGTATGGATCTTTTCGAATTACAATCAAAAACTTATAAAAATAAGATATTAAAAGAAACAAAATTTAAAATATCGATTGAGGCTGGATCAAGTGATTGTTGGAAAAAATATATAGGTGATAACGGTATTGCTTTTGGAATTGATGAATTCGGCAAAAGTGCACCCTATAAAGATATTTATAAATATTTTGGACTAGAAAGTACAAACATTAAAAATATTACTAAAAAATTAGTAAAAAAATACAATGACAATTAAAATTGGAATTAACGGGATGGGACGAATTGGTCGTATGGTTGTTAGATCAATTGTCGAAAGTAAAGATAAAAATTTAAAAATTAATCATATAAATAATAGATCAAATTCAGAAGCTACATCTAAATTACTCAAATACGACTCTATTCATGGAAAATTAAATGCTGATTTAGATTTTGAACCAAATCATTTAATAATTAATAAAAATAAAATTACATTTTCTCAAGAAGCAAAAATTGAGGACATAAATTGGAAAAAATATGATGTTGATTATGTTTTTGAATGTACTGGAAAATTTAATTCAAAAGAAAAACTTCTAGCTCATATAAAAAATGGTGCAAAAAAAGTAATCGTTTCTGCTCCATGTAAAAATGCTGATAAAACAATAGTATTCGGTGTTAATGAAAATATAATTACTAAAGAAGATAAAATAATATCTGCAGCCTCATGCACTACTAATTGCTTAGCAGCAGTAATCAGTGTTCTTGATGAAAATTTTGTAATTGAAAAAGGTTTTATGACTACAATTCATGCATTTACTAGCGATCAGAGAATTTTAGATAACTCTCATAAAGATCCAAGAAGAGCAAGATCTGCAAGTCTATCAATAGTCCCTACTTCAACAGGAGCTTCAAAAGCTATAGGAGAAATAATACCAAACTTCAAAGGGAAATTAGAAGGTGTTGCGATGAGAGTACCTACTCCTAATGTTTCTCTTGTTGAATTAGTTTTTTGTACAAAAAAAGATATTAATTTAAAAAAAATTAATGATGCCTTTGAGAAAGCTTCAAAAAATAAATTGAAAAATATATTAGAAGTTACTTATGAAAAATTAGTATCTATAGATTTTAATCATCATCCTGCTTCTGCAATAGTAGATGCTTCTTTAACAAATGTAGTTGGAAGTAATATGGGAAAAATATCAGCCTGGTATGATAATGAATGGGGCTTTTCTAATAGAATGTGTGATATCGCTGAAACTTTGCATAAAATCTCTTAATGAGAAGTATTATAAACGAAAAAAATCTAAACAATAAAAAAATATTATTAAGACTCGATTTGAATGTCCCTTTGGAAAAAGACAAAATAGCAGACACAACAAGAATCGATAAAATTCTTCCTACATTAAATTTTTTAATTAAAGAAAAAGCTAAAATTATAATTTTATCTCATGTTGGAAGACCAAAAGGTAAAGTTGTTAAAGAGCTCTCCCTAAAACCAATTTGTCAAGAATTGCAAAATAAATTAGGAAAAAAAGTAAAACTTATTAGCGAAAATATTAAAGAAATAAAAAATAAAAATTTCTTCAGTGACTATAATGAAGATATTTTTATTTTAGAAAATATTAGATTTTATTTTGAAGAAGAGCAAAATGACAATAAGTTTGCTGAAATACTATCAAATCTTGGAGATATATATGTTAATGACGCTTTCTCTTGTTCGCATAGGACTCATGCCTCAATTTATGAAATTCCAAAATTCTTACCCTCATTTTCTGGATTGCAACTAGACTTGGAAGTTAATGCGCTTAATAAATTAACTTCTGAAATTACAAGACCAATTACTTGTATTATTGGAGGGTCTAAAATTTCAACTAAGATTAATGTTATTAAAAATTTAATTCCTAAATTTGATAATATTATAATTGTTGGAGGTATGGCTAATAATTTTAT
>QCDE01000010.1 GCA_003281005.1 Pelagibacteraceae bacterium AG-349-O05
TTTATTACAGCAGGAAATATTTATTTTTTATTATTTTGGCATGAACATTATTGATTGGTCTGCAATAATAATTACAATAATTTTACAAACTTTATTTTTTACTGTTGGGATGCAGTATAATAAAAAAATAATTAATTTTTCAGCGATAACAGTTTATGTTGGAATGCTAATTTTTTTCTTCGTTGTTTTATTAAGTGATGTAAAAATAACTACTGAAGCTTTTTCAAATATTTTTAATTTAAATAATTTTTTAGATATTAAAAATTTAGCACCTTTATTGACTGTTGCTGGAACAATATTTGCCTATTTTTCAATTTTGATAATTAGTTTTGGTGATTTTTCTAGATATGTAAAAAATGAGCAAGAATTAAAAAAAGGAAACTTAAGTTTAATTTTGAATTTAATTATTTTTTCATTTTTATCTGTTTTCATTGTTATAGGGTCCGATGTTTTTCTTAATCAAAAATTTTCAGATATAGATAGAATTTTTACCAATCCAACAGATATAGTAGGAAAATTTGATAATATACAAATAACAATAGTCGTTCTATTTTTTATTATAATTGCTTCAGCTTCTACAAATTTAGTTGCCAATTTCATCCCATCTCAGTACTCTCTAATAAATTTTGTTCCTTCAATATTAAGTTTAAAAAGCGCTAGTTATTTAATTGCTTTTTTTGGTTTGTTGATCGCAATCTTCTGGCTGACTATATTGAGCCAAATAGGAATTTTATCATTTGTTGATACTTTCGGTGCTTTCTTTGGTCCTTTATTTGGAGTGATGGCAGCTGATTATTATTTAATTAAAAATCAAGAATTAAGTAATAAAGACCTATATTCTATAGATAAAGAGAGTGCTTATTATTATTCAGGTGGTTGGCATATAAAAGGTGTTTATTCTTTAATATTAGGATTTATTTTTTCAGCGTCAACAATTTGGAATACTAATTTAATGTTTTTACAATCTTATGCTTGGATAATAGGTGCATTTGTTGCCTGGATAACATACTACTTGTTAGCAAAAAAATAATTTTTAATGCACACATTTGATTTTAAAAATAGAACAGCTGTAGTCACTGGTGGAGCTCAAGGGTTTGGTTTGGATGTTGCAAAAAGATTTTTAGAGTCTGGTGCTAAAGTATTTATATGGGATATCGATGAAAAGCTTCTTAAATCAGCAGTTGATGAAGTAAAAAACCCTAACTTATTTTACAGTGTCGTTGATATATCAAATTATCAAGATGTAGAGAAAAAAGTTGCAGACATAACCTTAAAATCAAATATAGATATTTTAATTAATAATGCCGGTATAACAGGTCCCACAGGTCCTTTATGGGATTATGATGTAGATATGTGGAATAAAATAGTCCAGATAAATTTAATGGGTACTTTCAACTGCTGTCGAGCAATTGTCCCAAATATGATTAAAAATAACTATGGAAGAATTGTTAATGTAGCTTCCGTTGCAGGTAAAGATGGTAATGCGAATGCAAGTGCGTATAGCTCAGGAAAAGCTGGCACAATTGGGTTAACGAAAGCTTTGGGTAAAGAATTAGCTGACAAAGATATAGCTGTAAACGTTGTTACTCCAGCAGGTGCTAAAACTAGAATTTTAGATCAAATGAGCAAAGAGCATGTACAAAGAATGTTGTCAAAGGTGCCAAGAGGAAGATTTCTTGAAATACATGAGTTTACTTCACTAGTTTGCTGGCTTTCCTCACAAGAAAACACTTTTTCTACAGCTGCGGTATTTGATATCAGTGGTGGTAGATCCACATATTAGTCTCAAAAATTTGAAACTATTTTTAGATGTTTATTTTGATTTTTAATAGAATTTTTACCCATAACTGGTGCTGTGATCATTATTGACCAATATATAAGAAGTATAAACACAGAAATTATTTTCATATAATTCATTTAACAATCAATTTTGAATTTAGAGTGTTGAAATTGTGACTGAATATTGAATTTATAAATAATCTATCTATAAGAAGAACATGTTAAAAATTTTTTATATTTTGATTACATCATTAATCTTTCTTAGCACCGCACATACAGAAACTGTAAAAGTTTTTGAATTTACTGAAAAAGAATTATCAGTACTTGAGATCCGTAAAGTAAGAGGAGCAGATAACAATACTTCTTATACTATTGGATCAAATGAAAATGGTAATTATTTAAAAGCCGTAGCAGATAATGCTGCTTCAGGCCTTGGAAAAGAGATCAAAATTGACCTAAATAAAACACCTTTTATCAATATTACATGGAAAATTGAGAAGGACCTTCGGGGAATTAAAGAGAATACCAAAAAAGGACATGATTATGCTGCCCGTGTTTTTGCGATTAAAAAAACTGGTGCCACACCTTTATCAAATAGAGCAATTAATTATGTTTTTTCAAGTAATAGTGAAGTTGGTGAAAATAGACCCAGTCCTTATACAAAAAAATCTATAGATAATGTATTAGCAACTACCAAAGACAATCTCAATAAATGGGTAACAGTGAAAGCTAATGTTAAAGAAGATTTTAAAAAATTTCACGATTTAGAAGTTAATGAATTAGATGGCTTAGCAATAATGGCTGATACTGATAACTCTAAAATGAAATCAATATCTTATTTTCAGAATATTTATTTTTCAGCAGATTAATTAATATTTTAGATACTTTTTTAATCCAATACTTAAAAACGATAATAAAATAGCTGCGATAACATCAGCGATTGGAATTGCATTTGGAAATCCAAAGTTCCATAAAATTACTCCGATTAACCAAATTATATAAATTTTCATCGAAGCTATTATATCTTAGTTTCTATTAAATTTTTATTTATTTGATATTATTATTTTATGCATAAAAACTTTAATCATAATGTCAAAGTGTATTATGAGGACACTGACGCTGGTGGAGTCGTGTACTATGCTAACTATTTAAAATATTTAGAAAGAGCTAGAACTGAAGCTTTATCAACTATTAGATTAAGTAATACAAAAATAAAAAATGATTATGGCGCTATAATAATAGTTAAATCATGTAATATTGAGTATAAAAAATCTGCATATTTAGAAGACGATTTGCAAATAAAATCTTTTATAGACTCTACTTCAAAAACCTCTTTTTTAATGAAACAATCAATACTTAAAGATGAGGAATTGATAGTAGAAGCTAAAATTCATCTAGTATTTGTAAATGAAAAATTCAAGCCAGTTAAAATTCCAGAAAAAATCTTATCAGATTTTAAACCCTATACTTTTAATTCATAGATATTTTTCTAGCTTTTTTAAATAAATCTACAATCATTCTTTCAGATACAAGCTTAGTATTTACATTTCTGGGGCTAGGGTGATAACAGGCAATTAATTTAATATTTCCTGGTAGTAAATAGAATTTTCCGTGAATAAATTTTATCTTTTCATTTAAATTGTATTTTTTTTTATAAAATTTAACACAATTATCAAATGCCACTTTTCCTAATGCAATAATAGTTTTTAATTTTTTTAAATTATAAATCTCAATATCAAAGTATTTTGAACAATTATTAAGCTCTTCTATTTTAGGTTTGTCTCCTGGAGGAACACATTTTAAAATATTAGTTATATATGTTGATTTTAATTTAAGACCATCATTTAGATTTTCTGAATTTGGTTGGTTTGATATTTTAGCTTTAAATAAACATTTAAATAAAAAATCTCCAGATTTATCACCCGTGAAAGCTCTTCCTGTTCTTGTGCCTCCATGTGCTGCTGGAGCCAATCCAATTATTAAAATTTTTGCATTAATTTCGCCAAAACCTGTTACTGGTTTTCCCCAGTAAGTCTCATTCATATTTTGTTTTCTTTTTTCTGTTGAAATTTTTTTTACAAAATTAACAAGTCTTGGACATTTTTTACATTTAAGAATTGTTTTATTTAAACTATCTATTTTAATATTCATAAATGAAAATTTTAAATTATTTAGTCATAATATTTATATGTATTAATCCTTCAGTTAAAGCAGATTCAAAAAAAACTTTAATAGATGAATTGCAAAAGGGTGGAAAATTAATTTTCATAAGACATGCTTATGCCCCTGGTGGCGGCGATCCAGATAATTTTGATATTAACGATTGTACAACTCAAAGAAATTTAAGTGATAGTGGTAGGGTTCAATCACAAAAAATTGGTAATTTTTTTAAAAAAAACAAAATTTCAATTGAAAAAGTTTATTCTAGTGAATGGTGTCGATGTAAAGAAACAGCATCTATTGCATTTAAAGAATATGAAACTAAAAATTTCCTAAACTCATTTTTTAGTACAAAATTTGCCAATAATAGAAAAAAGCAAATTATTGATTTTGATAAATTTATTAGTACTTGGGATAAAGATCAAAATTTAGTTTTTGTTACACATTATGTAGTAATTTCTGAAATTTTAAATTACGCACCATCATCTGGAGAGATTGTTGTATCTGATAAAAGTTTAAAAGTTATTGATACTTTAGAAATTGAATATTAAACTAAATTATCATGTCATCTAAAAGAGCAATGAGACAAGCTCAAAAACAAGCATATGCAAAGCATCGTTCAAATATTACAAATAGTAGATTTGAACTTAAGAAAAAATTTATTACTAAAAACAAAGAAGAAAAAAAAAATAAAAACTAACTTTCTTGATCAAATTTCTCTATTTTTTTACAATCAGAGATTTTAGATAAACTTTCGACATCATTCAAAACAGCCTTAACAAATATTTCTGGTTTATCTTTTTCAAATAAAATTTGAGTATAAAACTGAGGATACCCATGTTTTAATGTAAGTATTTTTCCATTTTCCTCATAAATATTTCTCACATAGGAGTTTTTCTTTTTAACGCTTAAATCAGTCACCTTATATTTTTGATAAGTTTTTTCATTATAAACGTAATTACGTGTCATAATTAATTCATTAAGATTTAAAATATATTCATTTTTTAAAAAACCGTCCTCTTTATGATCACATTTGCTTAACACAATTATTTCTGAGTGAGAATTAAAGGATGTAAAAAAAAATAATAAAAAAAATATTAAAAACTTATCTTCTCTCATTCTTATCTACAAAAAATAAAGCTATAATAAATATTACAGTCCATGCAAATACAGACAATGTTTTAAAAGGGGTGGTATCTGCTCCCCAAACATCAAAGAATAAAGCACCAATAATTATACCTATAGCGTAGATAATACTTACAATTTTAACTTTACTCATATTTTATATTACTCTTTGATTAAGTTTTTCTTGAAAAGAGACATGCCATTCTTGATTTTATAAGAGTACGATTCTTTAAAACTTTCAAGTTGCCAACCAGTAAGTCTTTTTTCAATTTGAATTATATTTTCTTTTTTCCAATCATCAGTTGTTTCCTCAAGCTTCCAAAGTCGTTTTTCATCATTACTTCTTCCGCAACCATAACAATAGCCTGTTGTTGGATCAGTTTTACAAATACTTATACAAGGTGAAATAATCATTTTTTATAAATTAGTATAAATTTTATTAGATAAATAGATAATTTTTTAACAATTGTCATTGGACAAATAGTTTCAATAATATATAAAACCTCGTAATTTGTGGGGCGATGGCGGAATTGGTAGACGCGTTGGTCTTAGGAACCAATATGGCAACATGTGAAGGTTCGAGTCCTTTTCGCCCTACCATTAAGATATTATGAAAATTACAGTAGAAAATAAAAAAGGTTTAAATAAAGATCTTAAAATTTTTATCGATAAAGAGACAATGAACTCTTACATGGATGAAAAATATGAAGAGATTAAAGTTAGTGTAAACCTTAAAGGATTTAGACCAGGTAAAGTTCCAAAAGAAATTTTAAAAAGACAATTTGGTAAAGCAGTTTTTGGAGAGGTCTTAGATAAAGTTTTAAAAGAAACATCAACTAAAGCATTAGAGGAAAAAAAGATAAAACCAGCTGGTCAACCAAAGCTTGACTTAAAAACATACGGTGAAGATAAAGATCTTGAGTATATTCTCTCAGTCACTGAGTTACCAAAAGTAGAAATCAAATCTTTAGAGAATATTAAATTTGATGAATACACAGTAAAAATTGATGAGAGTGAAACAGATAAAAGAATTAAGGAAATAGCTAAAAACCAACCAAATTTTAAAGAAGTAAGCGCTGATACAAAAGCTAAAAAAGGTGATTTAGTTTCTTTAGATTACAAAGCAACAGTTGATGGCAAGGATTTTAAAGGAAGTGAAGGAAAAAATACTCAATTGACTTTAGGTAAAGATTTATTTTTAAAAGGCTTTGATGAGCAATTAATTGGAGTTAAGAAAGATGATGAAAAAGTTGTAGAAGCAACTTTGCCAGAAAATTTCCCAGAAAAAAAATTAGTAAATAAAAAAGCTAAATTTAATTGTAAAATTTTAAATGTAAAGCAATCAGAAGAAGTAAAAATTGATGATGATTTTGCAAAAAATTTAGGAGCAAAAGATTTAAAGGATTTAAAAACATTAATTTCAAAACAAATTAATGATGAATATAAAAATTCTCTAGATCAATTATCTAAAAACCAAATTTTAAAAGAAATAGAAAAAATTAAAATAGATGAAGTTCCAGAAAACTTAGTTGAGGAAGAAGTTAAAGTTCTTTCACAAGGCATGTCTGAGGATGAAGCGAAGAAAAATAAAAAAAATTTTGAAGAAAAAGCAAAAACAAGAATTAAAACTGGATTAATTCTAAATGAGTTTGGTGAAAAAAATCAAATTAAAGTAACAGAACAAGAAGTTCAGGCTGAAGTACAAAAACAATTAAGAATGATGCCAGGACAAGAAAAAATGGTTATGGATTTTTATCAAAAAAACCCTTCTGCATTAGCGAGTTTAAGAGGAACTGTATATGAAGAAAAAATTTTAAATTCAATTAAAGAAAAAGGGAAGCCAAATAAAAAAGAAATTTCAAAAGAAGAAGCTGAAAAAATTTTAAAAGAGGCTCATAAAAATGATCATGACCATGGTCATGAAAAAGAAAAAAAAGAAACAAAGAAAAAATCCTCTACAACATCTGCGAAAGAAAAAAAATCAGCAACTAAAAAGGCAAAATCAAAGCCTAAAGCGAAAAAGTCAAAAAAAGTTAGCAAAAAGTAATCTCAAGTTGTATAAGTAGAACGAATCAACTTATGACAACAAAATTATCAGAATATATGAGCAATCTTGTACCAATGGTAGTCGAACAATCTAGCAAAGGCGAAAGAGCTTATGATATTTATTCAAGATTATTAAAAGAAAGAATTATTTTTTTAACAGGTCAAATTAATGACAACGTTGCATCATTAGTTACTGCTCAATTATTGTTTTTAGAAGCCGAAGATCCAAAAAAAGAAATTTATTTATACATAAATAGTCCTGGAGGTTTAGTTACAGCGGGTCTTGGTATTTACGATACAATGCAATATGTGAAACCAGATATTTCTACTTTATGTATTGGTCAAGCAGCTTCTATGGGCTCCTTTTTACTTGCTGCAGGAACTAAAGGTAAAAGATTTTCATTACCAAATTCAAGAATAATGGTTCACCAACCTTCAGCAGGTTTTCAAGGTCAGGCAACTGATATCGAAATTCATGCAAACGAAGTTTTGTCTTTAAAGAAAAGGCTTAATGAGATTTATTCCAGACACACTGGAAAAAGTGTTGATGAAATAAAATCTGCTCTTGAAAGAGATAATTTTATGACAGCAGATGTCGCACAATCTTTTGGTCTGATTGACGAAGTAGTAGAAAAAAGATCTTAATACACAATATATTGAGTCAGCATTATTCGAAACTTGATTAGTATTACTCTTCTATAATAAAGTAATTAAATTGATTCGATATAAAAATTAAAATGACAACAAATAATAAAAATATTCTTTACTGTTCTTTCTGTGGTAAGAGCCAACATGAAGTAAGAAAGTTGATTGCTGGTCCAACAGTTTTTATTTGCGATGAATGTGTTGAGCTATGTATGGACATTATAAAAGAGGAGAGCAAAGATAATTTTGTAAAACATCAAGATGGGCTTCCATCTCCAAAGGAAATTTGCTCAGTATTAGATGATTATGTAATTGGTCAAGCTCACGCGAAGAAAGTATTGTCTGTTGCAGTGCATAACCATTACAAAAGATTAAATTATGAAGGTAAAACAAGCAAAAATGTGGAGCTATCAAAATCTAATATACTTTTAGTGGGTCCTACAGGTTGTGGAAAAACATTGCTTGCACAAACTCTTGCTAGAATTTTGGACGTGCCATTCACAATGGCTGACGCAACCACTCTAACTGAAGCAGGTTATGTTGGAGAAGATGTTGAAAATATTATTTTAAAATTACTACAAGCTTCAGATTATAATGTTGAAAAAGCTCAAAGAGGAATAGTTTATATTGATGAGGTTGATAAAATAAGTAGAAAATCTGAAAATCCATCAATTACAAGAGATGTATCGGGTGAAGGTGTTCAGCAAGCTCTTCTTAAAATAATGGAAGGTACAGTTGCGAGTGTTCCTCCTCAGGGTGGTAGAAAACATCCTCAACAAGAATTTTTACAAGTAGATACTACAAATATTTTATTTATTTGTGGTGGTGCGTTTGCTGGTCTTGATAAAATAATTTCTCAAAGAGACAAAGGTACTTCAATTGGTTTTGGTGCAGATGTAAAAAATACACAAGATAAGAAAACTGGTGAATGGATGAAAGGACTAGAGCCAGAAGACCTATTAAAATTTGGATTGATTCCAGAATTTATTGGAAGACTTCCAATGATAGCAACACTTGAAGATTTAGATGAAAAATCTTTAATTAAAATATTACAAGAACCTAAAAATTCTTTAACAAAGCAATATCAAGAACTATTTAAATTAGATGGTGCTAAATTAACATTTAAAGAAAATGCACTAAAAGAAATAGCGCAAAAAGCTATTAACAAAAAAACGGGCGCAAGAGGCCTGAGATCAATTCTAGAAAATATTTTGTTAAAAACAATGTACGATCTTCCGAGTAAAGATAATATAGAAGAGGTAATTGTCGATGCTAGTGCCGCAAAAGGACAGTCCCAACCAATTTTGGTTCATGCAAAAGGTGACAATAAAACTAAGTCAAATAAGACCACAGCGGCTTAATATCCTTAATAAGTAACAAATACCTATTGCATTATAAAATATAATATCCATATTGTTCCTATGGACGTCAAAATTTCACTACCGTTGTTACCACTAAGAGATATAGTGGTTTTTCCCAGCATGGTTATTCCTTTGTTTGTAGGAAGGGACAAATCTATTTCAGCACTAAACGAAGTGATGAAAAAAGATAAAAAAATTATTCTTGTTACGCAAAAAAATTCAGAAATTGATGATCCTAAGAAAACCGATGTTTTTATGTACGGTTGTGAAGGAAGTATTTTACAATTATTAAAACTACCTGATGGCACAGTTAAAGTTTTGGTTGAAGGAATTAAAAGAGTAAAAATTTTAGACTTTAAAGATGATGAAAAATTCATAACTTGTGATTATGCCCATTATCAAGATATTTTGCCCAAAGATGAGGATCTGTTTCCTATGGCAGTTACAGCTTTAAGAAGATTAGAAAAATTAACCTCAATAAATAAAAAAATTTCTAGTGAAACAATTAATACAATTAAACAATTAAAAGACCCTTCTCAGATTGCTGACAATATTGCATCTCATATAACTGCTACTATTTCAGAAAAGCAACAAATTTTTGAAACTGTGGATGTAAAGAAAAGATTAAATGCCATTATTAAAATAATGGAAAATGAGACGAGTATTATTGGTGTTGAAAAAAGAATAAGAGGTAGAGTTAAAACTCAAATGGAAAAAACTCAAAGAGAGTATTATTTAAATGAGCAATTAAAAGCTATTCAAAAAGAACTTGGAGAGATTGAAGACGGCAAGGATGAAACAACTAGTTTAAATAAAGCAATTACGAAGGCTAAAATGCCGAAAGAGGTTGAAAAAAAGTGTCTTCAAGAGTTAAAAAAATTAAAAAATATGAGTCCAATGTCTGCAGAGGCTACTGTTGTAAGAAATTATTTAGACTGGATGACAGAACTTCCTTGGCATAAAAAAAGTGAAGTTGATATAGATTTAACTAAAGCTCTAAATATTCTTGATAAAGATCACTTTGGATTGGAAAAAGTAAAAGAGAGAATTATTGAATTCTTAGCAGTTCAAAAAAGAATGGAAAAAATCAAAGGTCCAATTTTATGTCTAGTGGGCCCTCCCGGAGTTGGAAAAACATCTTTAGGAAAATCAATAGCAAAAGCAACAAACAGAGAATTTGTTAGAATGTCTGTCGGTGGTATGAGGGATGAAGCAGAAATAAGAGGACATAGAAGAACTTATATTGGATCTCTACCAGGAAAAATTATTCAGATGATGAAGAAAGCCGGAACAAAAAATCCATTAATTTTATTAGATGAAATTGATAAAATTGGAAATGATTATAGAGGTGACCCGTCTTCAGCATTATTAGAAGCTTTAGATCCTGAACAGAACACAACATTCAATGATCATTATTTAGAAGTTGATTATGATTTATCTGATGTGATGTTTGTAACGACTGCAAATACTTTAAATATTTTACCTCCTTTATTAGATAGAATGGAAGTAATTAGATTAGCAGGTTACACTGAGGATGAAAAAATTAGTATCGCAAATAAGTATTTATTACCAAAACAAATCAAAGATAACGGTGTTAAAGAAAAAGAAATGAAGTTGGTTGATGACATTATAAAAGAAGTTATTAGAGGATATACAAAAGAGTCAGGTGTAAGAAATCTTGAAAGGGAAATTTCTAAACTTGCAAGAAAAGTTGTTAAAAAAATTGTAGCAGGTGAGAAAAAAGAAGTTGAAATAAACAATAAAAATTTATCTGATTTTTTAGGTGTTCCTAAGTTTAAGTTTGGAGAATTAGAGTCTGAGAATAGAGTAGGTATAGTGACAGGACTTGCTTGGACTGAGTATGGTGGAGAAATTTTAAAAATAGAAACCGTTACAATGCCAGGAAAAGGAAGAATGCAAATTACTGGTAAATTAGGTGATGTTATGCAAGAATCAGTTAAAGCTGCAAAATCTTTTGTAAGATCAAAATGTTTAGAATATGGGATTATACCACCAATATTTGAAAAAAAAGATTTTCACATTCATGTTCCTGAAGGAGCAACACCAAAAGATGGTCCATCAGCTGGTATCGGTATGGTAACTTCAATTGTTTCATCAATAACAAACATTCCTGTAAGAAGAGATGTTGCTATGACCGGTGAAGTAACTTTAACAGGCCAAGTATTGCCAATTGGTGGTTTGAAAGAAAAATTATTAGCAGCACACAGAGCTGGAATAAAAGAAGTTTTAATTCCTAAAGAGAACGAAAAAGATCTAGTTGATATGCCTAAGAAAATTATAGATGATATAAAAATTACGCCTGTTGAGTATGCTGATCAGGTTATAAAAATAGCTTTGACAAAAGAACTTAAACCAACAGAGTGGGTTGAGGTCGATATATCCAAAAAAGACGATAAATCTCAAGCAAGTATTCAATAATAATTAATTTACATTATTTAAGTGTTGATGTAATAAGTAGCTTTGTTTTGGGCGGTTAGCTCAGTTGGTAGAGCATCTCGTTTACACCGAGGGGGTCAAAGGTTCGAGTCCTTTACTGCCCACCATCATTTAATTGAAGCTTTTAAAAATGTTTAGTGTTTTTCTGTAAATTGGAATTGAACTTACATCTTCATTTATTAGTGTTTTTGGAGCCCAACCAAAACAAAATAATATGAATAAAAAAATGGTGATAATTTTTTTTTTAAAGATTCTAAAATTTAATTTATCTACATCAAGAATGATTAAATTATTTTTTAAACAAAAAAGATAAGTAAACAATGATAGAGTATAGGAAATATTTATCCATCTGCCCCAATCTTGAGCGATATAATAAAATGAAAAAGAGGGAAAAAATACCAATAAAAATAAAATTGAAAAAAAATATTTATTCTTAATTTTTGTTTCAAAATTAAACTTTGAATTTAAAATTAATAATAAAAGAGGTAAAAAACCTATTAAAAAAATAAGCATATATCTTATTAAATAAAATAGCTGAAATTTAGATATTACTTCACCTATATTACTTGAAAGATTTTTATTTAAATAAGTCATAGCACCATAACATTCATTAACACTAACACACATTATTTTTAATTCTTCAGAGCTTAATTTAAAATAAAAAATAAAATAAAATGTTATTAAAATAGGAAGAAAACTTAAAAAAAACTTTAGATAGAATATTTTATTTAAATTAGAATGATTTTTTAAAAATAAAATAAAAGCAAAAAATGAAAGATAAATAATTAAACCTTCCCAAATTAAGCATACAATTGAAAGAATTACTGAAAATATCAAATAATCCTTTATTTCAATATTATTTTTAGAAAAAATATTTGTAACTATTAAAAAGGAAATAAAAACAAAAATTTCTTTCCTACCAAGAACCTCAACTTCAGCAATAGGATAAATAACAAATATTGGAGAAAATATAGCAAAAATAAAAACTAAATGAATTTTTGAATTTTTTAATAATCTAAATACTAAATAGAAATAAATTAGGTAAGATAATATTTGAAATAAAAGAATTGTTTCTCTTAGCGTTAAGTTTGTAAATTTATTTAATTGAAATATAACCTCACCTAAAAAACCTCTTCTTGTAAATCCACCTTGATAATTAATTAGCCATTCAGAGATTGTCCATTCAACAGTATTATTGTATTTTTGAAAAAAAAAGAATGTAGCAAATAAGAATAGTATAATTAAGTATAATCTCAAATAAAAATTAAAATTTAAACTATTCATATTTTAAATTTATCAAAAATAAAAATTATTAAATGCAATAATACTTTTATATTGATTTTACTTTTACCATAAATTCTCTTTTTAAAGTTTATTTTTATGTCACCAATATGAATATTGTCTTTATTATTATAAATTATATCTGCTAGAATTTTATAACCTTTTTTATAAAATTTTCTTTTAGATTCTATAAATAGTTTTTTTTTAAATAAAAAAAATCCAGACATTGGATCTGATGTACGTTTTCCAAGCATCATATTTATTAAAAATATAAGAATTAACGATGCTAAAGTTCTTAAAAAATTTAAACCTTTATTTTTTTTTGTAAAAAAATCTCTGCAGCCAACAATAACATCATAATTTGATGAATTGTATTTACTTATTAACTTTGGAATATATTTAGGATCATGTTGTAAATCACCATCCATAACTATGATATGTTTATATTTACAATTATTAAATCCTAAAATACAGGATTTAGATAAATCTTTAATTTTATTTTTTCTTATAAAAAATTTTACTTTTTTGTCTTTTTTTTTTATTTTTTTTAAAATTTTGTGAGTATTATCTTTCGAATCATCATCAATAAATATTATTTCTAATTTTTTTAGCTCTAATTTTTTTTTTATTCTTATCCATAATTCTTCAATATTTTTTGCTTCATTATATATTGGGATAACTATAGATAATTCTTCCAATTTGTTATTTAATTTCATTAATTTATAATAATAAAGCTTGATTAAATTATATATGTGATTACTAATAGCGAAAATATTTTTAACTTGTGGTGGCAGCGCATAAAAAGCTATATCCATGCTTAAAAATTCGATAAATTGGGGGTGTAGCTCAGTTGGTTAGAGCGATCGCCTGTCACGCGATAGGTCGAGGGTTCGAGTCCCTTCACTCCCGCCACTTTCTCTTATTTTTTAATGTTTATATTAATAAAATGTGACGTATCAGCCCTTCAACAACAGATAAAAACTGATATATAGATTTCCATGTTATCTGATTTTTTAAAAGATTACTTACCAATAATAATATTTTTAGTATTAGCTCTTGGGTTAAGTTGTGCTTTTGTGGTTTTAAACTTTATTCTATCACCAAAAAAACCTGATCCTGAAAAACTTTCAGCTTATGAGTGTGGTTTTGAACCTTTCGAGGACTCAAGAATGGAATTTGATGTGAGATTTTATTTAGTTGCAATTCTATTTATTATTTTTGATTTAGAGATAGCATTTTTATTTCCATGGGCAATATCCCTGGGAAATATTGGATTGTTAGGTTTTTCATCAATGATGATTTTTTTGTTCATACTTACAATAGGTTTTATTTATGAATGGAAAAAAGGTGCTTTAGACTGGGAATAAAAATTATAAACCACAATGAATAATAAAATAGATCAAGTTCCTGAGGAATTTAAACAACTTGCAGAAGATTTTAGTAAGAATGGTTTTATAACAACTTCTTTTGATAATTTAATTAACTGGTCAAGATCAGGATCACTTCATTGGATGACTTTTGGTTTAGCTTGTTGTGCTGTTGAAATGATGCAAACAGCTATGCCAAGATATGATTTAGAAAGATTTGGTGCCGCTCCAAGAGGTTCCCCAAGACAATCTGATGTTATGATAGTTGCGGGAACTTTAACAAATAAAATGGCCCCTGCTTTAAGAAAAGTTTATGACCAAATGCCTGAGCCGAGATATGTTATTTCTATGGGTAGCTGTGCAAATGGAGGTGGATATTACCATTATTCATATTCAGTTGTAAGGGGATGTGATCGAATTGTACCAGTTGATGTTTACGTACCAGGATGCCCACCTTCAGCAGAGGCATTGTTGTATGGAATACTTCAATTACAAAAAAAAATAAGAAAAAAGGGATCTTTTATAAGATAGTTATGAAAAATTTAGTGGATCTTGAAAAAAAAATTAATTCGGAGTTAACTACCAAAATTAACACTACAGAGATAAAACATAACCAAATTTACATTGAAATAGATAAAGAAGATATTATTGACGTCGCTATTTTTTTAAAAACAAATCAAGATACTAAATTTAGGCAACTGATTGATATAACAGTTGTTGATTACCCTGAACAAAATCAAAGGTTTGAAGTAGTATACTTGTTTTTAAGCCATGAATTTAACCAAAGATTGATTGTAAAATATTTAATTGCTGAAAATGAAGTTATTCCGTCATTAACCAGCATTTTTCCATCAGCAAACTGGATGGAGAGAGAAGTGTTTGATATGTACGGAGTATCTTTTAAGGATCATCCTGATTTAAGAAGAATACTAACTGATTATGTATTTGAAGGTCATCCATTACGAAAGGATTTCCCATTAACTGGTCACTCAGAAGTCAGATACAGCGAAGATCAGAAAAAAGTGATTAGTGAACCAGTTAAACTTGAGCAAAATTATAGAAATTTTGATTACGAAAGTCCTTGGGAAGGAACAAAATATATTAAAGAAGAAATTGAAAGTAATGACAAAAAAAATTAAAAATTTAAATTTAAATTTTGGACCTCAACATCCTGCGGCTCATGGTGTGCTTAGATTAATTCTTGAGCTTGATGGAGAAGTGGTAGAGAAGGCTGACCCTCATATCGGTTTACTTCATAGAGGAACAGAAAAACTTATAGAAAATAAAACCTATATGCAGGCAGTTCCTTATTTTGATCGTTTAGATTATGTAGCACCAATGAACCAAGAACATGCTTTCGCACTAGCGGTTGAAAAAATACTTAAAATAGATGTGCCAATTAGAGCACAATATATAAGAGTTATATTTTGTGAGATTGGAAGAATTTTAAGTCATATTTTAAATGTTACAACCCAAGCCCTTGATGTTGGTGCACTAACGCCTTCTCTTTGGGGTTTTGAGGAAAGAGAAACGTTAATGACATTTTACGAAAGAGCTTCAGGATCTAGGCTCCATGCAAATTATTTTAGAGCAGGAGGTGTTCATCAAGATTTACCAAAAGGTCTAGAAGAAGATATAGCTAAATTTTGTGAAACATTTCCAAAAATAATTAACGACTTAGAAAGTCTACTGACTGATAATCGAATTTTCAAACAAAGAAATGTTGATATTGGAGTAGTCACAAAGGAAGACGCTTTAGATTACTCTTTTTCAGGAGTTATGATTAGAGGATCAGGTATTCCTTGGGATTTAAGAAAATCTCAACCTTATGATTGCTATGGAAGTTTAGACTTTAAAATTCCTGTTGGAAAAAACGGAGATTGTTACGACAGATATTTATGCAGAATTGAAGAAATGAAAGAAAGTGTATCAATTATTAAACAGTGTCTTGCTAAAATGGAAAAAGGTCCAATTAAATCATTAGATGGAAAGATTAGTCCACCACCTAAGGCAGAGATCAAAGAATCAATGGAGGCTTTAATTCATCATTTCAAACTTTTTACAGAGGGATACAGAGTCCCAAAAGATGAAATTTATACAGCTGTTGAGGCACCAAAAGGAGAATTTGGTGTTTACTTAATTTCTGATGGATCGAGTAAACCCTATAAATGTAAAATAAGAGCACCAGGATTTTCACATTTACAATCAATGGATTATCTAATTAAAGGTCATATGTTAGCTGATGTTCCAGCAGTATTAGGTTCTTTAGATATTGTTTTCGGTGAGGTGGACAGATGAGCTTAAGAAGACCTGCTAAAGATCAACCAGACAGTTTTGAGTTTAATGCTTCATCTTTAGAGGCAGCAAATAGTATTGTTGCAAAATACCCTGAAGGAAAACAACACAGTGCAGTAATGGCTTTACTTTATATTGCTCAAAGACAAAATAATAATTGGATACCATTAGCTGCAATGAAGTACATCGCTAAGTTTTTAGATATGCCTTATATTAAAGTTTATGAGGTAGCTACTTTTTATACAATGTACAATTTATCTCCTGTAGGAAAATACTTTGTTCAAGTGTGCACCACAACACCTTGTATGATAAGAGGCGCAAATCAATTAGTTGAGGCTTGTAAGGAAAAAATTTCCGAAAATGAATGTGAATTATCAAATGATAAAAGCTGTTCTTGGATGGAAGTTGAATGTTTGGGAGCATGTGTCAATGCACCAATGATGCAAATTAATGATGATTATTTTGAAGATTTAGATAAACAAAAAACTTTAGATATTTTAGATAAAATTTTAAATGGAGAAACTCCAAGACCTGGCTCATATAGAGGAAGAGTAAATAATGAACCAGAAAATAATAGAAAAACCTTAATGGATTTAAAAAATGCTTAAAGATCAAGATAGAATTTTTCAAAATTTATATAATGATAAAGGTTCAGATGTATCTTCATCACAAGAAAGAGGTGATTGGGTAAATACAAAAGAAATTACTGACAAAGGAAGAGACTGGATAATTAATGAAATCAAAGAGTCTCAATTAAGAGGTCGAGGTGGGGCAGGTTTTCCTACAGGTTTAAAATGGTCATTTGCTCCAAAAGAAGTTGGATCTAGACCACATTACTTAGTTATTAACGGTGATGAGTCTGAACCAGGAACCTGCAAAGATAGAGATATTTTAAGATTTGAGCCTCATAAGTTAATAGAAGGTTGTTTAATTGCATCTTACGCAGTGCAAGCACATGTTTGTTATATTTATATAAGAGGAGAATATTTTCTTGATGGTCAAAAACTTCAGGCAGCAATAGATGAAGCTTATGAGAAAAAACTCTTAGGTAAAAATGCAGCAGGTACTGGCTGGGATTTAGACATTTATATTCATTATGGTGCTGGTGCATATATTTGTGGAGAGGAAACAGCTTTATTAGAAAGTATTGAAGGTAAAAAAGGCCAACCTAGATTAAAACCACCATTCCCTGCTCTAATTGGTCTTTATGGATGTCCAACAATTATTAATAACGTAGAAACTATAGCTGTAATCCCAACAATTCTTAGAAGAGGAGGAAAATGGTTTGCTTCTCTTGGAAGAGAAAAAAATACAGGGACAAAAATATTTTGTATATCTGGAAATGTAAATACACCGTGTAATGTTGAGGAAGAAATGAACATTCCTTTAAAAGAATTAATTGAAGTTCACGCAGGTGGTGTTATTGGAGGTTGGGATAATCTTCAAGCAGTAATTCCTGGTGGTTCATCAATGCCTTTAATTCCAAAAGATAAATGTGAAACATTAACTATGGATTTTGACTCACTTGTGGCTGAGAAAAGTGGTTTGGGAACTGCAGGCATAGTGGTCATTAATAAAGATCAGGACATAATTAAATGCATGGCAAGAATAGCAAGATTTTATAAACATGAAAGTTGTGGACAATGTACACCATGTAGAGAAGGTTCCGGTTGGATGTGGAGAATGCTCGAGAGAATGGCAAAAGGAGATGCAACCAAAGATGAGGTGGACATGCTAGGAGATGTTACAAATCAAATAGCAGGACACACTATTTGCGCATTTGGGGAAGGTTCATCCTGGCCAGTCCAAGGATTACTTAGACATTTTAAAAAAGAAATTGAGAAAAGAAATAATTTGGATCCTATTGTTCAAAAGAAAAACAATATTCCTTATTTAGTAGATCAACATTTATTAGATAAAAAAAATGCTTAAATTAAAAGTAAATGAAATCGAAGTTGAAGTAGAAGAAGGTTTAACTGTCCTTCAAGCTTGTGAAAAAGCTGGAGTGGAAATTCCAAGATTTTGTTACCATGAAAAATTATCGATAGCAGGTAATTGTAGAATGTGTTTAGTTGAAATGGAAAAATCTCCCAAACCAATTGCTTCATGCGCTATGCCAGCTGCAGAGGGTATGAATATTAAAACAAATACTGCTTTAGTAGAAAAAGCTCGTAAGGGAGTGATGGAATTTCTATTAGCTAACCATCCCTTAGATTGTCCAGTATGCGATCAAGGTGGTGAATGTGATCTTCAAGATCAATCAATGTACTATGGAGTAGACAAATCAAGATTTAAAGAAAACAAAAGAGCAGTTCCTGAAAAAAATATGGGACCATTGATTAAAACTCAAATGACAAGATGTATCCACTGTACGAGATGTGTGAGATTTGCAACGGAAGTTGCTGGAGTTCCAGAGCTTGGTGCTATTGGAAGAGGTGAGGATATGCAAATTACAACCTATCTAGAGCAATCAATGCAATCTGAATTGTCTGCTAACGTTGTAGATTTATGTCCAGTAGGAGCCCTTACATCAAAACCTTATGTATTTGAGGCTAGACCATGGGAATTGAAGAAAACAGAAACAATTGATGTAATGGATGCAATTGGATCAAATGTAAGAGTAGACACATATGATTGGGAAGTCAAAAGAGTACTTCCAATTATAAATGAAGATATTAATGAGGAATGGATCTCAGACAAAACAAGATATGCTTGTGATGGTCTTCTGCATCAAAGATTAGATTCTCCATTTATCAAATACAACGGTAAGTTTGAAAAGGCCTCATGGAATGAAGTGTACAAAATAATTAAATCTAAATTTGAAAACACATCAAAAGAAAAAATATGTGGTTTTGTTGGTGATTTAACCAATATGGAGACTAGTTACATTTTTAAAGAATTTTTTGATCGAACAATTGATACTAAAAATTACGAGTCAAGGTCTGATAACAGATTTATAAATACCTCTAAAAGAGAAAACTATTTATTTAATTCTTCTATAAATGGCATTGAGGAAGCAGATTTAATTTTTATAGCAGGTGCAAACCCAAGATATGAAGCAACTATTTTAAATGCTAGAATTAGAAAAGCTTACTTGAATAACAATACAAAAATAATTTCACTTAATGATGTTGGTGATTTAACTTATCCTTATCAAAGTTTAGATGGTCAAACTCAAACTTTAAATAATATTCTTGAAGGAAATCATGACATATCTAAAGAAATTATTCATTCAAAAAAACCAATAATAATTATTGGTGAGTCTTTACTTAGATTAGAGTCTTCAGAATTTTTATTCAATAAAACGAAAGAATTTTTATTAAAAAATAATAAAATTTCAGATGAATGGAATTCTTTAAATATTTTATCAACTGATGCAGCAACAGTAGGAAATATTGATCTTGGAATAATAAATAATGAAAATAACTTAATAAATGATCTAAAAGATCATAAATTTGATATTGTTTATCTTTTAGGTCAAGATAATTTAGAATTTGATAAAAAAGATGAATTTATAATTTACCAAGGTAGCCATGGTGATAAAGGTGCAGAATCTGCTGATATTATTTTGCCAGGCGCTGCTTATACTGAACAAGATGGATACTTTACCAATTTGGAGGGGAAAATTCAAAAAGCCTTCAAAGCATCTTATCCACCAGGTGAAGCTAAAGAAGATTGGCAAATAATTAATGAACTAGCTGAATTTATGAATAATAGAAAATTATTTAATGACAAAGATGAATTAGAAAGTAGCATGTTCAATTATTTAAACTTGCATAAAGAAAAACAGGTGGATGAACAAAATAATTCATCAAAAGAATTTCAAAATGAAAATTTAATAATCAAAGTAAAAGATTATTATTTTTCAAATGTTATTACCAGATCATCAAAAACAATGGTTGAATGTAATAATTCAAAATTAAATTTGAAATCAACAGGTACAGAGGGTTAACATGGAATACTTGAGTTTAGTTTTTCAAGAAGTATATAAGATTTTATTTTTACTAGTTCCAGTTCTTGTTTCTGTGGCAATGATTGTTTGGCTCGATAGAAGGGTTTGGGCTTTTGTTCAAAAAAGACAAGGACCAAACGTCGTTGGTCCGTTTGGTTTATTACAATCATTAGCTGATGCTTTAAAATATATATTCAAAGAAATAATTATTCCATCTAGCTCAAACAAAGTAATTTTTATATTGGCTCCAATAGTCACGATGACTTTAGCTTTAATCGCTTGGGCCGTAATCCCATTTAGTGCAACCCAGGTTTTAGCTGATATTAATGTTGGTATTCTTTACTTATTTGCTGTTTCTTCTCTAGGTGTTTATGGAATAATAATGGGTGGATGGGCATCAAATTCTAAATATCCTTTTCTTGGAGCAATTCGTTCTGCTGCTCAAATGGTATCTTATGAAGTTTCAATTGGAGTAATAATTATCAATGTTTTACTTTGTGTTGGTTCATTAAATTTAAATGATATTGTCATTGCTCAACAAAATATGTGGTTTGTAATTCCATTATTTCCAATGTTTGTAATATTCTTTATTTCCGCTTTAGCTGAAACCAACAGACCTCCTTTTGACTTACCAGAAGCAGAAGCCGAGTTGGTTGCTGGTTATCAAACAGAATATTCAGGAATGATGTATGCAATGTTTTGGTTAGGTGAGTATGCAAACATTTTATTAATGTGTGCAATGGGAGCAATATTATTTTTAGGTGGCTGGATGTCTCCAATTGATGTTTATCCATTTACGTTAGTACCTAGCGCAATATGGTTAATATTAAAAATTCTTCTTTTATTTATCCTTTTTGCTTTAGTTAAAGCGATAGTACCTAGATACAGATATGACCAGTTAATGAGACTTGGATGGAAAGTGTTTCTTCCTCTTTCTCTAATTTGGGTGGTATTAACAGCTAGCTATTTATTTTATTTTAATCTTTTACCAATGAATTAATTATGAATATTTCAAGATTTTTTAAAACAATATTTATGACTGACTTCATCGGCGGTTTGTTTATTGCTATTAAAGAATTATTTAAATCAAAAAAAACAATTAATTACCCTTTTGAGAAAGGTAAGATAAGCCCTCGTTTTAGAGGTGAACATGCTTTACGAAGATATCCAAATGGAGAAGAGAGATGTATAGCTTGCAAATTATGTGAAGCAGTATGTCCTGCACAAGCAATAACTATCGAGTCAGCAGAAAGAGAAGATGGAAGTAGAAAAACTACTCGTTACGATATTGATATGATGAAATGTATTTATTGTGGTTTGTGTGAAGAGTCTTGTCCTGTAGATGCAATAGTACAAGGTCCAAATTTTGAATTTTCAACAGAAACAAGAGAGGAACTTTATTATACAAAAGAAAAATTATTAGATAATGGAGATAGATGGGAGAATGTTTTGGAGGCTAATATTAAAGCTGATAATATCCATAGATAAAAATGATTGCACACGCTATTTTCTTTTATACATTTTCTATAATTGCAGTTGTTTCAGCGATAATGGTTACCGCTTCTAAAAATACTGTTCACTCAGTATTTTTCTTAATTCTTGATTTCATAAGTATATCTTGTCTTTTCATTATGATAGGTGCTGAATTTTTGGGAATGATAATGCTAATTGTTTATGTTGGGGCTGTTGCAGTTTTGTTTTTATTTGTTGTTATGATGTTAAACGTAGCCCAACAAAAAAACCAATGGTTTGTAGGTCAACAAAGTTCAAGACATATCCCTATAGGATTAGTTATTAGCACGCTTATATTTTTTGAAATAATAATTGTAATCGGAGGCTGGAAATTTAAACCAGAAATTTTTGATATTAATAATTCAATTAGTCAAGCAAGCATTAGCAATACTCATTCACTGGGAAAGATTTTATATACTGATTATATTCATGTGTTTCAAATAAGTGGAATGATCTTATTAGTAGCTATGGTTGGGGCTATTGTATTAACATTTAGACAAAGATCAGGTGTTAAAAGACAAAGTTATATCAAGCAAATATCTAGAGAAAGAGCTGAAGGTGTAGAGGTGCTGGAAGTTCAGAGTAATAAAGGAGTTAAATTAGATGATTGATATAGGTTTAGGACATTATTTAACTTTAGGAGCAGTGATATTCTCAATTGGAGTAATTGGTATTTTTCTAAATAGAAAAAACATCATTGTAATATTAATGAGTATTGAACTGATATTACTTGCAGTGAATATTAATTTAGTTGCTTTTTCTATTTATTTAGGAGATTTGGCTGGACAAGTCTTTACTCTATTTATTCTTACAGTTGCGGCAGCAGAAGCAGCCATAGGATTAGCAATTATAGTCGTGTATTTTAGAAATTCTGGAACGATACGAGTTGAAGAAATTGATAAGTTGAAAGGATAATCATGGAACTATCAATTATATTTCTTCCACTTATTGCGTCAATTATTTCAGGTTTTTTTGGAAAATACATCGGTGATAGAAATTCTGAAATAGTAACTAGCGTGCTTGTTTCAATATCTGCTCTATTATCAATTTTTGTTCTTTATCAAGTAATTGTAAATCAGTATCAAGAAAATATTGTTATAGCTACCTGGATAAGCTCTGGGTCACTTGACGTAAATTGGTCGATGTTAATTGATCCATTATCAGCTGTTATGTTAGTAGTTGTAACTTCTGTATCTGCTTTAGTGCATATTTATTCAATTGGTTACATGTCTCATGATCCTCATAAACCAAGATTTATGGCTTATTTATCATTGTTCACATTTGCAATGTTGATGCTTGTGACTTCGGATAATTTCATACAATTATTTTTTGGTTGGGAAGGTGTTGGCTTATGTTCTTACTTCTTAATTGGTTTTTGGTTCAAAAAAGAAAGCGCAAATGCTGCTGCAATAAAAGCATTTGTTGTAAATAGAGTAGGTGATTTTGGTTTTGCTTTAGGGATTTTCTTAATATTTTATTTATTTGGAACTGTTAATTACTCAGAAGTTTTTCAACAAATTCCAACAGTCGTAGATAAAAATTTAGCATTTTTAGGTTTTGAAGTTAAAGCAATAGATTTAATTTGTTTACTTTTATTTATTGGAGCAATGGGTAAATCTGCACAGATATTGCTACATACTTGGCTACCTGATGCGATGGAGGGTCCAACTCCAGTTTCAGCATTAATTCATGCAGCAACGATGGTTACAGCTGGAGTTTTCCTGGTAGTAAGATGTTCTCCAATTTATGAATATTCACCGTTAATTCTAAATTTTATAACTATTGTTGGAATGATTACAGCATTCTTTGCAGCAACAGTGGCTTTAGTTCAAACAGATATTAAAAAAATAATTGCTTATTCTACATGTAGTCAACTTGGTTATATGTTTTTTGCAGCTGGAGTAGGTGCATACAATGTTGCCATGTTTCACTTATTTACTCACGCATTTTTCAAAGCCTTATTATTTTTAGGATCTGGTTCAGTAATCCATGCATTTAAAGATGAGCAAAATATAAATAACATGGGAGGTGTATGGAAAAAGTTACCATATACTTATGCTTTAATGATAATAGGAACACTTGCTTTAACAGGTTTTCCATTTTTATCAGGATTTTATTCTAAAGATGCAATTATAGAATTTGCATATTTAAAAGGTAATACCATAGGTTATTATGCAGCTGGGATTGGAATAATCACAGCATTTTTAACATCTATTTATTCATGGAGATTGATATTTAAAACTTTCCATGGAGAGTATAATAATAAAGAGATCAAGATAGAGGAAACACACGAGTCTCCTTTAGTAATGCTTATTCCTTTATTTATCCTTTCAATTGGAGCAGTATTTGCTGGTTTTCTATTTAAAGGACTTTTTATTGATCATGGTGAGAACTTATTCTGGGCTGAGTCTATTAAGTTTTTAGAGCCTTTAAGCACTGAACATCCACCTTTATGGTTTTTGCTTTTAACACCTTGTTTGGTTTTATTGTCTATTCCAATTGCTTATTACTTTTTTGTTAAAAACAAAGAGTTACCTAATTCAATAGTTTCTATGAATAAACCTTTGTATAATTTTTTAGTGAACAAATGGTACTTTGATGAGTTATATGACGTATTATTTATTAAATCCTCAAAAAAATTAGGATTATTTTTATGGAAATTTTGTGACGGAACTATAATAGATGGTTTTGGTCCTGATGGAATTTCTTCATTTATAAAAAAATGTTCAATTAAAGCAACTAAATTTCAAAGTGGTTTTATATATCAATATGCATTTGTAATGTTGTTAGGTTTTTCTGCTTTACTAACTTTTCTAATACTTAAATAATGAATTTTCCTATTCTTTCATCTCTAATATTATTGCCAACAATAGGAGCTTTATTTTTATTTTTTATAAAAGAAAAAGAGGGAAATAATACTACGATTAAATATGTAGCCTTATTCACAACAGTAGTAAATTTTTTAATTTCCATTTACTTATGTATTACTTTTGATCAATCAACTTCTAGTTTTCAATTTATAGAAGATAGAACATGGATTAAAGGTTTTATTAATTACAAAGTGGGCGTAGATGGTATTTCAATTTTGTTTATTATACTAACAACATTTATAACACCATTATGTATTATATCTGTAAACAATTCTGTTAAAAATAGATTAAGAGATTTTTTAATTGCAATACTAATTATGGAAAGTTTTATGATTGGTGTTTTCTCTGCGCTTGATTTGGTTGTATTTTATTTATTTTTTGAAGCTGGATTAATCCCAATGTTTTTAATTATTGGTATTTGGGGAGGAGCAAGAAGAGTATATTCAGCGTTCAAATTCTTTTTATATACATTGTTAGGTTCTGTTTTAATGTTAGTTGCAATAATTTCAATTTATTGGATTACAGGAACAACTGACGTCGTTCAACTATATGAAATTGGTATTGATGTTAAATATCAAAATCTATTGTGGTTAGCATTTTTTAGTTCATTTGCAGTTAAAACACCTATGTGGCCAGTTCATACATGGTTACCTGATGCACACGTTGAGGCTCCTACAGCAGGATCTGTATTATTAGCCGCAATTTTGTTAAAGATGGCTGGATATGGTTTTATAAGATTTTCTTTAGGTCTTTTCCCAGTTGCATCAGAGGTATTTACACCATTAATTTATACCTTGAGTGTTATAGCAATCATATTCACCTCACTGATAGCTTTGATGCAGGAAGATATGAAAAAGTTAATTGCTTATTCTTCAGTTGCGCATATGGGCTTTGTAACTTTGGGTATATTCACTTTACAACAACAAGGAATTGAAGGAAGTATAATTCAAATGATAAGCCATGGCTTAGTTTCGGCAGCATTATTTTTAACGGTTGGCGTAGTTTATGACAGAATGCATTCTAGATTGATAAGTACATATGGTGGACTAGTTTCTGTAATTCCAAAATATTCAATATTGTTTATGTTATTTGCTTTAGCATCACTTGGTTTACCTGGAACCAGTGGTTTTATTGGTGAGTTTTTAATATTAATGGGAGCTTTCAAGGATAATTTTTTAGTAGCTGTTGTAGCAAGTATTGGAGTAATTTTAGGAGCTGCATACATGTTGTGGCTCTATAAAAGAGTAGTATTTGGAAAATTAGTTAATGAAGATCTTAAAAAAATTTTAGATTTAAATAGATCTGAATATTTTATTTTATCTTGTTTAGCTGCACCAATCTTATTTTTTGGTTTTTACCCCGATCCATTAATTAACACTATTGAAGTTTCTGTTACTGATTTAATTAATATGCATAAAATAAATATAGCTAGTAAATAATATGGAAAATTTAAATTTAATATTACCTGAAATTTTTATTTCTTTATCAATTATGTTTTTACTTATTTTAGGTGTGTTTAAAAATGACAGTTCTAAAATTACTTTTAATTTATCTTTGTTTGCAATTTTAATTACAACAATAATAACATTCAATGAAACTTTCTCTGTAACTAGAGAAACTTTGTTTAATGAAAGCGTTGTGATTGATAGTATGTCCTCGCTAATGAAAATTATAACTTTAATTGGAGGTTTTTTAGTTTTAGTTATTTCGTCAACTTATTTAAAAACATTTAAAATATATAATATAGAATACCCAGTTCTTATTTTGAGTTCAATTCTTGGAATGATGGTAATGATCAGTTCAAATGATTTAATTGTTTTTTATATGGGCTTAGAATTACAGTCATTAGCTTTATATGTTTTAGCAACATATAACAGAGATCAATTAAAATCATCAGAAGCTGGTTTGAAATATTTTGTTTTAAGTGCATTATCATCAGGATTATTATTATATGGATGTTCTTTAGTTTATGGTTTTTCAGGTTCTACCAATTTTGATATAATATCAAATCAACTAAATTCTAATGAATATGTTTTAACTTTTGGGATTGTCTTCATATTAGTTGGTTTAGCATTTAAAATTTCTGCAGTTCCATTCCACATGTGGGCACCTGATGTTTATGAAGGATCTCCAACAACTGTAACTTTGTTTTTTACAATAGTACCAAAGGTAGCTGCTTTGACTGTATTTATTAGATTTTTATATGTTCCCTTTTTAAATTTAATTGATCAATGGCAAATGATAATAGTTTTCTTATCTATAGCTTCTATGGTTTTTGGAGCAGTTGCTGCTATAGGGCAAACTAATATAAAAAGACTAATTGCTTATAGTTCTATAGGACATATTGGTTACACTTTAGCTGGTTTAGCCACAGCATCAAACGATGGAATTCAAAGTTCGATAATTTATATTTCTATTTATGTTGTTATGAATTTAGCTCTTTTTTCATGTCTATTAATGTTAAGAAGAAAAGATCAATATTATGAAGATATTGATGATCTATCAGGATTATCAAAAAATCATCCATTGTTGTCTTTGTGTTTGTTGTTAATATTATTTTCTTTAGCAGGCATACCACCCTTGGCAGGTTTCTTCGCAAAATTTTATGTTTTTAAAGCAGTATTGGAACAATCAATGTATTTCTTAGCTATAGTAGGGTTGTTATCAACTGTGGTTGCAGCTTTTTATTATCTAAGAATTATAAAAATTATGTACTTTGATAAGGAAAAAGATAAATATGATACAGATCATAGCTTATGGCTAAAATTTTCACTGACAGTTTCAACTATATTAATTCTTTTATACTTCATATTCCCAAGTCAGTTAATAGAAGTCGTTTCAAGAATTAATATTATTTAATGAAATTAAAAAAATTTAAATTTAAAAAAGTTAAAAGCACAAATAATACTGCAATAAGAATTATCAAAGAAACTAAATACAACTTAGGTATGGTTGTTGCTGAAACACAAGCAAATGGTAAAGGACAGTATGGAAGAAAATGGATATCATCAAAAGGAAATTTATTTATCACTTTTTTCAATGAACTAAATAAAACGAAACTATCGATTAACGCTATAACAAAAATCAATTGTCTTTTAGTCAAAAAATTACTCTCGTCCTTTACAAGTAAAAAAATTTTATTTAAAAAACCAAATGACTTATTAATTGATAAAAAAAAAATTAGTGGCATTTTACAAGAAGTCATATTTTTAAGAGAAAAAAAATTTTTAATTACTGGTATAGGCATAAATATTAAAAAAAATCCAATTATAAGGAGTTATCCTGCCACAAACTTGCAAGAGGTAACTAAAAAAAGTATTAGTAAATTAATTGTAGAAAATAAACTAAAACAACTTTTTGAAAAAAATTTATCTAAACTGTATAAAATTAAATAATGTATATTCTAGGTGATATTGGAAACACGGAAACAAAGTTATGTATCGTTTCAAAAAATAATAAAATTTCAAAAAAAATTACTTTTTTATCAAAATCTGTAAACAATAATCAGCTTAATATTTTGTTTAAAAAAAATAAAATTCAATTAAATAAAATTGAAAAAATATTATTTTGTAGTGTTGTTCCAAAAACATTTTCTATAATTAATAAATTTTTATCGAAAAAATTTAAATTAAAATGCTATGAGGTTAAAAAATTAAACTTAAAATCACTTATAAAAATTAAAGTAGATTATAAACAGGTGGGCTCAGATAGAATTACTAATGCTATAAGTTTAATGAACAATAAAAATAATTTTATAATTTTAGATTTTGGTACAGCAACTACTTTCGATGTTCTAATTAAAAATACTTATTATGGAGGAATAATTGCCCCTGGCGTGAGATTGTCTCTTAATACCTTATCTGACAAAGCAACTTTGATTCCAAAAATAGATTTAAAAAAGATTAATAAGGTCATTGGTAACAATACAATCTCAGCCGTTAGATCAGGCTTTTTTTGGGGTTATGCGGGTTTAATTGACAATATTATTTATTTAATTAAGAAAGAGACCAGAAAATCATTTAAAGTAATTATTACTGGTGGATTTTCAAATTTATTTAAAAACTCAATAAAAACAAAAGCAAGTCAAAACCAAGATATTACAATTAAAGGCTTAATAAAGATTTCAAAATTAATTAAATAATATGAAAGATGAACTATTATTTTGTCCCTTAGGCGGATCAGGCGAAATAGGTATGAATATGAATTTGTTCGGCTATGGAAAGCCTAGTGATCATAAATGGCTTATGGTCGACATAGGTGTAACATTTGCAGATGATACTATTCCAGGTGTTGATTTAATTTATCCAGATCCTGGATTTATAGTTGAAAGAAAAGATAATTTATTAGGAATAGTTTTAACACATGCTCATGAGGATCACATAGGTGCTATTGCTCATCTATGGCCAAAATTAAAATGTAAAATTTTTGCAACTCCTTTCACAGCTGTATTAATTCGAGAAAAGTTTAGAGAAAAACAAATCGATATAACCAATGATTTACAGATTGTTGAGTTAAATGGAAAGGTTTCATTGGATCCATTTGAAATTGAATACATTACTTTAACTCATTCTATATTAGAACCAAACGGACTTAGGATAAAAACTCCTGCAGGAGTTATTTTGCATACTGGAGATTGGAAGGTAGATCCAAATCCTTTGATTGGAGACAATATAAACGAAAAAAGACTAAAGGAAATAGGTGAAGAAGGTGTGCTAGCAATGATTTGTGACTCAACAAATGTTTTTAGCGCTGGTAGGTCAGGTTCAGAATTAGATGTAAGAAAAAGTATGTTAAACGTTATGTCTCGATTAAAAAAAAGAATTATCATAACGTCTTTTGCTTCAAACGTAGCTAGAATGGAGACAGCTTTTTATTGTGCAGAACAAACTGGAAGACAAATTTCGTTAGTTGGGAGGTCAATGCATCGTATTTATAAAGCTGCACGTCAATGTGGATATTTAAAAAATACAATTCAACCAATTGATCCAAGAGAAGCTAAAAATTTTTCAAGAGAAAAAATTGTATATTTATGTACTGGAAGTCAAGGTGAACCAATGGGAGCAATGATGAGAATTTCTAGTTATGTGCATCCAGATGTTCTTATTGAAAAAGGCGATGCTGTAATTTTTTCTTCAAAAATTATACCTGGTAATGAAAAAAAACTTTATAAACTTCACAATCAACTTGTTAAGGATGGAATAGAAGTAATATCTGAAGAAACTGAATTTGTTCACGTTTCTGGACATCCAAATAGAGAAGACCTTAAAGAAATGTATCAATGGGTAAAACCTAGATGTGTAATACCTGTACACGGCGAACATAGGCATATGATAGAACACATTAATTTTGCAAAAGAAATGCAAGTGCCACATCCAGTTCAAGTCGAAAATGGTGATATTGTCAAGTTATATCCAGGTGAAAAACCTGAAGTATATGACAAGGCCCCGAGCGGTAGACTTTATTTAGATGGTAACGTAAGTGTAGATCCAGACTCACAATCGATAAAAGACAGGAAAAACCTGAGCGCTAATGGATATCTTGAGGTAACAATAATGATTACACCTAAAGGAAATATACATAATAATCCCGTACTTTCATTTCGTGGTTTACCTGTGGATGATCGAGATGATTTTGTTTATGGATTAGAAGAGGAAATAGAGAAAATCTCTAGAACTTTTAAAATTGGAAGCAAACAACAAGAGCATAATCTTATTGATGCATTAAAAATTGCTTGCAGAAAATTTTCTAAAGAAAGAACAGGAAAAAAACCTTTTACCAATATCAATTTAGTAAGAATTTAATGAGTGCAACAGGCCTAGCTATTATCTACATAATTATATGGTGGATAGTTTTTTTTGCTATTTTACCTATTGATGTAAATAGAACAAAGACTGTAAAAATTGATGGTGAGGATCCTGGATCACCTGAAAATCCTAAAATGCTGAAAAAATTCCTTTATTGCACTGGAATTACTACTGTCATTTTCATTATAATTTACTTATTAATTAAATTTGAATATTTAAATTTAAGAAATATGATTAATTAAGATGCTTTTATCAAATTCATTTATACCAATATTAAAAAATAATCCTTCAGAAGCAAAAATTAAATCTCATCAATTAATGCTTAGAGTAGGCATGATTAAGCAAGCCTCTGCAGGAATTTATTCATGGCTCCCTTTAGGTTTTAAGGTAATGAAAAAAATAGAAGACATTGTCAGACAAGAACAAAACAATATTGGAGCTCAAGAAATATTAATGCCAACAATTCAATCCAGTGAAATTTGGAAAGAAAGTGGTCGTTATGACGATTATGGTGAAGAGATGTTAAGAATAACTGACCGTCAAAATAGAGAAATGTTATATGGACCAACCAATGAAGAACAAGTTACTGAAATTTTTAGATCATCAATAAAATCTTATAAATCACTACCACAACTTATGTATCATATTCAATGGAAGTTCAGAGATGAAATTAGACCTAGATTTGGAATTATGCGTGGTAGAGAGTTTTATATGAAAGATGCTTATTCATTTGATGTATCTGATGAAGAAGCTTTTTATTCTTATAATAAATTCTTTCTTTCATATTTAAGAACATTTAAAAGATTATCTTTGACAGCAATACCCATGGCTGCTGATACAGGACCTATAGGTGGAAATTTATCCCATGAATTTATTATTCTTGCCGATACTGGAGAAAGTAAAATTTTCACAGATAAAAGAATATTCGATCTTGATAGTGATGATACTGAACTAGAAAAAGCATCATTAGAGAGTATGAGAAAAAAATATGAACAGTTTTACGCCGTGACTGATGAAAAGTTTAATAAAGAAGAATTTGAAAAAATTGTTTCTAAAGAAAATCAATTGATTACAAAAGGTATCGAAGTAGGCCATATATTTTATTTTGGTGACAAGTATTCAAAACCAATGGGTGCATCAGTTGATTTACCAGGGGGGAAGAAAGATTTTGTTAAAATGGGATCTTATGGAATTGGTGTGTCAAGGTTAGTAGGGGCTATAATTGAGGCAAAATATGATGACAAAAATGAAATCATGAAATGGCCATTGTCTGTTGCTCCTTATGAAATTGCTATAATACCTATGATAAATAAAAATGAAACATCAGCTTTAGATAAAGCAAATAATATTAATAAAGAATTACTCAAAAATAATATTGATGCAATCATTGATGATACAGATGAAAATTTTTCATCTAAAATTAAAAAAATGAATTTAATTGGAGCCCCGTATCAAATTATTATTGGTAAGAAAAGTGAGGATGATTTATTAGAGTTTAAGAAAACTGGTGAAGAAACTCAAAATTTACCACTAGGTAAAATTATAGAAATTATAACTAAACAAAAAAATTCAATTTGATTTCTACTTTAGAAAAAGAAATTACTTTTAGATTTTTAAAAGCCAGAAAAAAAGATGGCTTTTTGAATGTTATATCAATTTTTTCTTTTATTGGTATAAGCCTCGGTGTTGCGGTTCTTATCATCGTAATGTCTGTCATGAATGGATTTAGAACTGAATTAATTGACAAAATAGTTGGCTTTAATGCTCATGCAGTTGTCAAACCATATAATAAACCGTTAGCTTCCTTGTTGGATAAAGATTTTGCTAAAAGCGTTTTATCAAACGACGGAGAAGCAGTTATTTTTCACAAGAATGGCACCAAAGGAGTTTTGCTAAAAGGTTATTTGGAAAAAGATTTTAAAGATCTGGAAATTTCAAATAATGATAGTTTTTTTGGTTCTAAAAATTTAAATGAAAATACAATTTCTATTGGTCGAGATTTAAGTAATATCTTAGGATTAGACATTGGAGATGAGGTTTCAATTACATCACCTTCAGGAGTTCAAACGATAGTTGGGTCTTTACCAAAGCAAAAATTATTTCTTATAACTTCAATATTTGAAAGTGGATTATCAGAATTTGATGAAAATATTGCTTATATAAATTTAAACACTTTAGAAGATTTTTTTGATAAAAATAGAGATGACAGATTTACCGAGTATTATTTTAAAGATCCAAAAACTATAGAAAATCATAAAGAAAAACTGATAAAACTATACCCTGATGCATTTGTATATACATGGGCTGATATGAATAGTTCATTATTTTCAGCACTTAAAGTTGAGAGAAATGTGATGTTCATTATTTTATCTTTAATTATTATTGTAGCTGCTTTTAATATAATTTCTGGTTTAACAATTTTAGTTAAAAATAAAACTCGAGATATTGCAATTTTAAAATCTATTGGAGTTTTGAATAAATCTATAATTAAAATTTTTTTTCTTGTTGGTGTTTCAATTGGAACTTCAGCAACAATTTTTGGAATATTTTTAGGTGTAACATTTTCTATTTATGTAGAAAATATTAGACAATTTCTAAGTTCTACTTTTAATATTAGTTTATTTCCAGAGGAAATATATTTTTTAAGCAAGATGCCCTCAGAAATAAATATTAATTCTATAGTAATTATAACAATCTGTTCAATATTAATAACAATAGTGGTTTCTATTTTTCCAGCACTTAAAGCGGCAAATATGGATCCTATAAAATCACTGAAGTATGAATAATTTTTTAGAATTAATTAATATACGAAAAAGTTTTACCACAGAAAAAAAAATTAATGTATTAAAAGGTCTCTCTAGAAAATTTAAGTTAGGTAAAACTTATGCAATTATGGGACCCTCTGGTTCTGGAAAATCAACTTTACTTAATTTAATTTCATTAATTGATAAACCAACATCTGGTACAATTAAGTTTGATAATCTTGAGATTAATTTCAATCAAAATGAAAAAAATGATTTAATTAGAGCTAAAAAACTAGGCATCGTTTACCAAGAAAATAATCTTCTTACCGATTTTACAGCACTTGAAAATGTTTATTTTGCTTCTTTATCTCTAAATAATGACAAAAAATTATCATTATCTAAAGCTGAAAAATTATTAAAAAAAATTGGACTTTCAAACAGATTAAATCATTTTCCCTCACAACTTTCTGGGGGTGAAGTTCAAAGAGTTGCAATAGCTAGAGCGATTATTAATGATCCTCAAATAATTTTAGCTGATGAACCAACTGGCAGTTTAGACATGAATACGGCTAAAGATATTTTTAAACTTTTAATCAATCAAAAAAGATCAAACAGAATAATTATATTTGCAACCCATAATAGATTTTTTGCAAAAAAAGCAGATTATCTATTGGAGATGAGAGATGGTGGTATAAAATCATCTAATGTCTGAATCTGTTTCACTAAATTTTAATCATTTAAAAATTCATACTCAATATTCAATTTGCGAAGGAGCTTCTAGAATTGACGATTTGCAAGAATATTCCAAGAAAAATAAAATAAAATCCTTAGGTTTATGTGATACCTCAAATTTATGCGGTGCACTAGAATTTGCAGAAAAGATCTCAAAGTCTGGTACTCAACCAATAATCGGAACTCAAATTAATTTTAAAGTCAGAGAAACAATAGGTTTACTTCCCTTGTTTGCTCTAAATGAGGTTGGATATAAAAATATAATAGAACTTTCATCCTTATCGTATTTGGAAAACGATGAATTATCAGATCCGCATGTAGATTTTGAATTATTATTAAGTAATTCCAAAGGTGTTGCTGTATTTTCAGGAACTGTTTTTGGTTTATTTGGTAAATTATTTGATAAAGGAAAGTTTAGTGAAATTGATGAGCTTTATAATAAAATTAAAAATGCTTTTGGTGACAGATTTTACTTAGAGATTCAAAGACATAATGATCAAAATGAAATTGGATTTGAAAAATTTAATTTAAAAAAATCTTTAGATTTGGAGATACCTATTATTGCAACTAATGAAGTGTTTTATTTAGATAAAGAAATGCATGAAGCCCATGATGCTTTAATTTGTATTGGTAACAAAACATATGTAAATGAAAAAAATAGATTAAGATATACTAACCAACATTATTTAAAAACTAACTCAGAGATGTCTGAATTGTTTGCTGACTTACCTGAAGCTTTAGAAAATAATTATAATTTTCCATTAAGATGTAGCTATAGACCATTATTTTCTAACCCAATATTGCCTAATATTAGCAGTGATAAAGATGGAAATGCAGATGAAATTTTAAAAAAAGATTCCATAGAGGGATTAAAACTCAAATTCAATAAAATCTTTAATTTAATTGATGAAGATTTAGAAAACAACAATTCTTATAGAGAATATAGGAATAGGCTTAATCATGAACTTTCTATTATTGTAGAGATGAAATATTCTAGTTATTTTCTTATAGTTGCTGACTATATTAAATGGGCTAAAAATAATGATATCCCTGTAGGTCCTGGAAGAGGCTCAGGTGCCGGTTCATTAGTAGCTTGGTGTTTATCAATTACAGATGTTGATCCAATAAAATTTAATCTTATTTTTGAAAGGTTTTTAAATCCAGATAGAATTTCAATGCCAGACTTTGATATAGATTTTTGCGAGGATAAAAGAGATCAAGTTTTTGATTATCTAACTACAAAATATAAAGACAGTGTAGCTCACATTATAACATTTGGTAAATTAAAAGCACGAATGGTAATCAGGGACGTTGGAAGAGTTTTGGGACTAGCATATGGATTTGTAGATAGCATATCTAAGATGATACCATTTGATCCATCAAGACCGCAAAATTTAACTCAGTGCATTGCTGGAGAACCAAGATTACAAAAACTTATTAATGATGATCCAAGGGTAAAGAAGCTTACTGATCTATCTTTAAAATTAGAAGGTCTTAACAGAAATGTTGCTACTCATGCAGCCGGAGTAGTAATAGCAGATAAAAAACTTACTGAAATTGTTCCTTTGTATAAAGATATTTCTGCAGATCTATTGTTACCATCTACACAATTTGACATGTACTCTGCGGAAAATGCAGGTTTAGTAAAATTTGATTTTTTGGGCTTGAAAACACTTACAGTAATTCATAATACACAAAAACTTGTAAGAAAAAAAATTAAAGATTTTGATATAGAAAAAATAAGTTACGAAGATCAAAAAGTTTTTGATCTAATGTCAACAGGTAGAACAGTTGGCTTATTCCAAATTGAAAGCGCAGGTATGAGAGAAGCCTTAATTCAAATGAAGCCAAATCATATTGAAGATATTATTGCATTGGTTGCCCTCTATAGACCAGGACCAATGAGCAATATTCCAACATATAATGATTGCAAACATGGAAAGCAAAAACCAGATTATTTACACCCACTTCTAGAAGATATTTTAAAACCAACTTATGGAGTAATTATTTATCAAGAACAGGTAATGCAGATTGCACAAAAATTGTCAGGATTTACTGCAGGACAAGCTGATCTTTTGAGAAGAGCAATGGGTAAAAAGAAAAGAGCAGAACTTGAAAAACAGAAACAAGGGTTCATTGCAGGAGCTGTTAAAAATGGAATAGCAAAAGATGTTGCTGCTGGAATTTTTTTAAAAATAGAACCATTTGCAGAATACGGCTTTAACAAAAGCCACGCTGCTGCGTATGCAATTATTTCTTACCAAACAGCATTTTTGAAAACATATTATCCAAAAGAGTTCATTGCAGCATCAATGACTATGGATATATCTAATCAAAATAAGTTAAGTGAATTTTACGAAGAATTAAAAAGATTAAATGTAGAAGTTGTTCGTCCAGATATTAATGAGTGTTTTGCTGATTTTAGAACAATTGATAATAAATTTTACTATGCTTTGGGAGGAATTAAAGCTGTAGGTTATGAAGCAATATCAAATATAGTTGAGGAAAGAATTTTAAATGGAAAATTTGAGTCAATTCACGATTTTATAAACAGAGTAAATCCAAAAGATATAAACAAACTCCAATTAGAAGGTTTAGTTAAAGCAGGTGCATTTGATAAATTAAACTCAAACAGACAAGCTTTGTATAACTCTATTCCAGCAATTATAGCCAAAATTAAAAATATATTTGATAATAAAACTGTTAATCAGATTGATTTATTCTCAGAAGATGAAAGTTTTCAAGATGATATTTTAATTAAAACCGAAGATTGGGGTTTTGAAGAAAGATTATCAAAAGAATTTGAGGCAGTAGGTTTCTTTATTTCAGACCACCCATTAAATCAATTTAGAGAAATTTTTAATGATTATAAAATAATAGATTATTCAAATTTTATTTCAAAAGAAGATTTAAAAGATTCTAATATAGCTGCAACACTTCTGAAGTTTCAAGAAAGAAAAACTGCAAAAGGAAATTCTTATGCAGTTTTAAAATTAACTGACTTGTCAAGTGTATTTGAACTTTTTATTTTTTCAGATGTTTTAGAATTAAATAGAGAAATTTTGAAAGAGGGTAGCTCCATTATTTTAACTTTATTTAAAAATGTTATTAATCACGAAAATCGATTAACTAGAATTAATGTCCAAAAAATAGCCTCACTTAAAGATCTCTTTAATAGTCCTATAAACGAAGTTTTATTTGAATTAAAATCTGAAGAACAAATTGAAAAAATATCTTCAATTTTGAAAGACGAAGGTAAAACAGTAGTAAATATTAATTTAGTTAATAGCGATAAAATTTTTAAATTTAGATTGAAAAATTCACGGAAAATAGACAGAAAATCTCTAAATCTGTTAAGAAATCAAGAAATTCAGGCAGTAATAATCTAAATAATCACTTGTGAAATTTAATAAATATTTGTAAATACTCCATAAATTAAATTAATACGCACACAGTTGTTGGTTTTATACCTCCGGTCCAATATTGGAAATTACTGTGGTGGCTTAACCGGGAATAAATATGAAAATACCTAACGTAACAATACAACAATTATTAGAAGCGGGCGTTCATTTAGGTCATAAGACTTTAAGATGGAATCCCAAAATGAAAAAATATATTTTTGGAAAAAGAGACTCAATTCACATAATAGATTTAACTCAAACTCTTGAATTAACAAAAATAGCTTTAGAAAAAGTTTATCAAACTATTGCTAATAACGGAAAAATTTTATTTGTATCTACAAAGAAACAAGCCTCAGATGCTATAGCAGAGGTAGCAAAAGAAACAGATCAATATTTTGTAAATTATAGATGGCTTGGTGGAATGTTAACGAACTGGGGAACTATTTCAAACTCAATTAAAAAATTAAAAAAGTTAGAAATTGATTTAGCAGCAGAGAATAGAGGCTTTACCAAAAAAGAACTTCTAAAAATGAGTGTTCAAAAAGACAAACTTCAAAGATCTTTAGGTGGTATTGCTGAAATGAAAAAAGTTCCAGACTTAGTATTTGTAATAGATACAAACTATGAATCTTTAGCAATTGCTGAATCAGCTAAATTAGGTATTCCTATAATTGCTATATTAGACAGTAATTCTAATCCTGATAATATCGATTATCCGATTCCTGGTAATGATGATGCAAGGAGAGCTATTGATCTCTATTGTAATTTAATAAAAGAAACAATTAATAGTGCAAAAAGTTCTATACCTGCATCCGAGTTAAAAAAAGATAAAGTTAAAGATGATGCTAAAACAAAAACTATTCAAGAATTAGATAGAGAAAAATTGGATTCAAAATTTTCTAAAAAAGATAAGGAGAAATTAAATTAATGAGTGATATAGAAAAGGTTAAAAAACTTAGAGAAGCTACTGGAGCAGGTTTTAAAGATTGCAACCTAGCTATAAAGGAGTCAAACGGAGACTTGGATAAAGCAATTGAAATTTTAAGAGTCAAAGGAGTTTCAAAAGCATCAAAAAAAATGTCTAGAGATGCAAAAGAGGGGGTTGTTGTAGTTAATGGAGATGATAATAAAACTTCTGTAATTGAGGTAAATTGTGAAACAGATTTTGTTGCTAAAAATGATGATTTTATAAAATTTGTTAAAGAATTGAGTGAATTAAATCATGAAAATAATTCAAATGTAGATAAATTAAAATTAACTAAAATGAAAAATGATCAAACAGTTGATGATAACTTAGTTGCCTTAATTGCAAAAATAGGAGAAAAAATTACTATTGGTAAAGCTAAAACAATTCAAAACACTGATGGAGTAAATAATCACTACCTTCATACAGTTGTAAAAGATAACGTTGCAAAATTAGCTGTAATGGTTTCATTAGATACCAAAGATAATTCAGATATAGTTAAAACTTTTAGCAAACAATTATCTATGCATATAGCAGCTTCTAATCCCTTAGCTTTAGAGTCAAGCTCAATTGACCAAGCAATTTTAGATAAAGAACAACAATTAGTTACTGAGGAATTAAAAAATTCAGGAAAACCTGAAGATATTGCAAAAAAAATTAGCTCAGGTAAAATGAACAAATTTAAAGAAGAAAATGCTCTTTTAACACAAGCATGGGTAATGGAACCAAAAAAAAAAGTTCAAGATGTATTAAAAGAACTTTCTATAGCTGATTTAAAAATTAAAGAGTTTTATAGAATTAAGATTGGCGAATAAATGTTTGATGAAAAACCTTACAGTCATAAAATGGATAAAACTATTGAGGTTTTCTCAAAAGAACTTTCTTCATTAAGAACTGGCAGAGCTAATGCATCAATGCTAGATTTAATAAAGGTTGATGTTTATGGTCAACAGATGCCGATAAATCAAGTTGGTAGTATCACAACACCAGAACCAAGAATGATAAATGTTCAAGTATGGGACTCAAACAATGTCGCATTAGTTGATGCTGCAATAAAAAAATCTGATTTAGGATTGAATCCACAAATTGATGGTCAGTTAATTAGGTTACCTGTTCCTGAATTAAACGAGGAAAGAAGAACAGAAATTAAAAAATTAATTAAATCAATTGGTGAAAAATGCAAAGTTTCAATCAGAAATATACGTAGAGAAGCTAATGAAGATTTAAAAAAACTACTTAAATCAAAAGAGATTGGTGAAGATGAGGAAAAAAATTATGAAAAAAAAGTTCAGATTATTACAGATGAACACATCAAATCTGTAGACGAAAAAGTTTCATCTAAAGAAAAAGAAATAATGACAATATGAACCCATTAAATCATGTAGCCATTATCATGGATGGTAATGGAAGATGGGGAATTAAATATAAGAATTCAAGAAATTCTGGTCACAAAGAGGGATTAAAAACAGTTGAAAAAATAATAAAAGAAACAATAAAAAACGAAATTAAATATCTAACATTGTATGCATTTTCTACCGAAAATTGGAAGAGACCAAAAAATGAGATTAATTATTTATTTAAATTATTAGAAAATTTTTTAATTAATAAAATTGATGATCTTCATAAACAAAATATAAGACTTAAAGTAATTGGATTTAAGAACTTTTCTAAAAAATTAAATAATCTTCTAAAATATTCTGAAAAAAAAACATTTCATAATAAGAAATTACAAGTAAATTTAGCTTTGAATTATGGATCAAAATCTGAATTAATTCACGCATTTAAAAATCTTTTTAAAAACAAAAAAACTCTAAATGAAAAAAATTTAAATAAGTATTTACAAACAAAAAATATACCAGATCCTGATTTATTAATTAGAACAGGTGACACTAAGAGATTAAGTAACTTTTTGTTGTGGCAAATTGCTTATACTGAAATTTTTTTTGAAAAAAAATTATGGCCCTCGTTTAATGAGAATGATTATAATAAGATAATTAAAAAATTTAGACAAATCAAAAGAAATTTTGGAAATATTTAATGAGTAATTTTATTAAAAGAGTTTTAAGTTCTATAGTTTTTCTAACTATAGCTTTCTATTTTATATTGCAAGGATCTTATATATTTTTATTTTTCTTAATAGTGTGTTTGCTTATCTCATGTTTTGAATGGCACAATATGACAAAAAATTACTTACATAAAATTTACGGATTTTTATTTTTAATTATTTCATTTTATTTTTTTTACAGGATATCTGCTGATACAATAAATTTATTTTTTGTAATAATATTGTGTATATCTACCGATATTGGTGGTTATGTTTTTGGTAAAATATTTAAAGGTCCAAAATTAACAAAAATTAGTCCAAACAAAACTTATTCTGGTGTGATAGGTGGATATACTTTATCATTGATATCATTAATAATTTTCTCTAAATATGTTTTTGCACTAACTTTAACATATACTCAACTTATTATAATATGCTTCTTTTTATCATCAGTAAGTCAGATTGGTGATATAATTGTTTCTTTTTTTAAAAGACAGGCAAAAATTAAAAACACAGGTAATTTAATACCCGGTCACGGTGGTTTGCTAGACAGAATAGATGGAATGATTTTTGTTTTTCCTATTTTTTATTTTTTAAGTTTATTTGAGGTTTTTAATTTATGAAGCAAAATATGGCTATAATGGGTTCAACAGGATCTATTGGAAAAAACTTAATAAATATTTTAAAAAAAAACAGGGATAAATTTGAAATTAAACTTTTAACCGCAAATAAAGATTATATTAATTTACTACAGCAAGCAAAGTTACTCAAAGTTAAAAATATAATTATTACAGACAAAAAAAGTTTTTATAATTTAAAAAAAAAAAATAAAAATTCAAAAATTAAAATTTTTAATAATTTCGATAATTTAGATAAGATTTTTAAAAAAAGAATTGATTATGTTATGAGTGCTATCACTGGGGTTGAGGGATTACACCCTACGATCAAAATTATTAAGCACACAAAAAAAATAGCGATTGCTAACAAAGAATCTATTATTTGTGGTTGGAGTTTAATAAAAAAAGAATTAAAAAAACATAATACGCAATTTATACCCGTTGATTCTGAACATTTTTCTTTATGGTATGCTTTAAAAAATACAAGTGTTGATAATATAGAAAAGATCTACTTAACAGCCTCTGGAGGCCCTTTGTACAAAACACCTTTAAAAAAATTAGATAAAATAAAAATTAACGAAGTTTTAAAACATCCAAATTGGGTAATGGGAAAAAAAATTTCAGTAGATTCAGCAACAATGATTAATAAAATTTATGAAGTAATTGAGGCAAAAAATATTTTTGAAATACCCTACAAAAAAATTCAAATTTTAATTCATCCAAAATCCTATGTTCATGCAATGATCAAATCAAACGGTGGCCTAATTAAGATTATAGCTCATGACACTACAATGAGAATTCCAATTTTTAATACGATTTTTTTTAACACAAAAAAAAATTTGAAAACAAATAATATAAATATTAAAATATTAAATAATTTAAAGCTTAGTACTGTATCTCAAAAAAAATATCCTATGATTAAATTATTAAATTTTATTCCGAATAAAAGCTCACTATTTGAAACTGTAATTGTTTCTGCAAATGATACTCTTGTTGAACTTTTTTTAAAAAAAAAAATTAAGTTTTTAGATATTCAAAAATATTTGTTTGAATTGATTAATTCTAAGAAATTTTTATTTTATAAAAAAATTCCCCCAAAAAATATTAAAGATATTATAAAATTAAATGATTATGTCCGTTTAAATACATACAAAAAGGTGTATAAGTCTTAAAATGTTTCATAGAGCCGTTAAATATATTGTCATTTTACTTATTTTTACCATCTCTAATACTATTAAGCTATCTGCAGAAACAGTTAATGATATTTTAGTAACTGGAAATAATAGGATTTCTGATGAAACTATCAAAATATTTTCAGACATCGATATAAAAGATGAGTTGGAATTAAATCAAATTAATGAAATTTTAAAAAATATTTATAACTCTAATTTCTTTGAAAATGTTTCAGTTACATTTGATCAAAATATTCTCAAGATTAATGTTGTTGAGAAACCAATTATAGAAAATATAAAGTACAATGGTTTAAAAGCTAAAAAATTTACTGACGAAATTTATGAAAGTAGAATTTTAAGACCCAGATATTCTTTTGATCAAAATTCACTTAAAAAAGATAGAGAAAATTTATTAAATATTTTTAAAGAATATGGTTTTTATTTTTCTGAAGTTGAGTCATCAATCGAAAAATTAGATGATAACAAAGTTAATATAATTTATGATATAAAATTAGGAGATAAGTCTAAAATCAAAAAAATTTCTTTTATCGGTGAAAAAGTTTTTAAGGATAAGGATTTAAAAAGTATAATTATTAGTGAGGAATATAAATTTTGGAAATTTATATCCGGTAGAAAATTTCTTAATGAAAATATTATAAAACTTGATAATAGATTGTTGAGAAATTTTTATTTGAACAAAGGTTATCATGATGTTGAAATTAATTCTTCTTTTGCAAAAATTGTTAAAGATAATGAGTTTGAATTAATTTATAACATAAATGCTAATGATAAGTTTTTTTTTGATAATATAGAACTTGAAATATTAGATGATTTTAATAAAGATAATTTTGTTAAGGTATTTAAATATTTTGAAGATTTAAAAGGTAAACCTTATTCAATTAATAAGATCAGTAAAATTATAAATCTTATTGAAGAAATAGCCTTAAGTGAACAATTTGCCTCAATACGAGTAGGAACTATAGAAGATATTGTTGCAAATAAGATAAATCTTAAGTTTAAAATTGAAGAAACTGAAAAATTTTATGTTGAAAAGATAAACATTCTTGGAAACAACATAACACAAGAAAATGTAATAAGAAATCAATTAGAAATTGACGAGGGTGATCCTTACAACGAAATTCTTTATAATAAATCTGTAAATAATATTAAATATTTAAATTTTTTTAAAAGTACTCAATCAGAAGTAATTGACGGATCAAAACCAAATTCAAAAATTATTAATATAACCGTTGAAGAAAAAGCTACTGGTGAAATTTCTCTTGGAGCTGGAACTGGAACTTCAGGTGCTACAATTGGTTTTTCGGTTAAAGAAAATAATTTTTTAGGTAAGGGTGTAAATTTTAATCTATCAACCACTGTTACTGAAGAGACAGTAAAGGGTCAATTTTATGTTAATAATCCAAATTTTAGGAACTCAGATAAAACAGTTTATGTCGGTATTGATGCAGTTGAAATTGATCGATCAACAGAATTTGGTTATAAAACAAATAAGACAGGTTTTACTACTGGTACAAAATTTGAGTATCTTGATGATTTAAACTTAGGGATTGGTATTTCTAATTTTTACGAGAAAATTAAAACTGATGGTTCTGCATCTGCCCTTCAAAAAACCCAAGATGGTAACTACTTTGATAGTTTTTTAAAACTTGATTTAGACTTTGATAAAAGGAATCAAAAATTTAGAACCTCAGAAGGTTTTAGAAGCAAATATTCTTTAGATCTACCGATATTAAGTGATACAAATACACTTATTAACTCTTATCAATATGATTATTACACAGAATTATTTGAAAAAAACATTTCTAATGCATCTTTATTACTGTTGAGTGCAAATTCAATTTCAAATGATAATATTAAATTATCAGAGAGATTATTTATACCATCAAATAAATTAAGAGGATTTGAAAGAGGTAAAATAGGTCCAAAAGATGGTGATGATTACATAGGAGGAAATTTTGCAACTGCTGCAAATTTTTCTTCAACGTTACCGCAATTACTAAGTAATGTAGAAGAAGTAGATTTCGTTTTTTTTGTTGATGCAGCAAATATCTGGGGTGTTGATTATAACTCCTCATTAGATGATATGGGTGAGTTTAGAAGTTCGATTGGTTTAGCTGTGGATTGGCTTACACCTGTAGGACCTCTAAGCTTTACATTTGCCCATCCAATTACAAAAGAAGATTCAGATGTTACTGAGAGTTTTAGATTTAATCTTGGAACAACATTTTAATCTATATGTTAAAAAGTCTTGTTTATATTTTAATTATTTTTTTATTTTTTTCTGCAAAATCATTAAGCAGTGAAAAAATTACGTACGTA
>QCDE01000011.1 GCA_003281005.1 Pelagibacteraceae bacterium AG-349-O05
CAATCGATCATAATCAGCGCTTACGACGGCACCAATTTTTGGGTAGCCGCCAACAGTTCCATGATCTGAGAGCATTATTATTGGATTTCCGTCGGCGGGTACCTGAATAACACCTTTGATTAATCCCTCCGATTTAATATTCGTATTAACGATATTCTCTATTTTAGGACCCTCAAGCCTCATGCCCATTCTGTCTGAAAGTTTTGAAACAATAAATTTTTTCTCATAAAATATTTTTTTACCTTCCTCAGAAAAGTAATCAAAATTAGTACCTTTGATCACCCTTATGTTTTCTATTTTAGTATTAATGTAATTAGTTTTTTTTATATCCTTATTTGAATTTATTTTTTTATGATTAATTCTTTGCCCTATATCTAATTTTTTTCCATCATTGGATCCAATATTTGCTTTCGTATTTATAGAACAACTATTCCATTGAAATTTTAAATCGAGCTCTCCACCTAATGCCAAATATCCATAAACTGATTTATTTGTAGATATGATATTTATCTCATCTCCATTTTCAATTTGATAGCTTATGTAGCATTTGCCCTCAATTTCAGTATCTTTTTTTTTAATTGAAAAAATTACATCTCCAGTAATAGCAAAATTAATTTTTTCTCCTGAATACTTTATATGAGGACCTTGATATGCAAATTCTATGACTGCAGAGTGTAAATTATTATTAACAAGTTTGTTAGCTATGAGATAATTTCTATTATCCATAGCACCACTAAAAGGGATACCAATATGATAAAGATGATCCCTGCCTTTATCTTGAAAGGTAGTATTAATTCCAGGTCTGATTATATCTAAATAATTACTACTCATTATAATTTTTGTACTGATCTAAGGAAATTTCCTTGAAAATTACTATATCTCCTGGGTTAATTAGATTGGGTTTATCTTCTTTTGAACTATCAAAGATATCTAAAGGTGTATTTCCTAAAATATTCCATCCACCTGGGCTTTCAAATGTATAAATATTTGCAAATTGCTCAGTTAATGCAACAGATCCCTTAGGCACTTTAACTCTTGGTGTTTCTAAACGTTGAGCTCTCATATTCTCATCCAAGTCACCGAGAAAAGGCATGCCAGCAATAAACCCTGTCATGTAACAAAAATATTCCTTATTTAAAAAATTCTCTAAAATTTTTTCTCTATTTAATTTTAATATTTTTTCCAATCTTTTAATGTCCATTGAGAAATTTTCATGACAACAAACTGGTATTTCTAATTTTTTTGCATTTATATCTATAGAGTCTTCTGCATTTATATTTTCAACATAATTTTTTACTTCTTTAAAATTTGTTTTTTTTAGATCATAAGAAATAATTAGTTTATTATAAGAAGGTGTTAAATTATTTATCCCTTCAAATTTTTTTTCTTTAATAGTTTTAAAATATTTTATAACTTGTGAATTAATTGATTTATTCACTTCATTACCAAAATCACAGTACAAAGCTGCGTCACCAAGATTTGATATATTTTTTATCATGTCATGTTATACTTAACATTAGAGACTATGGAAATTAATATAAATTGCGATTTAGGTGAAAAATCAAAACATCATTCAAATAAGTATGATCCAGATTTACTAGAAATAGTTAATTCTGCAAATGTCGCATGTGGTTATCATGCGGGTGATGATGAGTCGATGAATCAAGTAGTTCAAATTTCAAAAAAAAATGGTGTTAGTATTGGAGCACATCCTTCATTTAATGACCCAGAAAATTTTGGTAGGCAAAGAATGAAACTTCCACCTAATGAGGTAAGGCAATTGATTATTGATCAATATGAAATTCTTCAAAAAATTGCTCAAGATCATGGGGAGAATGTTACTCACATAAAACCACACGGAGCTTTAAATAATATGGCTTGTGAGGATATAGATTTGGCTACCACTTTAGCAAAAGCTATAAACGAGATTAGTAAAGATTTAATTTATTTGGTTCCTACAGGATCTAAAATGGAAGAAGCAGCTAAAAAGCTAAACATGCGTATAGCTTGTGAAATATTTGCTGACAGAAATTACGAAGATGATGGGAATTTAGTTTCTAGAAAAAAACCACATGCTCTTATTACTGATCCAGAAGAAGCTAAAAAACACGTATTAAATATGGTAAAAAATCAGTCACTTAATTGTCACAGTGGAAAGCAGATACCTTGTGAAATTGACTCTGTATGCATACATGGGGACAATGCGAGTTCGCTAGCTACTGCAAAATCTATAAAAAAAAATTTAGTAGATAACGGACTAACTTTAAAACCTTTAATTGAAATGGAGAAATTTAGATAATGATAAAAAATATATTAATTACTTTTTTTATGTTAATTCTTTTATCTGCTAATTCATATTCTGCAGGTACTAGCTCTGGTTCAGACTCCAGTAGTGTTAACAATTACAGTAAAGCTGTAAAATTAGTAAAAGCAGCAAAAAAATATGAAAATGATGGTAAAGTGGAGAAAGCAAATAAGAGATATATGAAAGCTTTAAAACTTTTAATTAAATCAAACAAAAGCAAACCAAATAAAGCAGATACATTAAACTACTTAGGTTTTACAACAAGAAAACTTGGAGATTTTGAAACTGGAGAAAAATATTATCTTCAAGGTCTCGCTATTGAACCAAATCATATAGGTATTAATGAATATTTAGGAGAGCTTTATGTTGCGACAAACAGAATTGATTTAGCCAATGAAAGATTAAAAATTCTAGAAAGTTGTAATTGTAAAGAATATGATAGTTTGAAACAAATAATTGCTGGTACAAAAAAATCTAAATATTAATACATTTTATTCAATAATATGGCGGTCTTAAACTTGATCGCCTTTTTTTTTACATGGTATTTATTGAAATACTAATAAACTTGAAATACTATTAATTTATCTTGATTGAAGAACTCATTATTTTAACAAATATTATATTTATCACCATTATATTAACTGCTGATAATGCTGTGATTGTTGGATCTATCGCTTCAAATTTTGTTCCAAAAAATAGAAAACAAATAATTCTTTGGGGTGTAATTGGAGCCTTTGTTTTTAAAATTTTTTTTGCAATTTTTGCGACTTTTTTGTTTGAATTTTATTTTATAAAAATTTTGGGTGGCTTGTTATTAATTTGGATTGTTAATGATTTAAGGAAAGATTTACTAGACATTAAAAAAGTAAAACCCACTACTAAAAAAGGTAAAGAACCTTCATACATTAGTAGCATTGGAAAAGTATTATTTGCAGATATCATGATTAGTTTTGATAATGTCATTGGTGTAGTCGCGGCAGCAAAAGGATATTTTGGATTTATGATATTTGGACTGATGTTATCAGTTGTTCTAACTGGTGCTTTAGCAACATATATGGCTAATTATATACAAAGACATATTTGGATAGCATATATCGGCTTAGTATTTATCTTAATCGTTGGTCTACAATTAGTAATTGGCGGATTAGTTGACCTTGAAATATTAAATATTAATGAAGAATTTAAAAAATACTTTTAATTAAAAAGAATTTTTTTTATTAGGAAATTTAATTTTTCTAACTTCTTTTGAGTAATTTGAAACAGCTTTAGAAATATCTTTTCTAATATTTGCATATTTTTTTACAAACTTATAATTCATTGGATTTAAGCCAATTAAATCATCAAAAACTAATATTTGACCATCACAATATTTAGACGCTCCAATCCCTATTGTTGGAACTGTAATATTTTGACTAACAAGTTTTGCTAAAGAAGTCTCAACACATTCTAAAACAATAGAAAATACTCCAGCTTTTTCTAACAATTGCGAGTCTCTTAGAATATGATCTCTCTCTAGTTTTTTTTTGCCTTTAAATTTGAAAGTTTTATCTGACTGAGGAAGTAGCCCTAAATGGCCCATAACTGGAATTTTATTTTTAACTAAAGTTTTAATTGTTTCGTAAATTTTTTTTCCACCTTCCAATTTTACTCCATCACATTTAGTTTTTTTCATTATTTTTTTTGCATTTTTTAAAGCTTCTTTAGGAGTTCGATAGGTGTTATGTGGCATATCAACAATCATCAAACTTTTTTTTATGCCCATTCTCACACTTTTAGAGTGTTCAATCATAGTGTTTAATGTTACTTCTTTTGTTGATTTATAATTATACAAAACAGATCCAAGAGAATCTCCGACAAGTATAATGTCGCAATGATTATCTAAAATTGATGCTACGTTTTTTGAGTAAGATGTTAAACTTACAATTTTTTGTTTATTTTTTTTTTTAATTAAATCTGAGATTTTTTTTTTCATCGACCTACCAAGAGCCGGTATTTTCCATTGAAGCCCAGGGTTCTTTAGGTTCTAGATTTCCCTCTTGAAGTATTTCAATTGAGATTTTATCTGGTGATCTAACAAAAGCCATATGACCATCTCTTGGAGGTCTATTAATAGTATAACCCATATCCATTAATCTTTGGCAGGTATCATAAATATTATCTACTCTATAGGCAAGATGACCAAAATTTCTTGAACCTTCTCCAAGCTCATCACCATCCCAATTATAAGTTAATTCTATTTCTGCTTTTTCATCATTTGGTGCAGCAAGAAAAATTAATGTAAATCTTCCTTTTTCATTTTCCATTCTTCTTGTTTCTTTTAAACCAAGCCCATCGCAAAAAAATCTTAGAGATTCATCTACGTCTTTAACTCTAATCATTGTGTGTAAATATTTCATAATGTTAATTTATAATTAAAAACTACTCTAATTCAATAGTGCTAGGTGGTTTTGAAGTAACATCATACACTACTCTGTTTATACCCCTTATACTGTTAACTATTTTATTTGATATAGTTTGCATAAAAGACTTTTTAAATTCATAATAATCTGCTGTCATTCCATCTTCAGATGTAATTGCTCTTAATAAACATAAGTATTCATAAGTACGATTGTCTCCCATAACACCCACTGTTTTTACTGGAAGTAATGCTGCATAAGCTTGCCAAATCTTATGATAAAGACCGTGATCTTTTAAAGCTTTAATAAAGTTATGATCTGCCTCCTTTAAAATTTTAATTTTTTCATTTGTTATAATGCCTGGCATTCGAATTGCTAAACCTGGTCCGGGAAAAGGGTGCCTTGAAATAATTTCTTTACTTAAATTTAACTCTAGTCCTAATTTTCTTACCTCATCCTTAAATAGGAATTTTAGAGGTTCTACTAATTTTAAATTCATTTTTTTGGGTAGGCCACCAACATTATGATGTGATTTAATTTTAGAAGTTTGGCTACCAGTAACAGATTTGCTTTCAATTAAATCTGGATAAAGAGTACCCTGAGCTAAAAATTTAACATTTTTAATTTTCTTAGCATATCGCTCAAATATTTTGATAAATAAATTACCAATTATTTTTCTTTTTTTTTCTGGATCAGAAACATTTTTTAATTTTTTTAAGAATTCCTTTTCAGCATTTACATAAATTAAATTCATTTTTAAACGCTTTTTAAAAGTTTGAACTACCTGCACTTCTTCATTTTTTCTTAAAAGGCCTGTATTTACAAAAATACAATAAAGTTTTTTACCAATAGCTTTATTCAGTAATTGAGCAACTACACTACTATCCACACCGCCTGATAATGCACATATAACTTTGTTATTTCCAACTTGAATTCTAACATCTTTAATAAGCTGTTTTTTTTGATCTCTAGAGGACCAATTTCTTTTAATTTTACAAATTAAAAAAATAAAGTTACTTATTAATTTCTTTCCATTCTCTGTATGAGTTACTTCAGGATGAAATTGCACTCCATAATATTTTTTAATTTTATTTTCAACAATTGCAAATTTTGAATTAGTACTTGATGCAACAACTTTAAAATTCTTAGGAAGTTTTGAAACTTGATCAGCATGGCTCATCCAAACTTGTTTGGATTTTTTGTTTCCAAAAAAATTAGTTGTTAAAAGACTGTTATTCTTTTTATAAACATTAGCTAAACCGAATTCTCTATGTTTTGATTGTTTTACCCTTCCACCGTTAAGTTTTGATAAAATTTGATGCCCAAAACATATTCCAAGAACTGGTACATCAAGTTGTAAAATTTTTTTATCAAATGAATATTTATTTATTTGATAAACATTTAATGGACCACCAGATAATACTATTCCTTTAATACTGCGATTTATGTCTTTTAGTTTTATTTTTTTGTGACTAACTATTTCAGAAAATACGCCTAATTCTCTTACTCTTCTTGCAATTAATTGAGTAAATTGAGAACCAAAATCTATTATTAAGATTTTGTTAAGATTTTGATCAAGACTCATTATTTTCAGGTTCTATATTTTTTAATGACTCTTGAATATCTTTGTTTTCATCACATAAATTTTTACAAACTTTTACGAACTTATTTGAAAGATCTTTAACTTTCTCATAATTAGATTTTTCTAAAGCAATTTTCATTAACATTAATAAAGCTTCTTCATTGTCAGGCTCAATTAAAAGTGTTGTTTCTAAATTGTATTCTTCTTTTCTTTGATTTTCTTCTTGGTTATAAATTTTTGCTAAATATAAATACGAATTTGCATCTTTTGGATTGAAAACAATATTTCTCTCAAATAGAAAACGTGCATCTTCATATTTTTCTTTTTTAAACAAGTCTAGAGCTTCATTAAAAAAATTTTCTTTACTAAATGACGTACTGTTAAAAGAAGCTGTTAAAAGTATTAATCCTATTAATTTGAAAAATTTGCTCATTAATATTTACTATCGTTTTTTACCACATCTACATTATGAACCATACTTTCATAAAATCCAGCTTTTGTAATTTTAACAAATTGTGGTTTATTTCTTAATTTAATGATTGTTTTTGATCCAAGATAACCCATTGAAGATTTCAATCCACCAATTAATTTATAAATAATACTCTTAACATCTCCTTTATATTTAACAAAACCTTCAACACCCTCAGGTACATATTTTGAGGAGTCTTTTTGTTTTTTTTGAAAGTATCTATCAGCTGACCCTTTGTTCATAGCTCCTACAGAACCCATACCTCTAAAACTTTTGAAAAGCTGTCCATTTTTTTTAATTAATTTTCCTGGAGTTTCGTTTGTACCTGCAAATAACGAACCAATCATTACAGCATCAGCTCCTGCAGCAAAAGCTTTTGCTAAATCACCAGAATATTTTATTCCACCATCTGAAATTATTTTAATATTTTTATTTTTTAAACCACTTCTTACAGCTAAAATTGCGCTTAATTGAGGAACTCCTATTCCAGCAACCAGTCTTGTTGTACAAATAGAACCTGGCCCTATACCAATTTTAATTATATCTACTCCTAAATTTATTAAGAATTTTGCAGCTTCTGGTGTTGCAATATTTCCTGCACATAAAGCAATTTTTTTTGTTTTTATTTTTTTTATATATTTAATTATTTCGGCAACTTTCCTTGTATGGCCATGTGCTGTGTCTACTACAATTAAATCTACACCTTCTTTAATTATTTCTTTGGCTCTTATAAATTCATTCGGTGCTGCACCTACTGCTGCTCCAACAATTAACTTTTGTTTTTTTACTTTTTTTATCTCTGATAATTGTTTTTTTATACCAAGATTTCTGTGAATTACTCCAATACCACCAGCTTTAGCTATGGCTATTGCCATTCTGCTCTCTGTGACAGTATCCATTGCAGATGATAAAAGTGGAATTTTAAGTTTCAAATGCTTTGTTAAAGATACACTTGTGTCTGCATCAGAAGGTAATATTTCTGAATACTTTGGAGCCAATGTAACATCATCAAAGGTAAGCGCTTCTTTTATAGGAACCATAATCTTTTATATACGATTCCTTTTAAATTAAAAGTCTCTATCGGATTTTTCTACAAATTATAAAACTTTCTTTTGAATCTTTTCTGCTAGATTTTGGTTTAAAAACCTTAACTTCTTTAAAATATTTTTTTCCCTCTGCGACGATTTCGTTAAATGTTCCTCCCATAAAAATTTTTGAAATAAAATATCCATTTTCTTTCATTAAATCTTTAGCAAAAAACATTGCCTCTTTACACAGTTCTCCAGTTTGTATTGAATCTATATTTTTAATCCCAGTTGTATCTACGGCCATATCAGACATTACGACATCAACTTTGCCGTTTATATTTTTTTTAATTTCTTCTTGAGTTTTTTCTTCAGTAAAATCTCCTTGGATTTGAACACTATTACCTATGGGTTCCATTTTTTTTAAATCTATAGATATCAATTTTCCACTTTTAGCTACTTTGATAGCATATTGTGACCAGCTTCCTGGAGCTGCGCCAATATCAATTACTGATAGTCCACCTTTAAAAATTTTAAATTTTTCATCAATTTCGATTAATTTGTAAGCTGATCTAGCACGATACCCATCCACTTTGGACTGTCTAACATAGATATCTCTACGCTGTTTATTAACCCAGTTCTTAGAGATTTTATTTTTTTTCAATTAATTATTAAATCTTAAACTTTTATTTAAAATTTTACCTGTAAGAGTTTGAATATCTATTTTAATATTCTTGTTTAATCTCATATCTTCGTTATCTTTCCAGATACCAGCAGCTAAATGCATAATTCCAATTTTATAGTTAGGTAAATAAGGCTCTACCCATGTATCTTTATCCTCATCAAATTTTGGCAAAAGGTTACTAGTGATCCAATTGCAATTTAAAGGAAGAAATTCAGTTTCGACATTATCAATATAAACAGACATATTCATCGCTAATTGTTCAGAGCCAAATATTTCTCCACCTTTAAGTGTTTGCTTTAAGTTTTCCTGCCATGAATTCCAACACGTTGAATTTTTTTCTAAAGAAAAAACACCAATATTGATATGAGGAGCAAAGGCTAACTTTCTAGCTTTTTCTAAACTAATATTGGATTTTATTGCGTGTTTAAAATTTTGAGATTTAATAATTGCTAGTTTTCCAAAAACCCAATTTACTCTCGAAGTAATCTTGTAACCTGGTCCAATAGTTTGTGTAATTCCTAATTTGCCATTCTCAGACGCTTTAAAATAAAGCTCAACTGATTGCCAATCATTGACCCAAGCATCACAATCAATCCATAAATATTTTTCATAGCTTGGAAAATATTTGGGTAAAAAAGCTCTAGATACTTGGCTCTTTAACCATTCACGCCTTTTGATTTTACTATCTGGAACTTTTATATCCCACTCTGCTGGTTTTATCTCATCTACTTTTGATGATAATTCTGTCTTTTGATCCTCTGATAGACCAGCATCTAAAATACATATTGCAACTTCAGAGCTCTCTTTAAATCTTTTTATAGAGTCTATTAACTCATTTAATAAAGGGAAATAATTTGAATCAGCTAATGATACAATAACATTTTTTTTCATCACAAAATATCTTCAAGATCATCATCTTCATCTTTATAATTCTGATCTTCGTTTTGTTTTTTTAATTTTTGATAATGAAAAAAACTAATTGGAAGCATGCCTAAATATATTATTGCACTTATTGATATAACATTAAATGGATATATTAGAAGTAATCCAAAAAATAAAACTATTCCAAATAAAAGAAAAATAGTTGCTTTTCTTTGAATTACGATTTTTTTAAAAGAATAACTTGGAAATTTACTAATCAGTAATAGAGATGTTACAATAAAAAAAACCGGAACAACAATATTATAATTTATATTTATAAAATCGAAGCTTGTAAGACTAAAAATTAATGGAGTTAGAACTAAGATACCTCCTGCTGGAGATGGAACTCCTTCAAAAAAATTATCTCTCCAAGAAGGTGCTTGACCTGTATTTACGTTGAAACGAGCCAAACGTAATGCAACACAAATTACATATATTAAACATAACAACCATCCAAATCTTCCTAATGTATTTAGTTTCCAGAAATACATAATAAATGCTGGTGCTACTCCAAAACTTATCATATCTGTTAAAGAATCTAACTCTTTACCGACTTTTGATGTCCCTTTAATTAATCTTGCTATTCTTCCATCTAATCCATCAATTATTGCAGCCAATATGATTGCTATTACTGCAAATTCAAATTTTCCATCCAATGCAAATCTGATTGATGACAAACCTATACAAACCCCAATAAGAGTTAGCATGTTAGGTAAAATCACTCTTGCGTTTGTTTTTTTATCTGTAACAATTTTTAAATTGTTTTTTGGCTGTTCCATAAATTAATTTTTAGCCAGCAGTGTTTCTCCTGAAATTGCTGTTTGACCAACTTTAACTAGTGGTTCATAATTTTCATAATAAACATCTGCTCTACTACCAAATCTAATCATCCCAATTCTATCACCTTGACTCAATTCTTGGTTTTTATTTGTCTCACAAACTATTCTTCTTGCAACTAATCCTGCGATTTGAACGACTACAATATCATTTCCATTTTTGTCTTTTATTTTATAATAATTTCTCTCATTGTCTTCGCTTGCTTTATCTAAAGATGCATTTAAAAATTTTCCTGGTTTATATAAAATATCTTCAACAATACCTGAGCATGGTGTTCTATTCACATGGCAGTCGAAGACGTTCATAAAAATACTAATTTTTTTAAATTTTTTATTTTCTAGACCAAGCTCTTTTGGTCCATCCACTTCTTCAACTTTTATCACTTCTCCATCTGCAGGACTAACTAGGTAACTATCATCACCTATAATTGTTCTTTCTGGATCTCTAAAAAAATAATAAACCCAAACAGTAAGTAATATTCCTATTAATCCTAAAAAATTATTAATAATCAGAAAAATAATAGTTATGAATACAGCTATTACTATAAACTTGTATCCTTCAGTGTGAATCTTTGGAAATATCTTACTAAACATATTCTTCTATTTGCTAAATTTCGATTAATATGTATATAAAATGATCAAATTCAATTATTAAGATAATTTTTATTTAATGAGCAAAATCAAGGTAAATAACCCGGTAGTAGAGCTGGATGGCGATGAAATGACACGAATTATATGGGAGTTCATCAAAAACAAATTAATCCTTCCATATTTAGATCTTGGCATTGAATACTACGATTTAGGCATGAAAAGCAGAGATAATACCGATGATCAGATTACAGTCGATTCTGCTAATGCTATTAAAAAAATTGGTGTTGGAATTAAGTGTGCAACTATTACTCCTGATGAAGCGAGAGTAGAAGAATTTGATTTAAAAAAAATGTGGAGATCTCCAAACGGAACCATAAGAAATATAATTGGAGGAACAGTTTTCAGAGAACCAATTATTTGTAAAAATATTCCAAAACTTGTTCCCTCTTGGACTGATCCAGTAATTATTGGAAGACATGCTTTTGGTGATCAATATAGAGCAACAGATTTTAAAGTTCCTGGAAAAGGAAAAATGGAAGTGAAGTGGACATCTGAAGATGGAAAAGATGAAATTAAATATGAAGTATTTAATTTTACAGGTCCTGGTGTAGCTTTATCAATGTACAATTTAGATAAGTCTATTGAAGACTTTGCAAGATCTTGTTTTAGCTATGGGTTAATAAAAAAATGGCCCGTTTATATGTCTACAAAAAATACGATTCTAAAGCAGTACGATGGAAGGTTTAAAGACATTTTCCAAGAAATTTTTGACAAAGAATACAAAAGTGAATTTGAAAAAAATAATTTGACTTACGAACATAGATTAATTGATGATATGGTTGCATGTGCAATGAAGTGGAGTGGTAAATATATTTGGGCTTGTAAAAATTACGATGGTGATGTTCAGTCAGATACTATGGCTCAAGGTTATGGGTCTTTAGGATTAATGACAAGTACATTGTTAACGCCAGATGGAAAAATAATGGAGGCAGAGGCTGCACACGGAACAGTAACTAGACACTATAGAATGCATCAACAAGGAAAAGAAACTTCAACCAATCCTATCGCATCAATTTTTGCGTGGACTAGAGGATTAGCTCACAGAGGTAAGTTAGATAATAATGATGCACTAATTAAATTTACTCAAACTTTAGAAAAAGTTTGTATTGAATGTGTGGAAAGTGGATCAATGACAAAAGATTTGGCAATTCTTATTGGTCCTGATAGCAAGTATTTAACTACCAATAAGTTTTTAGATGAAATTGACGGTAATTTAAAAAAGAAATTAAATTAAACTCTTAAGCTTTTCAAAAGCTTCTTCAATTTTTGACTGATCTTGTCCGCCAGCTTGGGCAAAGTCTTTTCTTCCACCACCGCCTTTACCACCAATTATTTCAGATCCAACTTTAACAAATTGAACTGCATCAAATTTTCTTGTTAATTTATCTGTTACTCCAACAGCTAATCCAACCTTGTCATCTTTATTTGCAAATACAACCACAATACCTTCGCCTAAATCTTTTTTACCTTTATCTACAAGTTTTCTTAATTCTTTTGGAGGCAATCCATCTATTTTTTGAAGTCTTAATTTAACTCCATTAATTTCTTCGTCTTTAATAATGTTTTTTGATTTATCTTCTAAGATTGCATTAACCGAAATAGTCTCTAATTGTTTAGTTAAGTTTTTAATTAAAGTTTTTTGGTCAGTTTCTTCTAAACTTGGCTTTCCTCCCAATTTGATAATTTGCTGACTTAAATCTTTGATTGTTTCTTCATCTTTTTCTATAGATAGGTTTGATAATTTCTCTCTATTTTTTAAGTATTCCTCTAATTGCTTGTCTCTTAAGGCCTCAATTCTTCTAACTCCTGCAGCAATAGAAGATTGGCTGACAATCTTAAATTTACCAATATCACCAGTATTTTTTACATGTGTTCCACCACATAATTCAGTAGAAAAATACTTGCCATCCTCATCTCCCATCGATAGAACTCTTACTTCATCTCCGTATTTTTCACCAAATAATGCTAGTGCACCATTTTCAACTGCCTCATCAGGTGTCATTAATCTAGTTTTTACATCAGATTTTTTTGAAACCATCGTGTTTACAAATTCCTCTATTTTATCAATTTCTTCACTCAAAATTGGTTTCATATGACTGAAATCAAATCTTAATCTGCTTGGCTCTACTAAAGATCCTTTCTGAGTGACATGCGTACCTAGAACCCTTCGTAAAGACTCGTGCAACAAATGGGTTGCTGAATGATAAGCACGCGTATTATCTCTTCTTTCAATGTCAATTTTTAATTCCACACTTTTCTGTAATTTTATAGATCCACTCTTTACCTTTCCATAATGGACAAATAAATCTCCAAGTTTTTTTTGAACATCGATGACTTCAAATTTAAAATCATTCGATACTATTTCACCAGTATCACCTACTTGTCCTCCAGATTCGCCATAGAAAGGAGTTTGATTTACTATAATCATTCCTTCATCATTTTCTTTTAACTGATCTACCTCTTTGTTGTCTTTTAAAAGAGATAACACGACACCTTCTGCTTGATTAGTTTCGTATCCTAAAAATTCAGTTGGCTCAATTTTATCTTTTATGCCAAACCAGATATCTTCAACCACTGCATCACCAGAACCTTTCCAATTTTTCTTAGCAAGCTCTCTGCTTTCCTTCATCAAAGAATTAAACTTTTCTGTATCAATTGACATTGATTTATTTCTTAAAATATCTTCAGTAAGATCTAACGGGAAACCATAAGTATCATATAATTTAAAAGCTACTTCACCTGACAACACTTTATCTATTTTAGATATTTCATCATTTAAAATTTTTATTCCTCTATCTAAAAGAACTAAGAATTTTTCTTCTTCCATTTTTAAAGTTTCTTTAATTAAAGACTCAGCTCTAACTAACTCTGGATAGTTTCCTGACATTTCATTTTTAAGAGTGTCAAACAAATTATAAAAAACTGGTTCCTTAGATCCAAGTAAATGAGAATGTCTCATCCCTCTTCTCATAATTCTTCGAAGAACATATCCTCTTCCTTCATTTGAAGGTAATACACCTTCAGCAATTAAAAATGAACTTGCTCTTAAGTGATCAGCTATTACCCTAAAACTTGCTAAATTAGATTTATCAGATTTAACTTTTGTAATTTCAGATGCAGAACCAATTATTTTTTTAAAATGGTCTGTTTCATAGTTGTCATGTGAACCTTGCAATAAAGCTGCAATTCTCTCTAATCCCATTCCAGTATCAACTGACGGTTTTGGAAGATTTATTCTTTTGTCTTTTGTAACTTGTTCAAACTGCATAAAGACCAAATTCCAAATTTCTATAAATCTATCGCCATCCTCATCTTTTGAACCAGGTAAACCTCCTGGTAAATGATCTCCGTGATCAAAAAAGATTTCTGAGCAAGGGCCGCATGGACCTGTCTCACCCATTGACCAAAAATTATCAGATGTTGCTATCCTTATAATCCTATCATCGCTAAAACCCGCTATTTTCTTCCAAAAATTGAAGGCTTCATCATCCTCGTGAAATACTGTTACGTAAAGCCTGTTTTTATCTATTCCAAAATCTTTTGTAATTAAGTTCCAAGCATAATGAATTGCTTGTTCTTTGAAGTAATCACCAAAAGAAAAGTTTCCCAACATTTCAAAAAATGTATGGTGTCTTGGTGTGTAACCAACATTTTCTAAATCGTTATGCTTACCACCTGCCCTTACACATTTTTGTGATGTGGTTGCTCTCACATAATTTCTTTTTTCTAACCCTGTGAAAACATTCTTAAACTGGACCATTCCAGAGTTGGCAAACATCAATGTAGGATCATTATTAGGAACCAAATTACTAGATTCTACAATCTTGTGATCGTTCTTTTCAAAATACTTTAAAAAAGTATTTCTTATTTCATTGAGTGTTTTGTCTGCCATATTTTTAAAATACAGCTTTTTTATTCTATGTCTAGATACTGAAGGGAAAAAAGGCGCTTAATTTAAGCGCCTTTTATTAATAAAGATGACCTATTAATTCTTTTTAGATGGAGAAGTAGCTTCTGCTTTTTCAGCTTCTTCTTTTTCAACTACTTTCTTTTCTTTCTCCAATTTTTCAGGATCGATTGGATTTCCTTCTATTTTCTTAGAAATCACACCTGCTTTTTCTCTAATTGCCATTTCAATTTCTGCAGCAACTTTAGGATTTTGAGCCAGATAAGTCTTCGCATTCTCTCTACCTTGACCAATCTTCTCACCTTTATAAGCATACCATGCACCTGATTTTTCAATTATATCTGCTTTAGAACCAAGATCGACTAGTTCACCCATCTTGCTAATTCCTCTTCCATACATCAAGTCAAACTCGACAACTTTAAATGGTGGCGCTACTTTATTTTTAACTACCTTCACTCTTGTAGAGTTACCAATAATTTCATCCTTATCTTTGATCGCACCAATTCTTCTAATATCCATTCTTACAGATGAGTAAAACTTAAGTGCATTACCACCCGATGTTGTCTCTGGACTTCCAAACATAACTCCAATTTTCATTCTGATTTGGTTTATGAAAATCATCATTGTATTTGTGTTTGATATTGAACCAGTTAATTTTCTTAAAGCCTGACTCATTAATCTTGATTGAAGACCAACGTGATGATCTCCCATCTCACCTTCAATTTCAGCTTTAGGAGTTAAAGCTGCAACAGAGTCGATTACGATTACTGAAATAGAGCCTGATTTTACTAGTGTATCAGCGATTTCTAAAGCTTGTTCACCAGTATCTGGCTGAGAAATTAAAAGTTCTTCAGTATTTACACCTAATTTTTTTGCATAAACTGGATCTAATGCATGCTCTGCATCGACAAATGCACAAATGCCTCCAGATTTTTGAGCTTCAGCAACAACTTGTAATGCTAATGTTGTTTTTCCAGATGACTCTGGTCCATAAACTTCAATAATTCTTCCTTTTGGTAATCCACCTATTCCTAAAGCTAAATCAAGACTTAAAGAACCTGTTGAAACAGACTCGATATCCATAGCTCTCTTTTCACCAAGCTTCATTACAGAGCCTTTTCCAAAATTATCTGTAATTTGAGCTATCGCAGCGTCTAAAGCTTTGTTCTTTTCTTTAACATCCATTTCTTGATCTTTGGTAGATTTAACTACTTTTAGGTTATTTTTCGTCATTTTTTGCCTCTTTTTTTAAATTTTTTAAAACTCGAATCATAAAATAAATGTACACATTTTGTTCTCATTAGCAATATATTTATTTTTTACCCCTAAAAATCAAATAATTACTTAAGTTTTAGATATTGGCTATTAAGCAAGCCTACTGCTTTAAGCAGATTGTATTGGGCCATTAGATAGTTTTTCTCAGAACTTGCTAAAGAAATTTGAGCAGAAAGTAATAAAGCATTTGATTGGATAACATCCAAAGTAGTTCTCGAACCTCTTTCGTACTCCGCAGCAATTCCTTCATTAGCTATTTCAGCAGCATTTACTTGAACCCTAACTGAATTTAAAAAACTTTCTGAAGATTGTAAACTTGACCAAGCACTTGCTACATTAGTTTCATTGGTTCTTACAGCATCATCCAACAATAGTCTTTTTCTTGTAGTTAAATTTGAATTTTTACTAATAGTCGAACTTTTTTTTCCACCTGAATAAAACGGCCAGCTAATCTCTGCTTTTAAAATATCTTTTTCTCTCTCATCATAAGTTGAACTAAGGTCTTCTGTATAAGATCTTTCTATAGATAAAAAAGCAGTTGGCTTCAAGTCTGATTCTGAAATTGCTAATTCTTTTTCGGCTTTAGCTAAATCAAATTTCGCAATCTGAATATCAGGGTTATTTTGTTTTGAAAGATTAATTGCCTCATTTAAAGTATTTGGAATACTAACTATCGCATTTGAATTTTTTTGTAATTGATTTGGGTCATTGATTTTACCAATTATATTCTCATAATTTAGTTTACTTATTAATAAGTCACTTTTTGCTTTAGCAAATTGTGCTTGAGCGCCTGCAAGTGACGACTCTGATTGTGCCAAATCAGTATTTGTAATTTGACCTCTGTCTCTTCTAATTTTATCATTTTCAACTTGTCTAATTAAAAGATTTAAATTTTTAGCGTTAATATCTAGTGTTTCTCTAGCTAGAATTAAATTTGTAAATGCATCAATTGCTTTATGTAGAATATCTTGTTCTTTTTTAACCAGCTGTGCTTTTGCTAAATCTAAAGCAGTAATATTTTTTTGAAGTGTAAGATCTCTTCCATAATCTAACAATGTTTGTTCTAATTTAATTGAAGTTGTAAACGGGTCAACATCACTGACACTTGCATCACCACCACTTTGATTGGTTAATTTGTTTGTATTCTCAAAACTTTTTGATCCTTTTACAGTTAAAGTAGGTTTGTAATCAGCCTTTGAAATATTTACATCTTCCTCTGAAACTTTAATGTTTTCTCTTTCAGCATTTAATTGAATATTATTTTTATAAGTTTGATTTAATGCATTAAGAAGCGTAACTGCAAAAGCATTACTAAAATATAATATTGATGCGATAACTATTATAAATATTTTTTTCATTTCGCTTTATATACAGCAGTTTTAATTTGATGGTTACTGTTTAAATTTAAAATTATAGAGGCGTATTTGGGCATATTTTTGAACATATTTTGAGTAATTCTTTGATAAGTTTGCATAAAATTAATTACATCACCTTTACTCATTATTTTGTGACCGCCTTTTTTCTTAGTTTTTAACCATAGCTTATGTTCCTGCTTTAATCTCCACTTTTGCAATAAATTAAAGTTTTTTGCTTTTAAGTAAATCATACAATTTAACTGAGAATATAACTTTTTATACTTTGTTTTTAATTGCTGATTAACATATTTTCTCCAAACAAGTTTATGATCATTTGCTTTTTCGAGAGAATTAATTGATTTTTTTAATGACTTATTAGTTTCTGCTCTTGCTCCAACACACCATCCTTCAAAAATAATTACATCTGTTTTTTTATTAATTGTGTTCCATTTGTTTTTAGGAAATCTGTCATCAATTGCCTTATTAAAATTTGGTAATTTCATTTTGTTAAATTTTTTACTTTTTGATTTTTTAAAGAAATCTAGCATCATATTAATATCATGTGTGCCTGGAACACCTCTAGTTAATAACATTGGGTGTACTTTTTTTGATAAAGCTATTCTTTCTTTTCTAGTTTTATAAAAATCATCAATAGAAATCTTAAATACTTTTAATTTAAAATATTTTTCTAATATTATCTTAATTATTGAACTTATTGTTGTTTTGCCTGTTCCTTGTCCCCCGGCTAATCCGACAAAGTAAGGTTTTTTATGATCTGCTTTTTTTGCAATCCAAAAACATATTGGGATTAAAAAATTCTTAACCATCCTCTCTTTATTACCAAACTTTTCGGTTGAGGTTTCTTGTGATTTAATAAACTTAAAACAATCTTTTTTAACTTTCTTAAAACACTCTTCGGATAATTTCATTGGTGTTTATTTTTCTTGATCCATTGGATGGTTAAGACCATCAAAGAACGCTACTTCTTTTAAATCTTCTACTTTAACTTCATCAACGCAACCTAAATTAAAACCAGTCATTGCTGGTGCACTTCTTGGATTATGATGAGTGTAAATTCCACATTCGGTACAAAAGTAATGGTTAGCAACTTTAGTATGATACTGATAAAGTTTTAATTTTTCTTCTCCCTTTGTAACTTTAAAATCTTCGTTTTTAACCATACCCATAGTTGCATTTTTTCTTTTACAAATAGAACAATTACATCTTACAATTTTTACCAATTCGTTAACTGTAGCTTTAATCTCTGCTTCGATAGCACCACAATGACAATTTAATTTCATAATTCCCTCTAATTTATTTTAAATTCTTTTTTGCTGCAATCTTATTTCCATCCATATCTCGTATATAAGCATAATAATTTCCATCGCTTCTTACACCTGGTCCACCCTCATCAGTAGCTCCTTTTGACATTGCAATTTCATAAAATTTTTCTACTGCTTCTTTAGAGTCTGCTAATAAAGTTATTTGTGTTCCATTGCCAAAGGTTGCTGGCTCACCATTTACAGGATCTGTTACGTAGAATTGAGCCTTATCAGGCTCACTTGAATGAGCGTAACCAATATACTTTTCTGTTGTTACAATTTTTTTTAATTTTAAAGGCTCTAAAATAGCATCATAGAACTCACTCGATTTTTTATAATTATTAGAACCAACCATTACAAAATCTAAAATATTCATAATTTTTATTTATTTACTGTTATATACTTCGTAAACTTTTTCTCTTTCATTTTTGTTCATTCCCTTGGTTTCTTCTATAAACTTATTTCTTAATTCTCTTGTTTTTAATATGAAAAAACAAACAGTATTTTTGCTATGGTAAACTGCTTTTAATTCATCATCTATTTCGTTTAACTCTTCTGGAATATCGGCTTTAATACAAATCATAATTTTTCTTTTTAAATCACTTTAAGACTACTTATTGTAAAAGTTATCCACATGTCCACCAAATGTTGTTTTCGATGTTCACGTTTTGATTCACTTTTGATTCAGTTACAGACTCAAAATACAAACTATTGAGTGTATTGTATAAATGGTCTATAAATTAGAACAAAACAAGAACATGAAACTAACAATTCCTTATTATCTACATAAAGCAGGTGCTGGTTTTCCTTCCCCTGCTACTGATTATATTGAAGAAGATATTGATCTTAACATGCATTTAATAAGAAATGTTCCAGCAACTTTCATCATTAGAGTTCAAGGTAAATCAATGGTCGATGTTGGAATTAATGATGGTGACTTATTGGTGGTTGATAAAAGTTTAAAACCAAAAAACTTTTCAACAGTGATTGCGAATGTTCATGACGAACTTGTGGTTAAAACTTTAGTTCAAGAACAAGATAAAAAATTTTTAACTTCTGGATCCAAAGATTTTTCTGACAGAATTTTAATTAACGAAGAACAAGATATTTTTATTTGGGGGGTTGTTACTTATGTCATCCATTCAACGTACTAAAAAAATAGCATTAATTGATTGTAATTCTTTTTACGTTTCCTGTGAAAGATTATTTAATCCTAAAATAAGAAGAAAACCTGTTGTCGTTTTATCTAATAACGATGGCTGTATTATTTCAAGATCAAATGAAGCAAAAGCTTTAGGGATTAAAATGGGAGAACCTTATTTTAAAGCAAAGAATATTATTCTTAAAAACAAAGTTGAAGTTTTCTCATCAAATTATTCTTTATATGGAGATTTATCTAGAAGAGTAATGCGAACTCTTAAAAGATTTAATTCAGAAATAGAAGTTTATTCAATTGATGAAGCCTTTTTAGATTTATCAAACTTTCCTGACAATGAGGTAGAAAAAGTTGGAAAAGAAATTAGAGAAACAGTTTTACAGTGGACAGGCATTCCAACAAGTATTGGAATAGCAAATACAAAAACTTTAAGTAAAGTTGCAAATCATATTGCAAAGAAAAAACAATCGGGGGTAACAAGTTTAATTGGAATAGAAAACTTAGATCCTATTTTAGAAAAAGTTGAAATTAATGATGTCTGGGGTGTTGGAAGACAGCTCACAAAATTTTATCAAAAGCATGGAATTTATAATGCTAAGCAATTAAAAAATAAATCTAACACCTGGATTAAGAAAAGTTCAAATGTTTTAAGTTCAAGAACTGCAATGGAGCTCAGAGGAGTTTCTTGTATAGGTTTAGAGACAACTACAACCAAAAGAAAGAGCTGTGTAGTTTCAAGATCGTTTGGAAAAAGAATTGAAACTTTTCAAGAATTAAAAGAAGCAGTTGCAAACTATTGTTTAAATGCGTCTGAAAAAATCAGATCAGAGTCTTTAGTTGCAAAAGCAATTACTGTATTTGTTAGAACAAGTCCTTTCCAAAGAAACTTTGGCTATTATTCAAATGCAAAAACAGTTGATTTTCCAATTGCAACAAATAATAGTATTGAAACAGTTAAGACAGCAGTTTCAATATTAGAGAATATTTTTAAAAATGGATATCGTTATCAAAAAGCAGGTGTCATGCTAACAGGGTTATCTAATGCAAGTGATAAAACAAATTTATTTACTTCTGAAAAAGATGAAAAAATAAATAGTTTAATGAGATCAATTGATAATACTAACCATCGATATGGAAGATCTACTTTAAGTGTTGCAAGTGCTGGTGTTCATAAAAAATGGAACATGAGAAGACAATATTCATCAAAAATTGATACAGCTGATTTTTATTGTTTACCAACGATTAGAGCATAATAAAAAAACTCTATAGTCCACCTGACGAAAATAAGAATTTAGCAACATCTTCAACACCAATTTGCTTTTTCATCTGGCAAAAAACATAAGGTAAGCCATTTCGGGCCTTTTTTACGTCTTCTTTCATAGTTTCAAGATTAACTTCTACATGAGGCGCTAAATCAGTCTTATTGATAATTAATAAGTCTGATTTTTGAATGGCAGGGCCACCTTTTCTAGGGATATCTCCACCCATACCAACGTCAATAACATAAATTGATAGATCAACTAATTCAGGACTAAAAGTTGCTGCTAAATTATCTCCACCAGACTCGATTAAAATCAAATCAAGATCAGGAAATTTTTTTTTCATATTTTCTACAGCAAGCATATTAATTGAAGCATCTTCACGAATTGCGGTATGTGGACATCCTCCTGTTTCAACTCCTTTAATTCTCTCTAAAGGTAAGGCTTGGACTTTCATCAAAAATTCTGCATCCTCTTTTGTATAAATATCGTTTGATATTACAGCCATAGAAATTTTCTTTGACAAAAATTTACACAATTCAGCTGTTAAACTTGTCTTCCCTGCACCAACGGGTCCACCTATTCCAACTTTTAATGGTCCATTTATATTTTTCATGTCTTATAAATTCGTGTTTTCAGATTTTCATGCTTAATACTGTAGATATCACTATTAAAACAAATTCCACCTAAATCTTCTAAATTTAAAATTTCACTTTCTTTTTCTATTTCTCTAATTAAATCATAATTCTCAATTATACAGTCTTGACCAATTTTTTGTCCAATTGGTATATGTTTAATACAAACATTTATTAGGTTTGATAAAAAAGATTGTAGATAAGATACTATCGTTAAGTTTAAAGGTATACCAAAGTGTTTAGCAGCTTTAGCAACTGCAATTGGATATGCAGTATTTTCCTGAATTTTAAAATCCCAACTATCAGCTAAAACTTTTCTAAATGCATTACCCATTTCAATAGACTCGATTTTTCTTTCCTTACTTGGACAAAGTGATAGAGCGAGTTCATTTAACTCTTCTCCCTGATAGGTATATTTCATTAAAATTATATCATTTCTACCTGTTCCATATTTTAAGATACATTTTAAATAATCCAAAATATCTTCTTTTGACTTAATTAAATTATCATTAATCATCGCTTCTAAACCATGAGAATATGAAAAACTTCCAATAGGAAATGATGGTGAAAACCAAGTTTGAAGAATTTGTAACGATTCTTTCAAATCTTTTTTACCTTTTATTTTAGTGTCTATGGCTATGAGTTCTACCAATTCCATATGCTCCTCCCTCTGGTTTAAAAGGTCTTGAAACTTTCTTAACCTTTCCCCCTAATTTAAGTATCATTTTTTTTATTACTTCGTCATACTGAATAAAAATTCTATCTTTTTCAATTTGACATGGCATATGCCTATTTCCAATATGCCAAATAAGTTGCATTAAATTTTTTCCTTTTATTTCTAATAAACTTTCCTTTTTGTTTTTTATTAAAATCAAATTTCCACTTTGAAGCCTAAACGCTTGATTTTCTGAAAGTGATTTTGTCTCTGGTAAATTTACTAAAAATTCAAAACCATTGTCTGAAACAAGTTTTTTTCTTCTTAAAAATCGCTCATCATAAGATAAAGATATGTGATCTTTTGCTTTATTTTTGGCAATTTTATTAACTATTAAAAAACAATTATCCATAAGCTAAAACATAAAATATCTTTGTGCCAAAGGGAGTTCTTTAGCTGGTTCACAGGTAATTATCTCACCATCAGCTTTTACCTCGTATGTCTCAGGATTAACCTCAATTTTTGGACACTTGTTATTTAAAATCATATCTTTTTTAGAAATGGCTCTTGTGTTTTCTACAGGTAATAAGTCTTTTCTAATACTTGCATCTTTTAAAGAATTCTTTTCAAGAGCTAGTTTGCTTGTGAAAATTACTGAAGATTTTTCTAAAGAAGTTCCAAATGATGAAAACATTGGTCTAGTGTATACTGGTTGCGGAGTTGGAATTGATGCATTTGGGTCTCCCATTTGTGCACAGGCTATACTTCCTCCTATTAGTATCATTTCTGGTTTTGCACCAAAAAATGCTGGGTCCCATAAAACTAAATCTGCACGTTTATTTTTTTCAATACTTCCAATATGTTTTGAAATCCCATGAGCAATTGCAGGATTAATTGTATATTTTGCTAAATATCTTTTAACTCTAAAATTATCATTGTCTCCTTTTTCCTCTGGTAAACTTCCTCTTTGAACTTTCATTTTATGTGCTGTTTGCCAAGTTCTAATTATAACTTCTCCAACTCTACCCATCGCCTGACTATCTGAAGCAATAATTGAAAAAGCACCCATATCATGAAGAATATCTTCTGCTGCAATTGTTTCTCTTCTTATTCTACTTTCTGCAAATGCTACATCCTCTGGAATAGATTTATCAAGATGGTGACAAACCATTAGCATATCTAAATGTTCTTCTATTGTGTTAACCGTATATGGTCTGGTTGGATTTGTTGAGGAAGGAATAACATACTCTTCTCCACAAACTTTAATTATATCTGGTGCATGTCCACCGCCAGCACCTTCTGTATGAAAAGCATGAATAGTTCTTTTGTTAATTGCTTTGATAGTATTTTCTACAAACCCACTTTCATTAAGTGTGTCTGTATGGATCATAACCTGTACATCATTTTTATCAGCAATATTTAAACAATTATCAATTGCTCCAGGAGTAGTTCCCCAATCCTCATGTAATTTTAAAGCTGAAGCTCCTGCTAGAATTTGTTCTTCAAGACCTTCTGGTAATGAAGAATTTCCTTTCCCAGCAAAAGCTAAATTCATAGAAAAACCATCGGCAGATTGAATCATTCTTTGTATGTGCCATGGTCCGGGTGTACACGTTGTTGCAAGTGTTCCATGAGCTGGTCCAGTCCCTCCTCCTAGCATAGTTGTGATACCTGAGTGTAAAGCATCATCAATTTGTTGGGGACATATATAATGAATATGACTGTCAAAACCACCTGTTGTTAAAATTTTTCCTTCACCTGCAATAATCTCTGTTCCTGGACCAATAATAATATTTACTTTAGATTGAGTGTCGGGATTACCAGCTTTACCAATTTCAAATATTTTTCCGTCCTTTAAACCAACATCAGCTTTATAAATTCCATTTACATCAACTATTAAAGCATTAGTTATAACTGTATCTGCAGCTCCTTTTTTTCTACTAATTTGTGATTGGCCCATGCCATCTCTAATTACTTTTCCACCACCAAACTTTACCTCTTCACCATAAGTTGTTAGATCGTTTTCAACCTCAATAATTAATTCAGTGTCTGCGAGCCTTACTTTGTCTCCTGTTGTAGGCCCATACATATCCGCATAAGCTGCTCTAGAAATTTTAGCCATTATAAATTGCCCATAACTTTCTTATTGAACCCGTATATTTTTTTTGATCCATTAATTTCTATAAGCTCAACATCTTTAGATTGACCTGGTTCAAATCTTACAGCAGTTCCTGAAGGTATATTTAATCTTTTTCCATATGATAATTCCCTGTCAAAAACTAAATACTCGTTTGTTTCAAAAAAGTGATAATGGCTTCCAACTTGTACAGGTCTATCTCCGGAATTAGAAATTTTTATCTTAGTAATTTTGGTGTCTTTATTTAATTCTATATGCTCGTCTTTTGTAATTACTTCACCTGGCTTCATAATATTATCATCTAATAGGTTTGTGCACTGTTACTAATTTAGTTCCATCAGGAAAAGTAGCTTCTACTTGAACTTCCTTCACCATGTCTGGAATACCTTCCATACAATCCTTTTTTTTAACAACATGAGCTCCTGCCTCCATAAGTTCTGCAACACTTTTGCCCTCTCTAGCTCCCTCAACTACAAAATCTGTTATTAAAGCTATAGCTTCCGGATAATTCAATTTTATACCTTTTGATAATCTATTTTTAGCGACAATCGCTGCAAGGCTTATTAAAAGTTTATCTTTTTCTCTAGGAGTCAGTTTCATTTATACGTTCCATATTTTTGGTATTTTTGAACCTTCAAAAAAATAAGACAAAAGTTTATCAATTGCAAATTTAAGATTATAACTATCTTTAGATAAAAGTCTTACGATCAATTTATTGTCCCAGTGGGAATAATTTGAAGTTGTATTTTCATTATTTGTTAGAGTTTCAGATAAATTATTTACATTATTCAAAAATTTATTTCCTACAATAATAATTGTCGCAACTGCAGAATTATTATTTAATGTCGAAAAACTATTCAAATATTTTTTCTCAAATAAATTTGTATTTATGGCTTCGGTATGAATTAATTTATTATCAATATTAATATTCCAAAAATCTGAAAAATATCCTTTTTCAAATGTCTCATTCATTGAAGTACGTCCAAAAATTATATTTTCACAAAGGAGTAGATTTGAATCTTTAGATAAATTTAAATTTATTTTTCTTTTTAAATTACAATTATTAAATAAAATTAATTCTTTAGGTAACCAAAATAAACTTGAATTATTTAATAAATTTAAATTAATTTCTAAGTTTGCTGGACTGCCAAACCCACTGTAAATTTTTTCTGCTGCCTGAGTTGAAATACAAAGTTTCGATTTATCAATCTCTATATCATATTTGTATTCATCTCCGCTAGTAATTCCACCAGCAGTATTTATAAGCATTAATTGTTTTAAATTTTCATGAAAATCTGGCATTAAAGCTTTTGAAGATCCTTGTTGATAAAGTTTTTGTAAGTTTTGATCTTTTATTTTTATTTTTAATCTACCTTAAGATTTTTCTAATTTTTTTTGACTAATATTCATCATGTTATCCTAGCACAAAATCAGCATTTTTTAGTTTGCGATTTTTTAAAGCTTGAATTATTTGTCTTTTTTAATACAAAAGACACATGCAAAATCAGGAGATAGTTAAAATGATCGAAAATCTTAAAGGGAGAAGAAATTATGAGGAAAAAAGAGCCATTAAATTAGGTTTTGCGTCTCTTTATGATTACTTTGAAGATAAGATTTCAAAGAAACAAAAAGCAATTGAAGAAGAGCAAAAAAAAATAGAAGATACAAAAACTGAGGATCAGCAAATAAAAAGTAAGAAGAGTTGCAGTTGTTGCTAATTAATGAGTTTTTATCAACCAGAAAATTTACCTAAAATTATGATAGCTCCTAATGGAGCGAGACCTAAAAAAAAAGATCATATTGAGGTTCCTGTAACCATTGATGAGGTGGTAGAAACAGCAAAATTATGTTTCGATGAAGGAGCAGAAGGAATACATTTTCATCTAAGGGATGAAAAAGGCGACCATATACTAAGTTCAGAAATGTGTTTGAAAGCTTTAAATGATTTACAATTAAGTGTCCCTAACATGCATCTACAAGTAACTACAGAAGCTGTTGGGAGATACTCACCAAGTGAAATGAGAAATCTTGCATATGAGGTAGCACCTCCTGGTATCTCCATAGGAATAAGAGAGATGATACCTTCAAGGAATCCAACTGAAGAAGATATAAAATTATATCAATCTCTAACAGAAAATGGGACAAAAATTCAACACATATGTTATGAACCAGAAGATTTAGATTTACTTTCTGATTTATTGAATAAAGGAAAAATTTCTAAAGATGGAACCTGGTGTTTGTTTGTTATTGGTCACTACTCTGGAAAAATAAGTGATCCAAATAAAATTCCATTATTTTTAGATAAACTAAATAATAACAATTTTAATGCAGATTGGGCTGTTTGTGCTTTTGGCAAAGAAGAGATTGATTGTCTAAAAAAAGCGATAAGTTTAAATGGAAAAATTAGAATTGGATTTGAAAATTCAATGCTAATGCCAAATGGTGAAATAGCTCCAAATAATCACACAAAAGTAAAGGCTGTTAAAGAGCTTTTAAATTTAAATTAATAATTTTAAATTTCTTTTTGTTATTAATTTAACATCTTTCAAGTTTTTAATTGATGCAAGAATAAATCTATCAGGTCTAACAATTAAACCTTCACAATTTACATTTTCTAAATATCTTGAAAGCTTGGTATTACTTTTATTTCTATAATAGTTAATTTTATTTGATAATGATTGTTTGAATTTGTCTGAAAGAACTAAAATTGGTTTTCTTGAAAATTTTATATCTAAATTTTTTCCATTATTTTTAAATTGTGGAAAAATGTTTCCTCTAAATTTATCTTTTGGCTTACCTAAACCACGTCCAAGCTTGGGTTTTATAGATTTCATACTTTTTTTACCTTCACTATCTGCAGAAATATTATTTGTTATAGGTGATTTACCTACTGCATTTACAAACTCACCCATACGCATTGTAGTTTCAATATACTCTTTAACATTTGAAGATCTCTCAGATTGGTAGGTATTTAAAAGCTTATCATCATGTTTTTTTTTTAAACAATGCGAAATCTTCCATGCAAGATTTGAAACATCTCTTATACCAGCACACATTCCTTGACCCATAAATGGTGGCATTAAGTGAGCAGCGTCTCCAGCTAAAAAAATTCTACCTTTTTTCCAACTTTTAGCTAGTGCTGATTGAAATGTATATATTGTTTTTCTCTCCATTCGAGCTTCTTGTTTTTTGAGCCAAGGCTTTAAAAAATTCCAAATATACTTATCAGAAAGAATGGTTTCTATTTTTTCAGTTTTTTTAATTGCAAACTCCCATCTTCTTCTTTTACCTACATTTCTACAATAAGTAGCGGGTCTCGTAGGATTTGAATATTGAATTGTTCTATCTGGTAAATTTTTTTTATTTTTTTTTAATATCAAATCTATAACTGCCCATTTTTGAGTAAAACCAAGATTTTTCATTTTTGTTTTCATTTGTGATCTTGTTATCGAATTAGCTCCATCACAACCAATTAAATATTTTGATTTAATATTAAATATTTTTTTTGAATTAATGTCTTCAAATATAATATCTACTTCATCTTTTTTATTTGTGATTTTTTTAACATTAGAACTTTGTTTAATTTCAACCTTTTTATAAGATTTTAGTTTCTTTCTAAGTTCTCTTTCTAAATCGGGTTGGTTAAATCTATAACTAGGATACCATCCATTTTCTGTAATTTCTCTTGGTCTTGGCCAATCTAAAATTACTCTATTTTTTTTATCAACAAACTTTGTTCCCTTATTAATTATTGTGTATTTTAAAAAAGTATTTGTTATACCAATTGTTTCAAACACCCTCATTACTTCATCATCAAAATGTACAGCTCTCGGTAATGGATAAAAGCTTTTTTCTTTTTCCAAAACTAAAATTGAGAAACCATGCAGAGCTAATAAATTTGCTAAAGTGCCCCCTGTTGGACCAAAACCTACAATTACAACATCATACTTTTTCATTTACAAAATAATAATCCTGTTATTTTTTGTTTATAGTATTTGAATATAACCAAGGGCAATCAATAAAAAGTGGTGCTTGTTTTCCTTCTGAAGCAGTTTCTAATCTTTTGTTTCTAAATTTCATTCTTTCTTCATCTGGCAAATATAGTCTTTCATGACCCCAAAAACTTGGTCCCTCAAAGGTTTCAATAGGTTTCCATGTTTTTGGATCAATAATTCTTCCACCCCATCCATTTTCAATAAAAAAGCCTGATGGTGTTATTGAATAAAATGAAGTCATATAATCATTTGTGTGTCTGCCTAAGGTGTAAGCAATTTTATTATCTTCATATTGCAACAAATCATATCCTTGGCCAACATCATCAAGACTATTGTATTCAACCATAAAATGATGGAAGCCTGTTCTTCCTGATCCAAATAACGCTAAACTATGATGTCTTCCGTTAACATGAAAAAAACATAAAGAAATAGGTGTATGACTGTAGTCACTAATTTTAAAACCTAAAACCTCTGTATAAAATGGTATCAAATCATCAATTTTTTTAACATGAACAACAGCATGACCCATACCTAATGCACCAGTTTTAAATCCTGAAATTGGACGCCCTGGTTTAAACGGATTGGTATCATTCATTGGATTGTAAACCAATTCAATTCTATTTCCTTGTGGATCATTAAAATAAATTAAATCCTCTACAAATCTCTGATCAGCAAATAAACTTTTTCCTTGGGTTACCTCAATTTTATTTTCTTCTAGTTTTGAGGCAAAAGATTGTAAGTCTTCTTTATTTTCAACTTCCCAACCTAGAAATCCAAGATTATCTCCTTTATCACCTGTAATAGTTAAACGTTGTTTTTGATCGTCCATTCGAAAAGATAAAATACCTTTTCCTCTGTCAACTAGTTGCATTCCTAAATTTTTTTGACAGTAATAAGACCAGTCTTCAAATTTATCTGAATTTACTCCAATATAACTTAGAGCTTTTATAGCCATTTAAAATTCCTTAAATTAAATGAGCCCACATAAAATGTGGGCTCATAAATAGTGTGTGTAATTTTAGCCTTCTACAGCAGTGATAATTTCTCTTGCTCTATTTAGAACAGCATCACCATCAAGACCTTTTCCACTCATTTCTTTTAACCAATTAGACTCAATTGGTGCCAAGATTTTTTTGTATTCAGCGATAACATCATCTGAAGCAATTATAATTTCATGTCCATCTCTTTTTGAGATTTCATTTTTCATAATTGCATTTTGATTATCAATCAACCCTGACGCCCAGTCACCGAAAGCATGGCCACTATATTTATTTATACAAGCCTGATCTCCTGCTGATAAACTATTAAATTTATCTTCATTCATAATTAAACCAAATGTAGCGTTAGTGATATTAACTTCAGTATGATATTTGGTTACATCAAACAACCTGAATGAACCTACTGCAGTGTATGGAAATGGAGTTCCATCTACAACACCTTTGCTTAAAGCTTCAGAAGTTCCTGGAGCAGGTACTTTCACGCCCGTTGCACCCAAAGTTTTTAAAATTGTTCCAGCAATTTTACTTGGTACTCTCATCTTTTTACCTTTAAAATCTGCAGGTTTAACAACTTTAGTATCCTTCATATGAATTTGATATCCAGGATTAGAGTGTAGACCAATTACTTTAATTCCTGCCATTTCTTTATCTAAATATCCTTCATTAAAAAGAGTATTTAAAGCTGTAGTTCCAGCTTTAGACGTTCTTGTAAGAAACGGTAATTCAATTACTGAACTTAAAGGAAATTGACCACCAATGTATCCTAAAACTGTCCATGAAATATCTGCAACACCTGATGTTACGATATCATATTGTTTAGGAGGACTTCCTAGTACTCCCCCAGCATACATTTTTACATTTAATGTTCCCGTACATTCATTAACTTTTGTTGCCCAAGCTGCAAGAATTTTACTTGCAATAAATGCTTTTGGTGGCTCGAAAGTTGCCAACTTAAGCTCTGTTGCAGCAGATGCATTAACTATACTAAAAGAAAAAATTCCAATGATTAATCCAATTAATTTTTTTTTCATAAAATTATCCCCTTATTGTTTAAAATTATTCTAAAATAGTAACTTGAAATTTAGATTATTTCATCTTTTATTGTGTTAGATAAAACACCGATTTGGGTCACTTCTACTTCAACTTTATCGCCAGGTTTCATGAAAATTGGTGGATTTCTCTTAAATCCAACACCTCCAGGAGTTCCTGTAACCAATACATCTCCAGCTCTCCAAGCCATTGCTTTTGAAACATAAGAAATCAATATTGGTATATCAAAAATTAATTGGCTTAATTTTGCATTTTGCATGACTTCACCATTTAATCTAGTTTCAAGAGTAAGCTCTTTATAATCTTTGATATCTTCAGCAAGAACCATGTGTGGTCCAAAGCTTCCTGTCTTCTCAAAATTTTTTCCCATCCCAAATTGCCTAGTATGTCTCTGCCAATCTCTAATGGTACTTTCATTATAACAAGAATAACCAACTATATGTTTTAAGGCATCTTCTGGCTTTATATGTTTGCCACCTTCTCCCATTATTACAGCCATCTCGCCCTCAAAATCTAAATTGTCAGAAGCAATTGGTCTTTGTATTGATTGCAAATGCGCAGTTTGACTTTCAGGGAAACGATGAAAAATTACAGGATTTTCTTCTACGGTTCTATTGGTTTCCTTAACATGTTCACTATAATTCAATCCTACACAAATAATTTTTCCAGGATTCGGTATTAGTGGTAAATATTTAATATCATTTACACTCAAATTACCAGGGTTTGCAGAAGCATATTTCTTTGCTTCCGAGATACCTTTTTTTAAAATTAGATCTTTTAAAGAAGTTGCTCCTGATATTTTACCTGTAAGATCTGTTATAAGATCATTATCTAAAATACCAAATTTATTTTCATCGTTATGCAAATAAGAAATAAATTTCATATATAATACTTTCTGTTTTAAACCAACCTTATATGCTAATGTTTCATATATTTGAAGATAGTTTTTTAAAATATGAATAAAATATTTGATTACTCAGCTATTGCCTCTGGTTTAATACTTTTACTATTATCAGTATTAACTTTCTGTGACGTATTTGGTCGAAGATTTTTAAACTCTCCCGTTACAGGAACAATTGAACTAGTTGAAATTGGTATGGCTTTAGTTGCTTTCTTAGCAATGCCAAGAGCTTTTTTTCTAAACGCAAATGTATCTGCTGATTTTATTAATAATTTAAATTTAGGAATATTTAAAACTTGGTTAATAATTCTTAAATTTTTATTAATGATAATCATTATGTCTTTAATGGCTTATGCAACTACGAAAACATCATTGAAATTTATGTCAAATGAAAGAGTTACGATTGATTTAGAACTATATTTTTATCCTTTTTATTTTATTTGCTCATTTGGTATGTGGCTAAGTGTATTTGCTATTATTTGTTGGTTTATTAAAGCATTGTCTCAAACAAACTCTATAAAGGAAAATATTTAGTGGAAATGGGTCCAATCATTAATGGAGGTATAGCTTTTGCAGCAGTCTTAATCCTAATGGTCTTAAACATTCCAATCGGAATTGCAATGTTGCTTGTGGGGTTCACTGGATTTGCATTAATATCAGGTTTTGATCCTGCTATTTTTGTTTTAGGAACTGCACCATTTGACGCTGTATCTAAATATACTTTATCTGTACTTCCGCTTTTTGTTTTAATGGGGAACCTTGCTAACAGTGCAAATTTATCTAGAAATTTATATGATGCTGCTTATGGAGTTGTTGGTCACTATAAAGGTGGTTTAGCAATGTCGACTGTTGGAGCTTGTGCTGGATTTGGAATGATTTGTGGATCTTCTATTGCGACCGCAGCTACTATGTCTCAAATGGCAGGACCAGAAATGAAAAGACATGGTTATAGTGATGCTTTAATAAGTGGTTCAATTGCATCTGGTGGAACTCTTGGGATTATAATTCCACCAAGTGTTATATTAGTAATTTATGCATATTTAACAGAACAATCGGTTCAAGAACTTTTCTTTGCAGCATTAATTCCAGGACTTATAGCTGTAATTTTATATATGATAGCAATAAGAGTTTATCTCATAGTCTATCCTTCACAGGGAGGTTATGGAAAAAAAATGCCTCTTAAAGAAAGAATTTCTGCAATTTCAAAGGTATTTCCAATTTTTTTAATTTTTGTAATTATAATGGGTGGTCTTTATTTAGGTTTTTTTACCGCCACAGAAAGTGCTGCTGTAGGAGTAATCTTAGTTTTAATATTTATTTTTGCTAGAGGACAACTTACATTAAACTTATTGAAAGAAGCCTTATGGACAACAATAAAAACTGTTGGTTCATTATATTTAATTGTAATTGGTGCAAGTATATTCAATTATTTAATTACAGTAACACAACTTCCTTTTGCTGTTGTTGACTTTATAAATTATTTAGAGCTAACACCATTAGGAATAATTTTAGTAATATGTGTAATCTATCTCGTACTTGGAACTGTAATGGACTCTTTAGCAATGTTATTTTTAACAATCCCAGTTTTTTTTCCAGTTATAGTTGATGCGGGTATAGATCCTGTTTGGTTTGGTATTTTTGCTGTAATAGTAGTTGAGTTTGGATTGGTCTCTCCCCCTGTAGGAATGAATCTATTTGTAATTAAAGGAGTGATGCAAAATACACCACTTCAAACTATTTGGTTTGGAACAATTCCTTTTTTATTAACCGATGTAATAAGAGTTGCACTTATTATTGCTTTTCCAGCTATATGTTTGTATTTACCAAGTTTAATGGCATCCTCTTAATTACCAAACACCAATCATTATGCCATCATCTTTGGTATAGTCTCTCTCTTTAGTTACAAACTCATCAGTAGCTGCAACTCTATTTTTTCTATCTATAATTCTTTTTAAAAGTAATTCTTTCATTTCTTCTCTAATCTTTGAATGTTTTTCAGATTTTCCCAAATCATTAAATTCGTCAGGATCATTTTTCAAGTCAAACAACTGCGGCTCAAATCCTTTATAATAAATATACTTCCACTCGCTATTCCTAATCATAAATGCTCTTGCATCTGAGGCTCCTATGTTCAGTATTTTTCTTGCTTCATTAAAAGCATAATCTATTTCGCTAAAAACAAATTCTTTCCAATCTTTGGTACTTTCTCCTTTCAATAATGGAATTAAAGAATTTCCCTCTAATCTATGTTTGCTAACTGGACTTTCTACTGCATCCAAAAAAGTTGGAAGCAAATCTATTGCTTCAATAAATCTTTGTTCTTTTGTTCCTCTGGTTTTATTTGCATATTCACTTGGATCATAAATAATCATAGGAACTCTAACTGATTGTTCATGAAATAATTCTTTTTCTCCTAACCAATGATCACCTTGGTAATCTCCATGATCTGAAGTAAATATGATCATAGTGTCCTCCATATGACCTGATTCCTCTACAAATTTAAATAACCTTCCTAAGTTATCATCAATTTGTTTAATCAATCCCATATATCCTGAAAGCACTGTATTTCTTACTTCATCTTTTGAAAAAGTTTTGGAAATACTATTTTCCATAAATGCCTTGTAAACTGGATGATCATTATTTCGTTCGGCATCGTTTCTGTGAACAGGATAAAATTCATTAGCAGAATACATGTTGTGATAAGGAGCTGGTGCCATATAAGGCCAATGAGGTTTAATATAAGACAAATGTAAAAACCATGGTTTGTCTTTACTTTCCTCTATAAATTCCATTGCTCGATTAGTCATAAAAGCGGTTTCTGAATGCTCCTCAGGAATTCTTGCAGGTTTATTGGAATTTCTTAATCTCCAACCACTTAGTATTTCACCATTTTTTCCTTCTGAAGAATTTGCCCAATCGTTCCATGGATTAGGTCCATCATATCCAAGTTTATTTAACCATTCATTATAAGATAAAGTTTTTTTTGAATTTTTAATTTGATTGTTTGGATGAAGTCCATCATCTCTTTCATAAGGTTCAAATCCAGGTTCGCTAACTATCAATCCTATTTCTGTATCTTTGGTAATACCAAGTCTGCTCATTCCATCTAAATCTGGTCTCATGTGTGTTTTGCCAACTACACCAGTTCTTATTCCTGATTGTCTTAAGTAGTCTCCAATAGTTAATTCTCCAATTGGAAGTGGAACCTGGTTCCATGTAGAGCCATGACTAAAAACTGTTCTACCAGTGTAATAAGATGCTCTTGAAGGTCCACATACTGGAGATTGGACAAACGCAGATTCAAATTGAACTCCTTTTTTTGCTAAATTGTCTATGTAAGGAGTTTTTAGATGAGGGTGACCATAACAGGAAAGATAATCCCATCTAAGTTGATCAGCCATTATAAAAAGAATATTTCGAATTTTGCTCATAAGTTTAAAAAATAACTTATCTAAAATTCTAAAGTTTTTGAAGACCCATCTTTATAAGTGAACTCTACTTTTTTTTCTGAAATACTTCTTATTGATGTAAAACCATCATATTCAGCAATAAATTCATTTAATTTTTTTCTACCCTTTTTGCTCATTTTTCTTCCTGGAGCATTAATACCAACATCAATGATTAGTTCGGCTCCATTTAAGAATGCATTGACCCAAGCTTTCACTGGAGGACCACACGTCATTGCCTCTGTTAACCAGATAGGTTTATCAACATCTGCACTTTTTAACAAAGCAGCAAATTCATCAACCCAAAGCTGTTTATCACATTGCCCATCTGGGCCACTAATGTGGTGTATGTTTGCAATATCAAAATTATCTTTAATTTTTGGCAAAACAACTTTCCAATACTTTTTACTTTCTGGAAACATTCCAGCTGCTCCAGCCATGACAATAACTGCATCTGGTTGTTTTTCTTTAATCACTTTTGATGAGAAATTAAATATTTCAATAAAATCTTCCTTACTCCCCTTAAAAAACATTTTAAACTCTGGCTCGTTCATTACATCCCAATATTTAATAGGTTTGGTTAATCCAGGCATATCATTTGAGCCATCACCATCATAACGATCTACCAATTTTACAAGAAAATTTTTATAATCATCCATTGAACAAGGCTTACTTAAATATTTTGTAAAACGTTTTCCAAAAGGACTTTTAGCTTTTTTTCTTTTGCAAGATTTTTGCTCCCAATTTGCATGGGGCCAGATAGTTGCTAAAATTGTTTGATTATGTTCTTGAGCATAAACAACATATTTATCTGTTTCTTCCCAATTAAACTTTCCTTTTTCTTTTTCAATAAGATTCCAAATGAAAGGTCCCGGATGTGGTCTAACCCACTGACCGTCTTTACCTCGCATTTTTTCATCTCGTATTTCAGTCAATTCACCAAATCTCGATTGAGAATTTGCGAAATTAGTTAAAAATAAAAAAGTTAGAAAAATAATTAATAATTTTTTCATCAAGCCTTAAAAAGCTTATTGGATAAATTTGGTAAATTTTCTCCCCAGAAAACCTCTTTAGTAATTTTTTTGAAATCTACATCAAAAACTGTAGACATGGCAGAAGCATAAATTGCTCTTGAGTCTATCGTAGAATTTAAGTCTCTTCCTTCAAATAATTCCTTTTTCTTTAATCCTGGCCAATCCGTGTGGACTTGTGCTTTTTTAACAAGTCCTCCTGCCATTAGAATGGCTGAACCGTAACCATGCTCTGTTCCATTACTACTGTTCTGCTTAATTGTTCTTCCAAACTCAGTTAGTGTTAAAACCAAAGTATTATTAAATGACTCTTCAGACATTGAAGATTTTAAAGACCTTACAATATTATCATAATCTGATAAGCAATCCGCATGAGCACCATCTGTTGCACCTTGAGCCGCATGAGTATCGAAACCATCCACTTCAAATACTGCAACTTTAGGTCCATCTGGTTTTGATAACTCGGTACCTGCACTTGAAGCTAAAATCCAAGCATCATCTCTTGATCTATTATTAAAATCTCTTGTTAAAATTATTTCCAAATTGTCACTTAATAATTTTTCATCGTGCTCTTTGTATGCTTGTTTTATTAATTCTAAAGTTGCAGGATATGGTAAGCTACGACCTACAGGAAAATAATTATTGTTCATTGGAACACCTCTAATTAATAGAGGCATAGGGAGAGCTAAAGCTAACCCTTGCCCTGTTAACCCAGCCGTCTTCATTCCTCTTCCAAGCCAACCTGTTTTTTCTTGGTATGGAATTTTACCACCCGACTCCATTAAATTTTGGCCATCAAAATGTGATCTACCTGTGTAAGGGACATTTGTTGCATGCACAGCTGCACTTAAATTTTGATCCCAAAGACTTTTGAATGTCTTTAATGCTGGGTGTAAATCAAAATCTGATGTTAATTTTAAAGTTCTATCAAGATTAATTTTGCTCCTCAATTTCTCGAAATTTTTGTCACCCTTAACTGGAATAGCACATAGACCATCCATTCCACCACGTAACATGATTATTACTAAATTCTTTTTTATTTTAGAATTTGCGTAACTATGAGCACTGAAACCAGCAAAATATAGTGAGGTTAAAGCTGTGGTTTTTAAAAAATCTCTTCTTGATATCTTCATGCTTTTAAAAACTCCGGATGGTTAAAAAGTAGAGTATGTTTTTCAACAGATCTATTTTTTTGATTTAAGTATTTCATTATTTTACCTGGGTTGTCAAAATTATTTTCAACCATTTTCAGATAATAATCTGCATTTTTATTATTTTCCATTTTAGCAAAATTATAACTTGCTTTTGCATACACCAGTCTCCTAATTAATAATTCCGGAGAAATCCAATCAGCGGAATGGTCAGACCAACCATTTGGTTGTTTTGCTCTGTAGGGATGGTGACCAATATTTTGTAATAACCACTCAGGTTCTCTTTGTGAGTCGAATGGTCTTTGACCTAGCTCATATTTATCCATTAGATCTGGTGAGGGTGGCCAATTTAAATCTGCAATTTTTGCAACTTGAATTAACCAGTTTTCAGGTGTCTGAAATTTTTTGTATTTATCATTGTATTCAAAAGCAACTTTAATTGCTGCTTTATGAATATCAGGAATAAATCCGTCAGATTTTTTGAATGCATCAATAATTGGTTGCTTCATCTCCTTTGTAGGTTCATCAGTGATTAAAAATCTACAAAGTCTTTCTGCAACAAAATCTCTACAATTAGGATGATTAACTAAATCTTTAATTACAACAGCTAAAGCTTTTTTACCTTTTTTATATTCTTTTCCCAAAACATTTTTTTTACCTGTTTGATGATATTCAGAGTTAAACCAGACATTACCTGTTTCTAAATTTTTTTTGCTCCATCTATGTTGCCAGCCAGTCATAATATACGCTAGTTGAATTACATCTTCTTGGGTATAGCCAGCTTTTGGGGACACTGTATGCAGTTCTAAAAGTTCTCTTGCATGGTTTTCATTAATTGTTGCAGGCTCTTTTTTTCGTCTTCTCCATTCATCACTTGCTGTAACACTTTTAGGACCAGCGCTCTCACTATTATCTAAATGATGGATCATGGCCCAAGAAGTGGTTACATCATAAACCATTTTTTCAAAAGTTTGATTTAAATTAGGTCGAATTATTTCTCTTTGATATGCGCCGGTTGAATAATTTGCTAAAAAATCTTTTTCACTGATTGCAAAAAAGTTTCCCCAAAACATCCATAGTTTTGCTAAAACTGGACTGCTACTATTTATTCCTTCATTATGTCTGATCGAAATTTCTAAAGACTCCCAAAACTTTTGTCCTGTTTTGTGTCTAAGAATATCTTTATGAGTTTTGTATAGTGTTTTGTTATCTTTATACTTTTTTCTTAATACTTTTCTGTCACCATAAACCCAATCTCTATAATGTTTTCTTAATTCTTTTTCAGAATATATTTTACCTTTCCAAGATAATTCTGGTACATCATTTATTTGATCAAGAGCCCACTTCAAAGGATCTGATGGAACTTGTTCATTGGGTCCAATTCCAAAAGCAACTTTTCTAAAAAAGTTTTTCATGATTTATTTAATTTTATCAATATCATGAATGTTTGTTAAGGAATTATTAAATTCCTCAATATTCTCTCTTAAAGCTAAACTAGAGATTGAATAAATCATTATTAGTAACAAAACTAATGGCAATGAAGTAATTACTGAGGCGTAGCTTTTGATCAGTAATATATAAAAAATAATAAAGAAAGCTGATCTAATCAGAACGGTTTTTCTAAAAACACTAATTATTGAAAGTGAATGCTTTAATAATTTAAAAAAACTCATTTGAGACGGACCAAAATATCTTTTGCCTCTTGTGGATGGAATAGAAATTAAATCTTTTTCTATTTTTTTTAAAGATCCTGAAAAACTATTCCAGGTAGCTTTTTCATCTAACATTTTTTTTACTGTCGCTTTTGATAAACATGTAAAGTTACCAAATTTAATTGATTGTCCTGTAAAAGCTAAAGTCAAAAATTTATGAAATTGATAACAGGTTTTAAAAATTAAACCCTCAGATCTCTTTACTCTTTCGCCTATAATAGATTTATCCCCAGCTTCTTTAGAAAGCTCAATAAAATTTTTGATTTCTTCAGGTCTGTCCTCTCCATCACCATCCATTGGAATGACAAAATCGAATTCTTTTTTCTCAAAGATATATTTTAGGCCCGATGCAATACATCTTGCATGGCCCCTATTCTCTTTCATATTAACTATCTCAATTGAATTGATATTTTCAATATTTGGGTAGGTATCAACTATCTGTTGAGAAGAAGAATCATTTATAACAACTAAAGATATATCATGATCTAAATCTTTAATTTCAATATTAATATTCTCAATCAGTATTTTTAAAGACTCTCTGTCGTTATAAATTGGAATTAAAATTACGTATTTCATCTATCTTGATCCTACACAAACATTATCAAGACACATATAATCTTTCAATTGATCAAGCTTTTCTCTTTTAACAAAACCTTCCCAAACTGGTCTTGATTTTAAATGATAAGATAAATTTCCAGCATTCCATTCGTCACCTAAAACTACATTAATTTTTGAATTGAATTGTTGGTTCCAAGCATATTGAGTTTTTAATGCAATTGCTTTGCCTGGATAATCGGTTCTCTTATCATCTTTTGAAATTGAAATATAAGCATAAAGAGCTGGTGATAAAAGGAAAAGGAAAATAAATCCAATCATAAATGGTTTTAGCTTTATAAGATTAACTTGAGCTTGAAACAAATAAACAAACAGTGTGCCAAAAAACAAGTAAAAAGGGGTCATCCACATAGTTCTAATTTTTGATCCAGTAACAAATGAAGTTAAAAACATTA
>QCDE01000012.1 GCA_003281005.1 Pelagibacteraceae bacterium AG-349-O05
TTCATAATTTCACAAATTACAGCAGAATTATTTTTTTTTGCTAATTTAGATATATCAACCGAAGCTTCGGTGTGACCTGCTCTAACAAGCACTCCACCATCTTTAGCTATAATTGGAAACACGTGACCAGGTGAAACAATCTCATTTTTATTTACATTTTTTTTTGAGGCAATTTTAATTGTTTTTGCTCTATCTTTAGCAGATATACCTGTTGTTATTCCTTTTTTTGCTTCAATAGAAATTGTAAATGCCGTCTTGTTTCTTGATTGATTTACTGGAGACATCAAAGATAAATTTAATTTTTTTGCTTGAAGCGAATCAAGTGCCAAACAAATTAAGCCTCGGCCGTATTTTGCCATGAAGTTAATGTTCTTTGCATTTGAGTCTGATGTTGAAATAACTAAATCTCCTTCATTTTCTCTTTTTTCATCATCTACTAAAATAAACATACCACCTTTTTTGGCTACGCTTATAATTGAATCAATTGACGAAAAATTATTTTTTTCCATTAAAATAATTCCTAACGTATTTAGATAGGATATCTATCTCTATATTAACTAAACTTGATTTTTTTAATGTTGATAAATTCGTTTCTTTATAGGTGTGAGGGATAATCCAAATTTGGAAACCTTTTTTAGTCACTTTTGAAATTGTAAGAGAAATACCGTTTACACAGATTGATGCTTTTTCAATTAAGTGTTTTCTTTCCTTTTTAGGTATATCAAAGTCAAAAAGAAATGATTTATCTATTTTTTTAATACTTATTACCTTACCAACTGTATCAACATGTCCTTGACAAATATGTCCTGAAATTTTTGTGCCATATTTTAAAGGTAATTCTAAATTTATTTTATCTTTTATTTTTAAAAATTTGAATTTTGAGCGAATTATTGTTTCATTCGAAAGATAAAATTCCATAATTTTGGATTTATATGAAATTAAAGTTAGACAAACACCATCACAGGCAACAGATAAGCCCATGTCTTTATTGGATACTTTAACATTACTTTTAACAAAAATGTTAAGACCTTTAGGTCTTTTAATAATTTTAGTAATAGTACCTTGGTTATAAATTATTCCGTTAAACATTTTTTCTAACTATATAATGTTATTCTATCTTTTCGTAAATTGAGATTTAGATTAATTTTTGTTTTATATTTTTGATTTAATATATTTTTACTGCTAAATTTCAAATATTCAAAGTTTTTAGAAAGGTTTTTTGGACTTCTATATAAATAAAATTTATTAAAAATTCTATTCTTAATCAGTGAATTTGTTAATTTATCTCCTCCTTCAATTAGTAAATTCCTACATCCATAATTATATAATTTTTTTAAAATTAACTTAATGTCAAATCTGTTATTTCTGTCAATTTTAGATTTAATTAGATGAATTCCTTTTCTTTTAAATTTTAAAATTTTTGACTTGTCAGCTTTATTATAAAAAATTAAAGTATTTTTGTTATTAGAGGATTTAATTATATAACTGTTTATTTTAGAATTTAACTTGTTATCTAAAACAATTCTTTTTGGAGAAAATTTTTCAAAACCCTTCAAACGACAATTTAATTTTGGATTATCTTTATTTAGTGTTTTGTAAGTAATCATCAAACTGTCATTTTGATATCTCAACATGTGTGTAAACAGATCTGAATAAGAATTTGTAATCTTTTTCTGGTTCTTACTGTAAATAATATTATTTTTTGAAATAGCTATTTTGCCAGTAACGAAGGGTAATTTTCTCTTTCTATTAAAAAAATATGGTAAATAGAAGCTTTCAATTTTACTTTTTAATAAACCTTTTTTTACAATTATTTTTTTTGACTTTAAAATTTTAAAACTTTTATTTCTTACTCTTTTATCTATATCGGTAACAGCATATATAACCTCTGAAATTTTTGATTTTATTATCGAATCAGTACATGGTGGTGTTAATCCATGATGACAGCATGGTTCTAAAGTAACATACATTTTTGAGCCTTCTAATTTTTCAAAACTATTTTTAATCGCATTAAATTCAGCGTGTGGTCTTCCATTAAATGAGGTTTGTCCTATGGAAATAATTTTATCATTTTTGACAATAACACAGCCTACAGAAGGATTTGATCCAGTGAGTCCATGACGAGATTTAGCCAGATCTAGGGCTATCTCCATGTAAAATTTATCTTTTAATGTAAATTTATGTTTTTTTGTAGACATTAAGTTTGTCCACGAATTGCACGAAATCTTTTTCTTCTCTAAAGTTTCTATAAACTGAAGCAAACCTTACGTAACCAACAGGATCTAAATCCTTTAACCCATCCATAACCATTGTGCCAATTGTATTAGTTGATACTTCACCTTGACCAAGTTCCTCTAAAGACCTTGATATATGACTTATAAATTTTTCTATTGTTTCAGTGTCAATTGGTCTTTTCTTAAGTGCAATATAAATTGATTTAGATAGTTTATCTCGGTCAAAAACTGACTTTCTTCCATTTTTTTTAACAACCATTAATTCACGAATTTGAATTCTTTCAAAAGTAGTAAAGCGTTCACCACAAATACAAAGTCTTCTTCTTCTAATAGCTGTTCCATCTTCCGTAGGTCGTGAATCCACTACAGATGTATCACCCTTTTTTTCGCACGGACAAATCATTTACTAAAGGTTCTTATATATAGGAAATGACGAAGTTAAAGCAATAACTTCATTTTTTACTTCTTTTTCTATTTTACTGTTATCAGAAGGATTTTCTGACAATCCTTTAAGAGTTTTTGTAATTAATTCACCCACAGTTTTAAATTCACTTAATCCAAAACCACGTGTTGTAGCTGCTTGTGTGCCTAATCTAATACCTGAGGTAATCATGGGTTTTTCCGTATCAAATGGAATGCCATTTTTATTACAAGTAATATTTGCTCTAGATAAACTTTCAGCTGCAAGATTGCCTTTTACATTATAAGGCCTTAAATCTACCAACATTAAATGAGTATCAGTTCCATCCGAATAAATTTTAAACCCATTATTTTTTAAAGTTTCCGCTAGCATCTTGGCATTTGCTAGAACAGATTTAATATAATTTTGAAATTCTGGTTGTAGCGCTTCAAGAAAGCCAGCTGCTTTAGCAGCAATGATATGCATCAGAGGTCCTCCCTGATAACCAGGAAAAACAGCTGTATTAAATTTTTTAGCAAGATCTTCGTGATTAGTTAAAATTATACCACCTCTTGCACTTCTAAAAACTTTGTGCGTCGTTGATGTAACAACATGTGCATAGTCACAAGGATTAGGATAACCTTTACCTGCAACTAAACCAGAGAAGTGTGCCATATCAACCATTAAATATGCACCTACTTTATCTGCTATTTCTCTAAATCTCTTGAAGTCAATTACTCTAGAATAGGCGCTTCCACCTGCTATTATAAGTTTAGGCTTATGTTCTAAAGCAAGTTTTTCAACATTATCATAGTCAATCAGTTCTGACTCTTTATCAACATCATATCCTATTGCGTTAAACCATTTACCAGACATTGAAATTTTTAATCCATGAGTAATATGACCACCTGAATTTAAACTCATGCCCATAAATGTATCACCTGGGCTTAACAAAGCTAAAAATACTGCTCCATTAGCTTGTGCACCTGAATGTGGTTGTGCGTTTGCAAATTTACAATTAAATAATTTTTTTAATCTTTCAATTGCTAGGTTTTCTGCAACATCAACATGCTCACAACCATTGTAATATCTTTTACCAGGATAACCCTCTGCATATTTATTTGTTAAAACTGAACCTTGTGCTTCTAATACCGCTTGAGAAACTATATTTTCAGAAGCGATTAGTTCTATATGCTGTTGTTGTCTGATTAATTCATCTTTAATAGCTTTATAAAGCTCTGGATCCTTTACTGACAAACTATCTTCAAAGAAGCTTTTATAACTATCGTTTAAATAATTTTTTTCACTAGACATAATTATATTTTTTTAACTCTTTTTAAGTGTCTCCCACCATCAAATTTAGTATTTAAAAAAACACCAACAAACTTTAAAGCATTTTTTTTGGATATCAATCTTGAACCTAATGTAATGATGTTTGCATCATTATGCAATCTGGATAATTTTGTTGATTTTAGATTAAAACATTGCGCTGCACGTACATTTTTATGCTTATTTGCCGCAATGTTCATACCAGTACCAGATCCACATAATAGAATGCCAACATTATTCTTGCTTAACTTAACTCTTCTAGCAACTTTATGTGCATAATCTGGATAATCAACGCTGCTATCATCTTTAGGACCAAGATCCTCAAATTTTATCTTTTTATTCCTCAGATAATCTTTGATTGTTTCTTTTAATTTAAATCCAGCGTGATCTGATGAAATAAATATTTTTTTCAAATTAATTAAATTTGTAATCTAAAACACAAGCAACCAAGTGTATTCTATTTTCTTCTCCACCATTAAATGCATTGTGATATTTGGTGTTATTTGTAATCCATACAGAACCATCAGCAGGCAAATGTTTTGCAACGTTATCAATAACCATGATGCAGCCAGGATTAGTAATTAAAGGTATGTGTAATCTCGGCTCAGGATCTCTATGCCAGCTTAAAGTTGATCTTGGCTCCTTTAAAAGAATTCTTACTCTACCAAGTTTATATCTAGATGAAAGAGTGTCATATACTTCTTTGAAATAAGTATTTTCATAATCTTTTATAAATTCTGAATATAATGACTCATCAAGTGTCTCATCTCTAACAACTTCTTTTCCCGATTTATCAGGTTTTGTCCAATATACTCCTCTAGCCTTGTTACCTTTAATTGAGTCTGGGTCACCAGGTATTTGAGTTAATGATATCGCTCCAAAGTGAGTTACACCAGCATCTTCAAATTTTTTAATTTTAACTATTTGTTGATAAGCCTCTTGTAATCTTTCTATATCAAATTTGATTTCTTGCTTTTGGAAATCACTAAAGTCTAAAACTCTATCTTCCTTTTTGACATTTAAGTCTATTACTTTTGAATTTTCTATCGTCATCTTGATTGCTTTCTACCCTTTTTTTTGTATATGTGTATATTACATTTGTCGCAATTTAAAAGTAAATTAAAACATGATTATTGGTAAATATCCCAATCTTAGACTTAGAAGAACTAGAAAAGACTCTTGGTCAAGAAGACTGATTCAAGAAAATACTTTAAGTCCAAATGACTTTATATTACCTATTTTTTTAATAGAAGGATCTAATAAACGGCAACCAATTTCATCTATGCCGGGTGTATACAGGTATACTATTAATAGATTGAGCCAAATAGTAGACAAAGCAATAAAAAAGAAGATACCAATGGTTGCACTTTTTCCAAAAACCCAAAATATACATAAAAATGAATTGGGTACAGAATCACTTAACGAAAAAAATTTAGTTTGTAGAGCAATTAAAGAAATTAAAAAAAGATACAAAAATCAAATAGGTATTATGTGTGACGTAGCATTAGATCCCTACACATCACATGGTCATGACGGTTTAATCAAATCTAACACAATACTTAATGATGAGACTATAGAGGTGCTTATTAATCAATCATTACTTCAGGCAGAGATGGGTTGTGATGTCATTGCCCCATCAGATATGATGGATGGTAGAATTGGGAAAATAAGAAAAGCTTTAGATAAAAATAAATTTCAAAACGTTCAAATATTATCGTATGCAGCAAAATATGCCTCAAGCTTCTATGGACCTTTTAGAGATGCAGTCGGTTCAAAACGTTCGTTAAAAGGAGACAAAAAAACTTATCAGATGGATTATAGAAATTCTGATGAAGCTTTAAGAGAAGTTGCATTAGATATTAAAGAAGGTGCTGATATGGTAATGGTCAAACCAGGTATGCCCTACTTAGACATAATAAAATCAATAAAAGAAAAATTTAAATTACCTGTATTTGCCTATCAAGTTTCAGGAGAATACAGTTTAATTGAAACCGCTATAAAGAAAAAATTAATTAATAAAGAAGCTATATATGAAAGCTTAGTTGCTTTTAAAAGAGCTGGTGCCAACGCTATAGTAAGTTATTATGCTGATAGAATTGATAAAATAATAAAATAATCATTTTAAAGTATTTAAGAATAGCTGCCTGCTATTTGGATAATTTAAATTATTTGGTCTTAATATAGTTTTATCCAAATAATCACCAACTAATCTCAAACCGTTCAATAACGTACCTAGATCATTAACTTCTATATCTTTTTCAATCAAAAAATTAGGTACATATTTTTTTTCATTTAAAGAACTAGCGTAATATACGGTTTTGTTACCTTCTAAATCTTTTTCAACTAAGCTTTCGAGCGCTAAGTCATATCCTAATATTTTAAGTAACTCCAATTCCCAAAATATATATTTTTTTATCCAATCATTTTCTTTTAAAATTAAAAATAAATTTTGAATTATAAAATAAACTTTATCATTAGATTGAGACTCTGCTGTTAATATTTTAATTAGATTCATAGCAGATGTAATACAAGACAACTTTTGTTTGTGATCAAAATAAAATGGGGTATAGGCATTTAAAATTTCAATTTTAAAATAACCTATTCTATTTTCATTTTTAGAATTATAATTAACATGTAGTTTATTGCCAACTTGAAGGTAATTTTTTATTTTTTTTGAAGTACCACCAAATATAATTCCGGATATCTTTCCTTTATCTTTTGTAAATAATTCAGCGATTAATGAGTTTTCATTATATCTAGTTTTGCTTATTAAAAATCCTTCGTCTGACCAATTCATTTTTTATTTGTATTTTTCAAACATTCTATAGCAGCATTTTGTTCAGCTTCTTTTTTTGACTTACCAGTAGCTATAAAATATTTTGTATTGGGTAATTTTACTCCTACTTTAAATATAGGTTTATGTCTTGGACCTGTATTTGAAATTAATTTATACGTAGGTAATTTTTTAAATTTTTTCAAAGTTAGTTCCTGTAACTTTGTTTTTGCATCTATTTCTGTTACTACACTTTTTTCAATATGATCTTGCCACAAATTTAAAATTGTTTTTTCAACAATAGCAAAACCTTTATCAAGATATATGGCACCAATTAATGCTTCACAGCTATCAGATATAATTTTGTCCTCAATTTTTATTTTTTTATTGTTGGGATTAAATGTTTTAACGTAACTAGATAAATTGATTTTTTTTGCTATATCCAAACAAGTTTTTTTATTAACTAGGGATGCAAATTTTTTATCAAGAATACCCTCTTTTTCCTCAGGATAAATTTCTAAAAGCTTTTTTGCTATCACCAAGCCAAGAACTCTATCACCCAGAAATTCTATCTTTTCATTATTTTCATTTGGATTAAAGCTTTTATGTGTGAGAGCTTGAATAAGTAGATCTTTATTTTTAAATTTTAAATCAATTTTTTTTTCTAAACTGTGATAATTAATTTTCATTAATTAATTTTATTAAATGTTCTATTAAATCTTATTGACTTATGCCATTTCCAAAATTCTATAAAACTTCCAATTTTTTTATCAGAAGAAAAAAATATAAATTGAGCTTTTCCTACTAAATTATCTTTATGCACGTACCCTACACTTGTTAAATACCTGCTGTCTTTAGAACAATCCCTGTTGTCTCCTAAAAAGAAATAATTATCTTTAGGTACAGTAAATACATCGGAATTTTGATAGGTATAATCTTTTAGATAAACAGTATGAAACTTTTTTCCATTTGAAAGCTTTTCCTCAAACCTATACACATCAATACTTTTGTCTCCACAAAAAATAGTAGTTTTGTTATTAATTTTAGATTTAAGAATTTCAGAATTATTTAAATATAAATTAGAGTCTATAAACTGAATTTTATCACCAGGTAAACCAATTAATCTTTTAATGTAGTCTGTTCTATTATCTGCGGGAGTTTTAAACACAATCACATCGCCCCTTTCAGGAGCACTAAACATAATTCTTTTGTTTAATATTGGAGGGCTAAAAGGAAATGAATGCTTACTATAACCATAGGTATATTTTGTTACAAATAATCTATCACCTACCAATAAAGTAGGTTCCATGGATGAGGATGGAATATAAAATGGCTGTACTAAAAGCGATCTAATTATAACTGCAATTATTAATGCATAAATTAAGGTTTTTATATTTTCTGAAAAAAAATTTTTATCTAATTTCATGATGTTTGAATAATTGTAAATGCAGTTGAGTATTTTTTTTCATCCGAGATCGATAGAAAACATTTAAAATTTTTGATTTTAAAATTTTTTTGTATAATTTTTGTAATTTTTTTATTTTTAACATAATAAGGCTTTCCCATTTTATCATTAACAATTTCTATATCTTTAAAATTTAAATTCATACGAAAACCTGTGCCAAGAGCTTTAGAAAATGCTTCTTTTGCAGCAAATCTCTTCGAAAAATAAGCTACTTTATTGTTTGCCATATTAGAATGTTTCAATTCTTTAGATGAGTAAATTCTTTTTTTAAATAAAGGATTTTTAATCGATTTTTGAATTCTTTTATTTTCAACAATATCAACTCCAATGCCTAGAATTTTCATTTATTTTTTTATAATTTTTTTAAAGTTTTTAATTACTTTTGAAAGTCCATCAAATATTGACTCTCCAATTATAAAATGTCCTATATTATACTCTTCAATATCTATTATTTTTGTTAACATTTTGGTAGTTTTATAGTCTAAACCATGACCAGCATGAACTTCTAAATTTAAACTTGATGCTAATTTTGTACTTTTTTTAATTCTGTTTAATTCACTAGTATAATTTTTTTTTGATTTAACTAGGTTTGCTAATTTTCCAGTATGTATCTCAATGCAATCAGCATTTAATTTTTTAGCAAGTCTTATATCAATTGTAGATGGATTAATGAATAAACTTGTTCTTATCTTTGCTTTTTTAAATTTTTTAATTATTTTCTCTAATTTATTATGATTATTTCTTATATTTAAACCTCCCTCGGTAGTAATTTCTTTTCTATTTTCTGGAACTAAACAAATAAAACTTGGTTTTATCTTAATTGCTTTATTAACAATTTCTCTGTTCATAGAAATTTCGAGGTTTACAGGCACATTTCTTAAACCACAGATTTTTTTTGCATCAATATCATTTATATGTCTTCTATCTTCTCTTAAATGAATTGTTACAGAATCGGCTCCATAACTAATAACTTTTTTAGCTGCGTATAGTGGATCAGGATGTCTCTCTCCACGAGCGTTTCGTAAAGTTGCAATATGATCTATATTTACACCTAACCTTTTCACTTAATAAATCTGCTTCCTGGGGTTGTTATTGGTATAGATTTAAGTTCGGGTGGTAATTTATTTGCTTTAAAAGTGGGAACATCAATTTTAAAATGAGATGTTATTCCAGTTTTTATTTTTAAAGATTGTTTGGTTGATCGATCAATAATAGATGCAAATCCAATTAATTTTGCTTTTGATTTTTTAATCAATTTAACACACTCCAAACTTGATTTTCCTGTAGTGATTACATCTTCTATAATTAATACTCTTGATCCTTTTTTAATATTGAATCCTCTTCTGAGAGTAAATTTACCATTAACTCTTTCACAAAAAATTGTTTCTTTTTTTAGCAATTTTCCAATTTCATATCCAATAATTACTCCTCCCATTGCAGGAGCTAGTATTAAATCAATTTTTTTAAATTTTTTTTTAATTTTATTTGCTAAAGATTTACAAATTTTATCGGCTAAATTAGGGAAACTTAAGAGTTTCGCACACTGAATATATTTTGAAGAATGTAGACCTGAGGATAGAACAAAATGACCTTCTAATAATGCATTAGTTTTTTTTAAAATATTTAAGGATTTTTTGTGTGAAAGCATTTCTTTTTTCTTCGTGTCTAATTATCTTAAATTTTATACTCTTTTGTTTTAGCTCTGCAATAAAATTAGTAAAATTCTTAAGGTTTCTAATAATTAATTTAAATTTAAAATTAATATAATTGGGATTTTTACCAACCATTTCTAAGCTCGATATATTTAATTTATGACTTCCAATGAGTGAGCTTATATCTCCTAATTGACCTGGCTTATCAGGTAATGACATCCATAGAGTGGTATTGTATTTTTTAGTTTTTTCCTCTTTTTGCTCTCCTTTATCATGCCAATATCTTCTTATTGCTGCTCTAGCTTTACCTGTTTTAGTTGTTGGTATCCAGTGAAGTGACGGTGAATTATTTTTAGATGTTATAATATTTACTCGATCACCATTTCTTAAAATAGTTTGTAATTCACTTTTGTTTCCATTAATTTCACAACCAACTGCTGAATTACCAATTTTAGTATGAACAGCATATGCAAAATCTATAGCAGTTGCGTCTTTAGGTAATTTTATAACTGAACCTTTTGGTGTAAAACAAAATACGTTTTCTTGAAACATTTGTAGTTTTGTATACTCATATGAATCTTCAGGGTTTTCATTTTTTTCTATAATCTCAACAAGATCTTTTAACCAATCATACTCCTTCCAACTTAAAGAATTAAATTTTTCAGAAGACTTATACTGCCAATGAGATGCGACACCTCTTTCTGCAAATTCGTGCATTTCATGTGTTCTAATTTGAATTTCTATTGGTTTTTTATTTGAACCAATTACAGAAGTATGAATAGATTTATAACCATTGATTTTTGGAGATGAAATATAATCTTTAAATTTTCCCGGTATACAATTCCATTTTTTATGAAAAATCCCGAGAGTTTTGTAACAATCGTCTACGTTTTTTAAAATTATCCTAAATCCAATTATGTCTGTTATTTGTTCAAGTGAAACTCTTTTTTTTTGAACCTTTCTCCAAATTGAAAAAGGTGTTTTTTCTCTTCCATGAATCTCGGCATTAATCTCATTATCATTCAATATTTCACTTAACTCAAAAGATTGTTCTTCAAATAAATCTTTTCTATCCAATTTTATTTCATCAAGTCTTTTTTTTATTAATTTTCTTGCATCATTATTTAAAATTTCAAAAGATAAATCCTCAAGTTCGTCTCTTATTCTATGCATTCCCATTCTATCAGCTAATGGGGCATAAATTTCCATAGTTTCTTGAGCTATCCTTTTTCTTTTTTCTTCTTTTGTAATTGCTTTAATGGTCCTCATATTATGTAGTCGATCAGCAATTTTCACTAACAGAACTCTTATGTCTTTTGATGTTGCTAAAATTAATTTTCTGAAATTCTCAACTTTAGAATTAGCTCCAGCTGAATTTTCAAATGCTGAAATTTTAGTTACACCATCTACTAAATCAGCAACCTCATCTCCAAATTCTTCTTTAATAGTTTCATACGTTGCAAAAGTATCTTCTATAGTGTCATGCAATAGGCCTGTTGTAATTGTAGCGCTATCTAATTTTAATTCAGTTAAAATATTTGCAACCTCAATTGGGTGAACAGAATAAGGATCACCCGAAGCTCTTTTTTGACTCTTATGTGCTTTAACAGCAAAATTATATGCTTTATCTAATTTTTCAGGATTAAGAAATTTATTATAATTCTTAACTTTATTTATAAGTTCATTTGAATTAAGCATAATTGATATTATACCACTAAATCAAATTTGTTTAATAGATCTAATGTCTCTATCAGGAAGTAGAGAAATCAAGGTTTTAACATCTATTTGTTTATTAGGATGGATCCAATTCTTTTGAATCTCAAATAATGGAAATAATACAAAGTTTCTTTTGTGCATCATTTTGTGAGGCAAGTTAATTTTAGAATTTTTTGTTGATACCAATTTATTAAAATCGATAATATCTAAATCACATGTGCGAGGAGCATTTTTTTTTGCTTTTTTTCTACCTAATTGAATTTCTATAGTCTTACAAATTTTTAATAATTCTTGAGGACTGTAATAGCATTTTAATTTTAAAATTATATTTAAGAACCTAGGCTTTCTTGGATCAGGCCAGGAAGGGGTTTCATAATAACTAGATACCGAAAGAAAATCTAAGTTATGTTCTGCTAATAAAAATTTTGCTTTTTCTATATTTGTTTTTCTCAAACCTAAATTTGAACCTATTCCTAAAAAAACAATTTTAGCTTGATTTTCTAATATATCTTGCCTTTTCACGGTTCCAGTCTCTACTTTTTTTTGTTGCTCTTTTATCATATTGCTTTTTTCCTTTAGCAACAGCTAATTCTATTTTGGCCTTTCCTTTTTTAAAATACATTTTTGTTGGAACTAATGTGAAACCATCTCTTTGCATTTTACCTATTAATTTATTTATTTCTTTTTTATTAAGAAGTAATTTTCTATCATCCGTTGGATTATGATTAGAATAACTGGCTTGCTTGTATGGAGATATATGTGAATTAATTAAAACAATTTCACCTCCCTTTTCAACAGCAAAAGACTCAGCGATATTCACCTTACCCTCTCTTACTGATTTAATCTCTGATCCCTTTAAAACAATTCCAGCTTCAAAAAGATCTTCAAAAAAATAGTTAAAACTAGCTTTTCTATTTAAACAAATGATTTTCAAACCAGGATTGGTTTTTTTGTTCATTAAATTAACTTAGCAGACTGAAGAGCTTTTTTTACAATTTCTTTTGTTGTGTCTGTTACTTTTACAAGTGGTAGTCTTACATTGTCATCACAAAGTCCTAAAAGTTTTGCAGCATATTTTACAGGACTAGGATTGCTCTCAACAAACATTGAGTGATGAACTGGTTGTAATATTTTATCTAATCTTTCTGCTTCTTTCATTTCATTATCAGTGTCTGATTTGGAAAATTTTTGAAAATCTGAACAAAGTTTAGGTGCAATATTTGCTGTTACACTGATAGTACCTACCCCACCACGTTTATTAAACTCAAAAGCATTATCATCATTACCTGTTAATTGAATAAAATCTGTGCCCATTTTTTCAAGTGTCCTATTAACCCTATCTAAATCACCTGTTGCATCTTTAACACCGGCTATATTTTTTAATTCATATAGTCTAGCCATAGTGTCCACTGACATATCAATTACAGATCTACCAGGAATATTATAAATTATAATTGGAATGCCACACTTGTCATTAATTGCTTTATAATGTTGATACAAGCCTTCTTGAGTTGGTTTATTATAATAAGGTGTAACTATCAAAGCGCCGTTAGCTCCTGCCTTTTCTGCATGTGTGGTTAAAGAAATAGCCTCCTCAGTTGAGTTGGAACCCGTACCAGCAATAACTGGAATTTTTCCATTACTTTCTTTAATACATAAATCTATTACTCTTTGATGCTCATCATGACTTAAGGTAGGAGATTCACCTGTTGTACCAGCCGGCACAAGTCCATTGGTACCATTATCGATGTGGAAGTGGATTAATTTTATATATGCTTCCTCATCTAGACCATTATTTTTAAATGGTGTAATTAAAGCAACATTTGATCCTTTGAACATAAATACTTATAACATAGTTTAAAGATTCATATACTAAAAGATTATGCTCAAAAAAATATTATTTTTAGGTTACATCGTATCAATATTAATATTTTCAAATAATCTCTTTGCTGAAATTAATTCAGTTGTACCTTTAAAAAAACCTGTTTTAAGCAAAGAAGAAATTCAAAAGAAAATATCTATAAATATCCTTAAGCCATTAAAGAAGCCCACGAAAACCAAAGAAATTAAAATCGAAGAAGTGATGGTTAAAAAAGAGTTGGTTTTAAAAGAAAAAAAAATAAGTTTTAAAATACCGAAGAAAAAACCAACTATAGCTAGCACTAGCACAGCTAAGAATATTAAGATTTCAAGATATTATAGTAAAAAAGACTTTGGGTTAGCTAAAAAAGCCATTTCAGAAATGCAGAAAAGTAAATGGTCATCTGCACTTAAAATAGCAAAAAAAGCAAAAGATAACTCTATTTATAATTTTATACAATGGAGACATCTTTTAACGTCAGGTAACCAGGCATCCTTTTACGATTATCAAGTTTTTTTAAATAAAAATTCAGATTATCCTAGAATAAGCAGAGTTAAATATCTTGCTGAGCATAAACTATCCACAGAAAGTGTTTCACCTAAAAAAATAATAAAATGGTTTGATGAAAATGATCCATTAAGTGGTTATGGAAAAATGATACTTGGAGAAAGTCATATTTTAATTGGAGACAAAAATAAAGGTACAAAACTAATTAAAGAAGGTTGGGTCACAGCAGATTTATCCAAAAATGAATTAAAATATTTTAGAAAAAAATATAAAAAATATTTAAATGCAGATGACTATATTAAACGAGCTGATTATTTAGCTTGGAACGGGGATCGTTGGGATTTACGAAGATTAATAAGGTATTTGCCAAAAGATTATGAACTTTTATATAATGCAAGACATCTTTTAATGAGTAAAGGTTATGGGGTTGACCAAGCTATAGCAAATGTTCCTCAAAAATTTAAGAATGATGCTGGCTTAAACTATGACAGATTGAAATGGAGAAGAAAAAAAGGACGTGTAGATTCTTCAACAGAAATCTTATTGAAAATAAAAAATGATAAAGAGTATTTAGTTAGGCCTGACAAATGGTGGAAAGAAAGAGAAATTATCTCAAGAGCATTGCTTTATAAAAAAAAATATGAAATTTCATATAAAATTACAAGCAGTCATGGAATGACTGAAGGAGCTGAATATGCAGCTGCTGAATGGATGAGTGGATGGATAGCTTTAAGTTTTTTAAATGATCCAATAACTGCTAAAGATCATTTTAGAAATTTTTATGAAAATGTTAGTTACCCAATAAGCTTGTCTAGAGGTGCCTATTGGCTTGGAAGAGCATATGAGAAAATAGGCGAAAGAGAGCAATCAAATAATTGGTACAGAGAAGCCACAAAATATCTTACTACTTACTATGGTCAGCTAGCTTTTTTAAAATTAAATCCAAATGGAAAATTTGAGTTAGAAAAAGATATGGAAATTGATCCAAAATATAGAATTCAATTTTTTAATAAAGAGCTTGTAAAAATTTCTTATCTTCTAGATGAATTAAAGAAGGACAAATATACAAAACATATTTTAAGGCATTTAGCCAACGACAATATAGCTAAGGGTAGTGAAGTTTTGGCTGCAGAATTAGCTACAAGCATAAACAGATATGACTTTGCTATTCAGGTTTCAAAAATTGCGTCTTATCAAAAAAGATTTCATAACAAATACAATTACCCAATAATTAGTACTCCTAAATATATTAATAAAAGAAAAATTCCAGAAAGTGCTTTGATCTTATCTATAATTAGACAAGAAAGTGAATTTGATTTGGAAGCTAATAGTCATGCTGGTGCAAAAGGATTAATGCAATTGATGCCCTACACAGCAAAATTAGTTTCAAAACAAGCCAAACTTCCTTATTCAAAATCAAGATTAACTACTGATCCAGAATATAATATTAATTTAGGCTCACACTACATTGCAGGTTTAATTCTACAATACGATGGCGCATACCCTTTTGCAGTTGCTGCTTATAATGCTGGACCCAACAGAGTTAAATATTGGAAAAAAATAAATAAAGATCCACAAAAAAAACAAGTTGATTATGTTGATTGGGTTGAATTAATTAAATTTAGAGAAACTAGAAATTACGTACAACGTGTTATGGAAAATTATAATGTATATAGATATATTTTGGAACAACGGCCTGTACCTATGAAAAACTTTTTTAAAGATCAGCCTCTATTTTAGTGGCGGAAGAGGAGGGATTCGAACCCTCGGTACAAGTTTCCTCGCACGGTCATTTAGCAAACGACTGGTTTCAGCCTCTCACCCACTCTTCCGTATGACATTGTGTATTAAGCGATTGTATTGAAAATTCAATATATATAAAGTAATTATTCAATTATTATGAGAAATAAGTACTCAGTATTTTCGCTAATTAAAAATGCTCTTTCATATCATGAAAATTGGCAAAGAGCGTGGAAAGATCCTGCTCCTAAAAAAGAGTACGATGCAATTATTGTTGGTGGTGGTGGCCACGGATTAGCAACAGCCTACTATTTAGCAAAAAAACACAATATGAATAATATTGCTGTAGTCGAGAAAGGTTGGATTGGTGGAGGAAATACTGGACGGAATACTACAATTATTAGATCAAATTATTTATGGGACGCCAGTGCAGGATTATATGATCATGCATTAAAAATTTGGGAAAGTTTATCTCAAGAACTAAACTATAATGTAATGTTTAGTCAAAGAGGTGTAATGAACCTCGCACATAATTTACAAGATGTTAGAGATTTAAAAAGACGAACACATGCTAATAGACTAAATGGAATTGATGCAGTCTACTTGAACACTGAAGAAGTTAAAAAATTTTGTCCAATTATAAATACATCACCATATATTAGATACCCTGTTTTAGGAGGAACTTTACAACGTAGAGCAGGTACAGCAAGACACGATGCAGTTGCTTGGGGATATGCTAGAGGAGCTGATGCAATGGGTGTTGATATTATTCAAAATTGTGAAGTTAAAGGAATAAAAAGAAATGGAGATAGTGTTGAAGGAATAGAAACAACAAAAGGATTTATAAAAACTAAGAAAGTTGGTGTAGTTGCAGCTGGTCATTCTAGTGTAATAGCTAATATGGCTGGTCTAAGACTTCCACTTGAAAGTAAACCTTTACAGGCTTTAGTTTCTGAACCTGTAAAACCAATTATTGATACAGTTGTAATGTCTAACGCAGTGCACGCTTATGTAAGTCAATCTGACAAAGGGGAATTGGTCATTGGTGCTGGAACGGATGATTATGTTTCTTATACTCAAAAAGGTAGTCATCAAATAGTTGAAGGAACATTGAATGCTATTTTAGAATTATATCCAATTTTCAGTAGAATGAGAATGTTAAGACAATGGGGAGGAATAGTAGATATTTGTCCTGACGCTAGTCCAATTTTAAGTAAAACTTCAATTAAAGGATTATATTTTAATTGTGGTTGGGGCACTGGAGGATTTAAAGCAACTCCTGGATCTGGAGATTTATTTGCACATACTATCGCAAATGATGAACCACACAAACTTAATGCTGCATTTAATTTAAATAGATTTGTAAGCGGAGACCTTGTTGATGAACATGGGGCTGCAGCGGTTGCTCATTAATGTTTTTAATAAACTGTCCATACTGTGGAGAACGTGATCAGCAAGAATTTAAAGCTGGTGGTGAAGCTCATATTGAAAGACCTAAACAACCAACAGAATTAAGTGATGATGAGTGGGCAGAATATTTATTTATGAGAAAAAATATTAAAGGTGTTCAATTTGAAAGATGGAACCATGCACACGGTTGTCGTAAATGGTTTAATATGGTTAGAGATACATCTAATGATGAAATAAAAGCAATTTACAAAATGGGTGAAAAACCACCTTCTCAATAAAATGACAAAAAACTTAAGAGTAAAATCCAGTGAGTACATCGATGAAACTAATAGAATTTCCTTTAAATTTAACGGCAAAACTTACCATGGATTTAAAGGCGATACTTTAGCATCAGCATTACTTGCAAATGATGTTCATTTAGTTGGAAGAAGTTTTAAATATCATAGACCAAGAGGAATAATGACGTCAGGTTCAGAGGAGCCAAATGCTATTGTTCAAATAAACCCTGGCAACAACAGAACGGAACCCAACGTTAGAGCTACTGAAGTAGAGATTTATGAAGGTTTGGAGGCATCAAGTCAAAATTGTTGGCCAAGTGTTGAATTTGATATTGGAGGAATAAACAATTTTCTCTCCCCTTTTTTTCCAGCAGGTTTTTATTATAAAACATTTATGTGGCCTGCTAGTTTCTGGGAGAAATATGAATTTTTCATACGACACTCAGCCGGTTTGGGGAAATCACCAACATCAAGTGATCCTGACATTTATGACCACCGAAATATTCACTGTGATGTATTGGTTGTAGGCGCAGGTATATCAGGAATATTAGCAGCAAAAAATTCAGCTAAAAATAATTTTAAAACGTTGTTAGTTGATGAAAAAAATGAACTTGGTGGCTCAACTGTTTTTGAAAACAATGAATTTAACAAAATTAATAATAAAACTCCTTCTGAATGGATAAAAAAAGAAATAGAGGAACTTAAAAATATTAAAAATCTTGAAATAAAAACTAGAACAAGTGTAGCTGCTTATCATCAATATAATTATCTTTTGGCTAGAGAAAATCTAACTGATCATTTAGAGGTAAAAGATAAAACAAATAAAATCAGACAAAGACTTCTTAAAATTAGAGCTAAGAAAGTTATTTTAGCTACAGGTGCATTAGAAAGACCTTTAATATTTAATAATAATGATAGACCAGGAATAATGCTTTCATCTGCAATAAAAAAATACAGTGAATTTTATGGTGTTGCGTGTGGTAGTAAAAATGTCTTTTTTACTAATAATGATAGTGCATATGAAAGTGCTATGTCACTATACAACAAGGGTATCAATGTTGAAGCAATAATTGATATTAGAGAGCAATCCGAAAGTAAAATTGTTAAAAAAGCAAAAGAAGTAGGTATTAAAATTTACTGGTCACACTCGATTGTTGATACAACTGGTTATAAAAGACTAAATAGTATTTCAATAATGAAACTATCCAATGATGGTACTTCAGTTACTGGAAGTAAAATTTCTATTTCGTGTGATTGCTTAGGAGTTGCTGGTGGCTGGACACCTGCTGTACATTTATATACACAATCAGGAAACAAACTTAAATTTGATGAAGAAAAAAAAGTTTTCTTACCAAATCAGAATACATCTGAACAAATAAGTGTAGGATCTTGTAGTGGAGATTTTAAAATTGATGAAATTATTAAAAATTTAAATCAAAAGCTTAAAGATACTCTAAATATTAATGAAACAGATTTAGATAGTATTAAAGTTGAGATTGATCATGAAAATTCAAAAAGAAATATTTGGTTACTACCTTCCGATAAACCTTTAGGCAAAACTAAACCATTTGTAGATTATCAAAACGATGCAACGGCTAAAGATATAAAATTAGCATTAAGAGAGGGTTTTAGATCTATTGAGCATGTTAAAAGATACACAACTACGGGTATGGGAACTGATCAAGGTAAACTAGGAAATATGCATGCATTAGGAATAATTGCAGATACTGCCGGCGTTAAAATGGGAGAATTAGGAACTACTACATTTAGACCTCCTTACACACCATTAACATTTGGAACTATCGTAGGTCGAAATGTAGGAAAGTTTTTTGATATTTTTAGAAGAACGCCAATGAATGATTGGCATGTTGAAAATAAAGCTGAATTTGAAAATGTCGGTCAATGGAAGAGAGCATGGTACTACCCTATTAACGGAGAAACTATGCATCAAGCAGTTCAAAGAGAAAGTAAAGCTGCTAGAGAGAGTGCTGGTATACTGGATGCTTCTACTCTTGGTAAAATTGATATTCAAGGAAGTGATGCTTCTGAATTCTTAAATAGAGTCTATACAAATGCTTGGTCAAAATTAGCTATAGGAAAATGTAGATATGGCCTAATGCTAAATGAGGATGGTATGGTTTATGATGATGGAGTTACAACAAGATTAGGTGAAAATCATTACATCATGACCACAACAACTGGCGGAGCGGCAAATGTTTTAGGTAAACTTGAAGACTATCTTCAAACAGAATGGCCTGAGCTTGATGTTTACTTAACCTCTGTAACAGATCATTATGCTACAGCAAGTTTATGCGGACCTAATAGTAAAAAAATTCTTAAAAAAATAATTCCTGATTTAGATTTATCAGATGAAAATTTTCCTCACATGTCATTCAAGGAAGCAAATATTGGAAGCATTCAATGCAGAATAATGAGGATTAGTTTTACTGGTGAACATAGCTACGAAATCAATGTTCAAGCAAGTTATGGAAAAGATTTATGGAAAAAATGCATGGAAGCAGGTCAAGAGTTTAACATTACTCCTTATGGAACTGAGACAATGCACTTATTGAGGGCAGAAAAGGGTTTTATCATTGTTGGTCAAGATACAGATGGAACAATGACTCCTATCGATCTTCAAATGGATTGGATAGTAAGCAAGAAGAAATACGATTTCATAGGAAAAAGATCTCTTTATAGATCTGATACAATGAGAGTAGATAGAAAGCAATTAGTAGGTTTATTAACTGATGATCCAAATATTGTTTTAGAAGAAGGAGCACAAATAGTTTCTGAGTTAAATCAAAGTCCAGTAGAAATGCTTGGACATGTAACTTCAAGTTATTTCAGTCCAAACCTAAAGAAATCAATAGCACTTGCAGTAGTTAGAGGTGGAAAAGATATGATGGGAAAAAAACTTTTTGTGCCCATGGAAAATAAAAATATCAATGTCACTGTTGCGAACCCTGTATTTTATGATGAGAAAAATGAGAGGTTAAATGCTTAACTATAATTCTGTTATTAAAAATGAAATTAAGCAAGAAAGTATTTCAGTAAAGGAAATCTCTCCAGTAATAAAAATTAATTTGAGAGGTAAAAAAAGAGAATTTTTAACAAATGTTGGTAAAAATCTTAATATGATCTTACCTACAGAAGGAAACACTTCAACAACGAGTGATAAATTAACAGCAATATGGCTTAGTCCAGACGAATGGATGATAATCTCAAATGAGCTGACAGTTGAAGACACTAACAAATCCGATCTATATGAAATGTTATTTGATTGTATTTCAAAAACAAATTTAGGTGCTGTTATAGATGTAACAGATCAATTTGTTCAATTAGAACTTAAAGGTGAAAATGTCTATGAAATCTTTTCAGCAGGATCTCCCTTTAATTTTAATGAATTTAAAGAAAAGAAAGGATCAACAACTCAGACAGTTTTAAATCATGTAGATGTGATTCTGCACCATAAAGATGAAAATATTGTAAATCTGTTTGTTAGAAGATCTTTTGCTGAACATCTTTGTTCTTGGATTGAAGACTGTGCTTCAAGATTATAAACTTATTTTTTTCTTCTAAAGTCCCATGGCATTTCAAATTTACCTTGCCAAAGGCCTTTTTTTTCATTTTTAGCATTAATTTCGTTTGATATGTATTTTTTTGAGTATTTTCTATAAGCTACTGCATAACCGTTTGAAACTAGCCAAGAATTCAGATTTAAATTTCTTTTATAGCACTCTCCAATTAATCTTTTATATCTGTCAATATCCAAAATTTTACAAGTTATTACTTTGTTATTTATTTTTTTTTGTAATTTTTGAGTTGAAATTTTTCCACATGGATAATCTTTAGTAAAAGTAAAAAAAATTATTGTTAGATATGGTTTTTTACACATTTGCTTAAATTCAGGCGCATCAATTCCATGCAATCTTATCTTTTTGGAATTTATTTTTATTGTATCACCATCAATAATTTGAGCATTTCCAGAAATTTCTTTAATCTCTTCAGACCTTACATCGTTATATGTGAGAATAAAAAAAATCGAACAAATTATAATTAAAATTATCGCTTTCCTTTTTGTAAAAAACATATTTAAAAATTATTAAATATTAGCTAATTTATGTTTAATATAATATTTGACATAAAATAGTAACATTAATGATATCAACCATTGAAAGATAGCCCAAATATAAAAAAAAGTTTTAAAATCTGCATTTAAATACTTTGCGATGTAAAAGGATAAAACTGGTACTATAACATTTCTGGCAATATTATTAACCATGGCTTTTTCAGATTTTTTTAAAGCCATAAAAAATCCATTTGATAAGAAAAATATTGGATAAGCAGGTAAAATAAATGCAGAAATCTTAAGGTACATCGAGCCATGCATAATTACCTCTGGATTTGAAGAAAAGAATTTAGGAACAATGTCAGCACTTATTAAAATAACTACACCAGCGATTAACATTATAAATAGACCGTATTTTATTGAGGTAAAATAGGATTGCTTCACTCTATCGTAATATTTTGCACCAATATTTTGTGCTATTATAGAAATTATTGCTGTATTAATTCCTAATATTGGTAACAAAACTACTTGCTCAATTCTTGTGGCAGATCCATACCCTGCTACAGCATATTCACCAAATAACCCAACATATGTAAAAACAATTGTTGCAGCAATAGAATAACCTAATATGGCAATTGTGATTGGCATTGATTGAAAAAAAATATTTTTTAAGAAAAAAAATTTAGCTTTGAAATGGTCTAAAGTTATTTGTTTAATTCTTTGATTATTTAATATTTTTATCAAAATAACCAACAAAGATACAAATTGAGCAATTAAAGTTGCTATCCCAATACCAGTTATTCCTAATGCTGGTATAAATAAAAAACCAAATATAAAAATTGGATTTAAAATAATGTTTAAGAAAAAAGAAAATATTAGAACATTTCTGTAAGTTTTAGTATCTCCCTCTGCGTGTAAGAATGAATTTAATGCTACTACTAAAATAAATAATATCGTACCTAAAAAAATTACATTTATATATTCGAGTCCAAGAATTGTTACTTCTTGAGAGGAATTCATTAATAGGAATATCTTTTCACCAAAAGCAAATCCTAAAATAGATACAACTATCGAGATTATAATCGAATAAATGATTACATTTCCAAAATAACTTAAAACATTTTTTTCGTTTTTTTCTCCGATACTGCTGCCAATCAAAGATGTTCCCGCTACGGTAACTCCAATGGATGTCGCAATAATCAAAAAATATATCGGAAAAGACTTACTCAAAGCAGATAAGGCTTCTGGCGATATTTTTCCTGCATAAAAAGTATCTACGATTGTATAAAGTGTTTGGAATAAGGTTCCTACACTTGCAGGTACAGCAAGTTTTCTTACTAACAACGAAACTTCATCTTTTAATAAATTCATTAATTTAAGATTTGTTAATACTCTTTCTGGAAGATATGTCTTTTTCCTGCTTCTTTAGCAAGATTAATTTGTTTTTGTCTCATCCTAAATCTTGATTTTTGATGATCAGTTAGATTATCGTGACAATTTGGACATGAAACACCCTCTTCATATTTTTTTGATTTTTTATCCTTACGAGATACAGGCTTCCTACAACCGCTACACATTGAGTAAGAACCAACTTTTAGACCATGTTTTAAACTAATCCTGTTATCAAAAACAAAGCATTCACCTTTCCATAAACTTTTTTTCTTATTTATTTTTTTAAGATAATTTAAAATTCCACCATTTAACTGATAAATGTTATCAAACCCTTTATTCTCCAAATATACAGATGCCTTTTCACAACGAATTCCACCAGTGCAAAACATAGCTATAGGTTGATTTTTTTTTAATTTTTTTAGATATTTTGGAAAATCTCTAAAGTTATCAACATCAGGATTGATTGCTCCCTTAAATGTTCCAACATCATACTCAAATGGTTTTCTCGCATCTATAATAATAGTTTCCTTTTCTTTAATCAGTTTGTTCCATTTGATTGGATCTACATGGCTATTCTTTTTCTTTATTCTTTTGTTTAGAATTAAATTCATAGGAACAACCTCGTTTTTGATTTTCACTTTAGGTTTATGAAATGGTTGGAATAAGCTTTTAGACTTATTGCTGCTGTTAAATTCTTTAAATTTAAAAGCTCTTTTTAAATTGTTAATTGTGAATTTAATGTCTGTAGCTTTACCAGAGATAGTTCCATTTACCCCTTCATTAGATATAATTATCGTACCTCTAATATTTTTCTTTTTTAAAGTTTCTAATAAAACTTTTTGATTTTTCTTTAGATTAGAAATTTTGACAAATTTATAAAAACCAACTACTTCAAACATTATAATTTTCTACAAACAGTCATTCCATCACCAAGAGGAATTATTAACTTTTCAACCCTTGTATCCTTTGAGATATGACTATTAAACTCTTTAATATTTTTAGTAAATTTATCATTATTATTTTCATTCACAACTTCTCCATACCATAAAACATTATCAATGATTATTAGACCATTTTTGTTCAATAATTGTAAAGAACGTTCATAGTATTCAATATAATTCATTTTATCAGCATCAATAAAAACTAAATCAAACTTTTCATTTTTAATTTCATCTAAACTTTCTAAAGCAGGTTTAATTAATGTTTTTATTTTATGATCTTGATTAGCTTTTTTAAAAAAATCTATTGCAACTTTATTAGTTTCTTCATTTTTATCTAAAGCAATTATTTTGCCGTCATCTGATAATGCCAAAGCCATAGATAACGTACTTAATCCTGTAAATGTACCTATCTCTAAAATTTTTTTGATATTTGAAATTTTTATAATTAAATGTAGAAATTGACTTTGTGAAATTGAGATTTGCATTCTTTTGATATCACCTAGAGAAGTGTTGTAATCAATTATTTCTTTTTGGACTGGATGTAAATTAAATCCATGATTTAAAATGTACTCTTGGAGATCTTTAGTTATATTTAGGTCTGAACCCATAAATTCTAAAGTTTTTTCTTTAAAATCTCATTAACTAATTGAGGATTTGCTTTTCCACCAGAAACTTTCATTACTTGACCTACAAAGAAACCAAATAATTTAACTTTACCTGATTTATATTCGGTAGCTTTGTCTCTGTTATCATCAATAACCTTATCTATCAGTGCCTCAAGTGTTTTTGGATCACTTTCTTGTTTTAAACCTTTTTCTTCAACAATTTTCTGTGGATCTTTGTCGCCTTCCATCATTTGTTCGAAAACTGTTTTTGCAATTTTTCCAGAAATTGTTCCATCTTTAATTAAATTGATTAATTTTGATAAGTTGCCTGCGCTTATAGGGCTTTCAGTTATTTCTAAATTTTTTTCATTTAACGCTGCAAATAATTCACCAATTATCCAATTTGTTGCGAGTTTTACATCAGATTTCTTAATTACATTTTCAAAGTAATTAGATGTTTCAATATCAGAAACTAAAATGTTTGCTTCGTAAGGTGATAATTTGAATTTTTCTATAAATCTTTTTTTCTTTTCATCTGGTAACTCCGGAATTTCTGATTTTAAGTTTTCAATAAAATCATCTGAAACTTCTAATGGCAATAAGTCTGGATCTGGAAAATATCTATAATCATGAGCATCCTCTTTTGATCTCATTGATCTAGTTTCATTTTTTTTAGTATCAAAAAGTCTTGTTTCTTGATCAATCGTTTGACCTTCCTCAATTAAATCGACTTGTCTATTAGCCTCGTATTCAATTGCCATCTGCATGAACTTTATTGAGTTAACATTTTTTATCTCACATCGGGTTCCAAACTCTTTTGAACCTTTTTTTCTAACAGATACATTTACATCGGCTCTTAAAGATCCTTCCTGCATGTTTCCATCACAAGTTCCTAAATATCTCATTATAGATCTTAATTTTTTAATATATACATTTACCTCATCTGGAGATCTTAGATCAGGCTTACTTACAATTTCCATTAAGGCTACACCTGATCTATTTAAATCTACATAGGTATTTTTAGGATCTAAATCATGAATACTTTTACCTGCATCTTGTTCCAAATGTAACCTTTCTATACCTACTTCTTTTTGACCATCTGGCATATCAAGTATTACTTTACCCTCACCTACAATTGGATCTTTGAATTGTGAGATTTGATAGCCCTGAGGTAAGTCAGCATAAAAATAATTTTTTCTATCAAAGACAGATCTCTTATTGATTTTTGCTTTTAAACCAATTCCTGTTTTAATCGCTTGTTTTACACAATATTCGTTTATTACTGGTAACATTCCTGGAAATGCTGCATCAACTAAACTTACTTGGGTATTTGGCTCAGCTCCAAATTTGGTCGCTGATGTTGAGAATAATTTTGATTCCGACGTAACTTGTGCATGAACTTCTAAACCAATGACAACTTCATATTGATTATCATGTCTATTAATTAGATATTCAGATTTGTTCTTACTCACTTAATCCACCAATCAGTAATATTGTTTTTAAAATTAATTTTTTCTTCCATAGCATATGCAATGTTCAAAATATTTTGTTCATCAAAAGCTTTACCAATAATCTGTAATCCTAATGGATACCCTTTAGCATCATGGCCTGCAGGTATGGAAATTCCAGGTAAACCTGCTAAATTTACAGGAACAGTAAAAATATCATTTAAATACATTGAAACTGGATCATTTGTTTTTTCACCAATTTTAAAAGCTGAACTTGGAGTGGATGGGGTTAGAATTGCATCTACTTTTTCATAAGCATCATCAAAATCATTTTTTATAAGTTTTCTTACTTTTTGAGCTTTTAGATAATAAGCATCATAATATCCTGAAGATAAAACATAAGTTCCAATCATTATTCTTCTTTGAACTTCATCACCAAATCCTTCGGATCTTGTTTTTTCATACATATCAATAAGATTTTCCCCTTCTGCCCTAAAACCATATTTAACACCGTCGTATCTGGCCAAATTAGATGAAGCCTCTGCTGGTGCTACTATATAATAAGTTGGTAGTGCATAATTAGTATGGGGTAGAGATATATCGATAATCTCAGCACCACAATCTTTTGCATATTCAATACCTTTTTTCCAAAGGTCCTCTATTTCCTTAGGCATGCCATCTACTCTATATTCTTTAGGTATTCCTATTTTTTTACCTTTAATATTTTTTGTTAATTCTTTGCTGTACTCGTTCCTTTTAAAGTCTATTGATGTAGAATCTTTTTCATCATAAGTACTAATAACTTCCTGCAACAATGCACAATCTTTAACATTTTGCGCCATTGGCCCAGCTTGATCTAAAGAAGATGCAAATGCTACGATTCCGTATCTAGAGCAACTACCATAAGTAGGTTTTAATCCGACAGTTCCAGTAAATGAAGCAGGCTGTCTTATAGATCCACCTGTATCTGTTCCAATAGTTATTGGTGTTAATTGAGCTGCTACAGCAGAAGACGATCCACCTGAAGAACCTCCCGGAACTAAATTCTTATCTATGGGGTTTTGTACATTACCAAAAAAACTGGTTTCGTTAGATGAACCCATTGCAAATTCATCACAATTTAATTTCCCCATTAGGATAGCTCCTTCATTCCAAATGTTTTGTGTGACTGTTGACTCGTAAGTTGGAACAAAGTTATTTAAAATCTTACTACCTGCTGTAGTTCTTAAATCTCTTGTACAAAATAAATCTTTTACAGCCATTGGAATGCCAGGCAATTTCAGATCAAGATTAGGTTTTTCATCAAACTTTTTTGCTTTATTTAAAGCATTTACAAAATCTTCAGTTATATATGCATTTAATTCTTTTGATTTTTTAGATCGTTCAACAAATGCTTTAGTAACCTCACTTGAGGAAAGTTTTTTATTTTTTATATTTTCTACTAACTCAGATAATGATTGTTTAGTTATATCTGACATTATTCAATTACCTTTGGTACTATAAAATAATCTTCATTTTCCTTAGGAGAATTTTTTATTACTTGTACTCTTAAATTTTTACTTTTTACTTCATCAGATCTTAATTTAAGAGTTGTTTCAGCAACCGAAGTTAATGGTTCAACATTGTCAGTTTTTAATTCGTTAAGTTTTTCAATAAAATCGAAAATTGAATTTAAATCTCCTGCAAGTTTCTCTGCTTTTTTCTCATCTACAGAAATTCTTGATAGTTTAGATATGTGCTTTATTGTTTTAAGATCGATGCTCATATGGTATTTAAATATGTCGCAAACTATCACTTAAGTTTAAAATATACAATATGATCACTATTGAAGAATTCAAAAAAAAACAGTCTGAAACCTCTAGATTGATTGGTTTAGATCTTGGTTCAAAAAGAATCGGTGTATCAATTTGTGACGAAAAACAGTCAATAGCCACACCCTTTAAAACGATCAATAAGACCAATAATAATGATCTAATCAACGAATTAAAAAAAATAATAGATGAAAACAATATTAAAGGAATTGTGATTGGATATCCAATTAACATGGATGGTAGGTTGGGTCCTTCTGCTCAATCAGTAAGTGATGTATCTAAAAATATAGACAAAAATGTTGATGTAGATGTTTGTCTTTGGGATGAAAGACTTTCAACCGTTGGTGCATTTAATCTATCTAGCCAGCTTGATATTAATGTTTCTAAGCGTGAGAAAAACATTGATCAAAACGCAGCTGCATTTATTCTTCAAGGAGCTATAGATTATTTAAATAATTAATCCTTGCCATTTAGGGGCTTTATAGCTATAGAGTTAATTTTAATGGCAATTAAAACCAATAAAGCTATTAAAATCTCACAAAAACATCTGTTAGGTATCCAAGATTTATCCGTAAGCGATATTAATTATATTTTAGATGAGTCAGAAGCTTTTATAAAATTAAATCAGAGTAAAAATAAAAAAATTGATGTGTTAAGAGGTAAAACACAGATAAACTTATTTTTTGAGCCATCAACTAGAACTCAAAGCTCCTTTGAACTTGCTGGAAAAAGACTTGGTGCGGATGTTATGTCAATGAATATGGGTAACTCAGCAATTAAAAAAGGTGAAACTTTGATTGATACTGCAATGACCTTAAATGCAATGCATCCTGATATAATTGTGATCAGACATCAAGACTCTGGTGCTTGTAATCTATTATCTCAAAAAGTTAATTGTGTTGTATTAAATGCTGGTGATGGTAGACGTGAGCACCCTACCCAAGCATTATTAGATGCATTAACAATTAGAAATCGAAAAAAAAAAATTCAAGGATTAAAAATAGCTATATGCGGAGACATACTTCACTCTAGAGTAGCCAGGTCAAATATTTATCTTCTTACAATGTTGGGAGCAGAAGTCAATATAGTTGCACCATCTAATCTAATGCCAAAAGAAATTGAAAAATTTGGTGTAAACACTTTTACTGATATGAAAAAAGGTCTCAAAGATTGTGATATTGTAATGATGCTTAGATTGCAAAATGAAAGGATGACCAGTTCATATCTTTCATCGAACAGAGAGTACTACGAATATTATGGGTTAACACCAGATAAACTTGATCATGCAAAATCAGATGCTTTAATTATGCATCCTGGTCCAATGAATAGAGGAATTGAAATTGATACAAGATTAGCTGATGACATAAACAAAAGTGTAATTAAAGAACAAGTTGAATTAGGTGTTGCTGTAAGAATGGCATGTTTAAAAATATTTTGTGAATAAATGAAAAAACAATACTTTATAAATGCAAACATTATAGATCCTCATAATTCCATAAACGAAAATGGTGGATTAATAATTGGAGAAGACGGAAAGATAGAAGCAATAGGAAAAAAGGTAAATACAAACAATATACCAACTAGGGAAAAGCCTACTGACTTAAAAGGTAAATATATATTTCCTGGTATAGTGGATATGAGAGTTTTTGTAGGTGAGCCAGGATATGAATATAAAGAAAATTTTAGGACTTTAAGTAATGCAGCATTATCTGGAGGAGTAACTTCCGTCGTAACCATGCCTAATACAGATCCAATTATAGATAATGTATCAATTGTAGATTTTTTAAAAAGAAGAGGACGTGATAAGTCTAAAATAAATATCTTTCCTTGCGCTTCATTAACTCAAAACACTGATGGCACCAATATGACTGAATTTGGGTTACTGGCTAAAAAAGGAATTATTGCTTTTACTGACGGAGTAAAAACAATTCAAAATACCAGACTTATGTCTAGAATTATGAATTCAGCTAAAGATTTGGGATGTCTTATAATGCAACATGCTGAAGATTACGAATTAGCTAAAAATGGAATGATTAATTCTGGTATAATTGCAACAAAACTGGGCTTATCAAGCATACCAGATATTGCTGAAAGAATTATAATTGAAAGAGACCTTACTCTTTTAGAAAAAACTAAATGTCGATATCATATATCTCAACTTTCAGCAGGAAAATCTGTAGATATAATTAAGGAACGTAAACAAAATGTTAAATTTACTTGCGGTGTATCAATAAATAATCTCTCATTAAATGAAAATGATATTGGAGATTTTAGAACATTTTTAAAATTATCACCTCCACTGAGAAGAGAAGAAGATCGAGAAGCTTTAGTTCAAGGATTAAAAGATAAAACTATTGATGTTATTGTTTCTGACCATAAACCTGAAGATGAAGAATCTAAAAGATTAACTTTTGCACAAGCTGCAACTGGTGCATCTGGTATTGAAACATTGTTATCCTTAAGTTTAGAATTATTTCATAACGGATCTGTAAAACTTGAAACTATAATTCAAGCTTTAACCTCTAACCCAGCAAAAATATTAAATATAAATAAAGGAAACCTGTCTATTGGTAATGATGCAGATTTTTGTATAGTAGATATCAATAAACCATGGATTGTAAAAAAAGAAAATTTAATCTCTAAATCTAAAAATACATCAATTGAAGATAAGAAACTTCAAGGAAAAGTAACCAATACATTTGTAAAAGGTATAGAATTATTTAAAATATAAAAATGGAACTTTTTATAATAGGTATAATCTCATACCTGATGGGATCAATTCCTTTTGGATTAATTTTAACTAAAATATTTTTAAAAAAAGATATTAGAGAGATAGGTTCTAGTAATATTGGTGCAACAAATGCTCTAAGAACTGGCAATAAACTAATTGGTTATTCAACACTAATACTTGATATATTAAAAGCAGTAATACCTGTTTTATACGTAAAAATTAATTTCCCTGATGCGATCTATATTTCAGCTTTATGTGCTTTTATAGGTCATGTGTTTCCTGTTTGGTTAAAATTTAAAGGTGGCAAAGGTGTAGCTACATATGTTGGAATACTTTTTTCTTTAAATATTATTTATGGTTTAGTATTTGGTATTTGTTGGTTAATAATTTTTTTTATTTCTAAATATTCATCTTTAGCTTCCTTGATAGGATCACTTTCTATACCGGTTTATATTTTAATTTTGGAGAGTTTAGGAAATGTATTTTTTTACGTAATAATGTTCTTTTTAATATTTTTTACCCACAGAGAAAATATTAAACGCTTGAAAAATAAAGAAGAAACTAAGACAAAAATTTATTAATTTGACTATCAAACTCTTTTGAGTAGTTTGTTATTTTATGAATCTAGTCATAGTTGAAAGCCCTGCTAAAGCGAAAACAATTAATAAATATTTAGGTGATAACTACACCGTTTTAGCTAGCTATGGTCATATTAGAGATCTTCCCTCAAAAAATGGATCCGTTGATCCTGATCAAAATTTTAAAATGGAATGGGAAGTTGATAGCTTTTCAAAAAAATATTTAAAAGAAATTACTGATGCTGCGAAAGATTCTTCAAAAATAATTCTTGCTACTGACCCAGATCGTGAAGGTGAAGCAATAGCATGGCATGTAAAAGAATATTTAGAGGAAAAAAAACTTTTAAAAGATAAAGAAATTGAACGTGTGGTATTTAATGAAATAACAAAAAAAGCCGTCACACATGGTATTGAAAATCCAAGACAGATAGAGCCCTTATTAGTCGATGCATACATGGCTAGACGAGCACTAGATTATTTGGTGGGATTTAATATATCACCAATACTTTGGACTAAATTACCTGGTTCAAAATCAGCAGGTAGAGTTCAATCTGTTGCACTAAAATTGATTACTGAAAGAGAACATGAAATTGAATTATTCAAACCTGAAGAGTTTTGGACTTTAAGTATTAATTTTCAGGATAAAAACAAAAGCAATATTACAGCAAGTATCTCTCAACTTGATGGAGAAAAAATTGAAAAATTTTCATTTAAAAATAAAGAAGAAATTGAAAAGGCAATTGATAATATTAAGGACAAAAAATTTAACATAACCGATATTTCCTCGAAAGTTGTTAGCAGAAATCCCTCGGGACCCTTTACTACTTCAACACTTCAGCAAGTTGCTTCTAGTAGATTGGGTTTTGGTGCATCAAGAACAATGCAAATAGCACAAAAACTTTATCAAGGAATAGAAATTGAGGGAGATACAGTTGGGTTAATTACTTACATGAGAACGGATGGAACTAATTTATCAGCTGATGCTGTCACTGATTTTAGAAATTTTATTAAAAATGAATATGGTAACGAATACTTGCCAGAAAATCCAAATAATTACTCAGGAAAAAAAGCAAAAAACGCTCAAGAAGCTCATGAAGCAATAAGACCAACTGATATTAATAGAAATCCAGACTCTATTAAAAAGTATTTAAGTTCTGACCAGCAAAAATTATATTCTTTAATTTGGTCTAGAGCTCTATCGTCTCAAATGGAAACAGCAAAATTTGATAGAAATACAATAACGATTGAATCTGAAGACGGTAAAACTATATGTAAATCAAGCGGATCAGTTTTAAAATTTGATGGATTTTTAAAAGTTTATTCAAATCAAAGCAAAGATGATGATGAACAAATTTTACCTGAGATGTCAAAAGGGCCAATTAATATAGAAGCTCTTATTGATGAACAACATTTTACCCAACCCCCACCACGTTACTCTGAGGCAAGTTTGGTTAAAAAATTAGAGGAGTTAGGAATTGGTAGACCTTCAACTTATGCAAGTATAATTTCAACAATAGCAAACAGAGGTTATGCAGAAATAGTTAATAAAAGATTTTTCCCAACTGACAGAGGTAAATTAATCTCTGCCTTTTTAGAAAAACTATTTTCAAAGTATGTGGATTATAACTTCACAGCTGGACTAGAGGATCAGCTAGATGAAATAACTTCTGGAAAAGAAAGTTGGTTAAAAGTTCTAGACATGTTTTGGAAAGACTTTAATAGCAATGTTTCAGAAGTAAAAGAAAAAAGGACTAGAGAAGTTTTAGATCTTTTAAATGAAAGTTTGGGAGCATTAATATTTGACACTGACACAGAAGGAAAGATAGTTAGAAAATGTCAATTATGCGATACTGGTTCACTTAGTTTAAAAAATAGTTTTAGAGGAGGTGCTTTTATTGGATGTTCAAACTATCCAGAATGTAAATTTACAAGACCACTATCAAAAGCTAAAGCAGCTGCTCAATCACAACTAGCGGAACCAAAATTTCTTGGAAAACACGAAAATGGAAATGATATTTTTCTAAAAAATGGAAGATTTGGTCCTTATCTTCAGTATGAGAAAGTTCTTGAGGAAAATATTGAAGAGGAAAAACCTAAAAAAAGAAAAAAAACCAAGAAAAAGAAACCTGAAGTAAACGAACTTTTGAAAAATGTATCAATTCCAAAAGGAATTGAATTAGAAAGTATTGATTTAGATAAGGCAAAATTTCTATGTTCGCTTCCTAAATCATTGGGTATTAATCCAGAAAATCAAAAAGAAATAACTTTAAATACTGGTAGATTTGGACCATATCTAAAATGTGAAAATAAATCAGCTAGAATAGAAAATATCGAAGAAATTTTTTCTATAGGATTGAATAGAGCTATTACACTTATAGCTGAAGCAAAACCTGGAAGAATGTCTTCTTCTATCATAAAAGATTTGGGAGAACATCCTGAAGATAAAAAACCAGTTCGAGTTATGAAAGGTCAATATGGACCATATATTAAATATAAATCACTCAATGCAACTATTCCCGAGGAAAAAGATCCAACTGAACTAACAATGGAGGAAGCCCTAATCCTTATTGAGAAAAGACGAGAATACGATAAAAATAAAAAATCAAAAGTTAAAAAAAAGATTAAAGCTAAAAAGAAAGATTAATTAATGAGTTTTGAAAAAAAAATTAAAGAACTTGATATAACGCTACCAGAGGCCAAGCCACCAGTTGGATCATATGTGGCAACAAAAATAGTTGGAAATTTACTTTACATATCTGGACAAATTTCTATTTCAAAAAATGGTGAATTAATAAAAGGAAAAGTTGGAAAAGATCTATCTGTAGATGATGGTTACAAAGCAGCTGAGCGATGTGGATTAAGCATTATATCTCAAGCAAAAGTAGCTTGTAATGGCGATCTTTCTAAAATTAAATCATGTGTAAAGTTAACGGGTTTTGTTAATTCAACTGATAACTTTACAGATCAACCAAAAGTAATCAATGGCGCTTCTGATTTAATTGCTTCAGTTTTTGGTGAAGCAGGAATGCACACAAGAGCAGCAGTAAGTACAAATAGCTTACCTCTTGGTGTGTCTGTTGAAGTTGATGCAATTTTTGAGTTAAATTAAATTATCTTCCAATACCAAAATATTTAAAACCTAGTTTTTTAATTTTATTTGGCGAATAAATATTTCTCATATCGTAAATAATAAGTTTTTTGTTTTTTGAGAATTTTTTGAAATTAATTGATTTAAAATCGTTCCACTCTGTATGTATAATTACAATATCTGATCCTTTGATCGATTCTTGTATTGAGTTAGAAAATTTAACATTTTTAAATTTTTTAAATTCTTTTTTTGATCCAGTAGGATCATAATATTTAATTTTTGCACCTTTCTTGGATAAAAATGGGATTAATTTTAGGCTAGACGAGTCTCTCATATCATCAGTATTTGCTTTAAAAGTTACTCCTAAAAAGGATACAACTTTATTTTTAATTTTGTTATTTAAAATGAAACTAACTCTTTTGGATAATAAATCAGATCTTAAATCATTAGATTTTATAACGCTTTTTACAATTGATAAATTAGTTTTGAATTTATCAGCTGTTGAAACTAAAGCTTTAGTATCTTTTGGAAAACATGACCCGCCATATGCAGGTCCAGCTCTTAAAAATCTGCTACCAATTCTTTTATCCAGTCCAATTCCTATTGAGATATCCTCAATATCTATACCAGTTTTTTCACATAAATTTGATATTTCATTTATAAAGGTAATCTTTGTTGCTAAAAAAGCATTTGAAGCATATTTAATTAATTCTGACGCTCTTCTTTTTGTAGAAACAAATTTTGCACCTTTTGATATTAATGGTGAATATAAATTTTTTAATATTTTCTGGGATTTACTATCATTTGATCCAACTACCACTCTATCTGGATAGATAAAATCTCTAATAGCCTCACCTTCTCTTAAAAATTCAGGATTAGATACTACTGAAAAAAATGTTTTATTTACTCTTTTAGATATAATTTTTTCAATCTCATCACCTGTTGTTACGGGCACAGTCGATTTATTAATTATAATTTTAAATTTTTTTATAGATTTAGATATTTCTTTTGCAGCAGCATATACTTGGCTTAAATCTGCACCATTACCATTTTTTTTTGTTGGGGTCCCCACACAGATAAATATGATATCTGATTTTCTTACAGAGTCTTTTATGTTTGTTGAGAAATTTAATCTTTTATTCTTATAATTTTTTAGAACTAACTCTTCTAGGCCTGGTTCATAAATTGGTATTATACCATTTTTTAAATTATTAATT
>QCDE01000013.1 GCA_003281005.1 Pelagibacteraceae bacterium AG-349-O05
TTTCCTTGTGGATCAAGTACATCTTTTTTTAAAGTTATGATCACTGAAATTTTCATTTTTTCTTTCTTTTTACCGATGAAAGTTGGGTAACATTAACAGCAGAAACATTTGATTGCTCATGAAGTATCCCAAGTCTTTTTGCAACTTCTGTATACGCAGGAATAAGATCTCCTAAATCTTTTCTAAATCTGTCTTTATCAAGTTTTTTATCTGTTAAAGTATCCCACAATCTGCATGTGTCAGGGCTTATCTCATCAGCTAAAATAATCTTAGTTTTTTCACTTTCATGAGTGAAGCCAAATTCAACTTTAAAATCTACTAATTTTATTCCAACACCTCTAAACATACCTAGTAAAAAATCATTTAATCTAGATAGATTTTCATCTATCCAATCAAGTTGCATTACATTAAGCCAATTAAAAGCTAAAATATGTTCACGACTAATTATTGGATCTCCAAGCTTATCATCTTTTAGACAGTATTCTATTAATGGCCTTTCAAGGACAGTTCCTTCCTCGATACCTAATCTTTTAGTTAATGATCCAGTTGCAATATTTCTTACTACAAATTCTATTGGTATTATATCAACTAGCTTAACTAGTTGTTCTCTCATATTAATTCTTCTTACTAAATGATTTTTAATTCCAACTTCAGATAAATTTGAGAGTATATGCTCAGATATTCTATTATTTAGAACACCTTTACCTTCAATCGTAGTTTTTTTTTGATTATTAAACGCAGTTGCATCATCTTTAAAATATTGGATAACTAAATTTTTATCATTTGTTGCATAAATGATTTTAGCTTTTCCTTCGTATAATTTTTTACCTTTTTTCATTATTTAAAAACTCTTCTAAAGATAAAATTTACATTTTTAAAGTGTTTAGAATAGTTGAATATAGATTTTAGTTTTTTTGGTGAAATTTTACTCATTATAAATTTATCAGATGAGATAACGTCAATTAAATTTAAATTTTCTGTAAAACATTTTTTTGAATAAGATTGCACCATTTTGTATGATTTTTCTCTGCTCAATCCTGCCTTAGTTAACTCCAACATAACTTCTTGAGAAAAAATTAAACCTTTTGTTAAATTTAAGTTTTCAAGCATTTTTTTAGGGTAAACAATCATGTTATCTAAAATATTTGTAAGTCTCACTAATGCAAAATCAATTGTTATATTAGCATCTGGACCGATATTTCTTTCTACACTTGAATGAGATATGTCTCTTTCATGCCAAAGTGCTATATTTTCAAGTGCTGGTACAACTGCACTTCTAACCATCCTAGCTAAGCCTGTTAAATTTTCACTTAAGATTGGATTTTTTTTGTGTGGCATAGCTGAAGATCCTTTTTGATTTTTAGAGAAATATTCTTGTAGTTCGTAAACTTCAGTTCTTTGTAAATGTCTTATTTCAAGAGCCACCCTTTCAATAGATCCTGCAATAATTCCTAAAACAGAAAAATAAAAAGCATGTCTGTCTCTTGGGATTACTTGTGTCGATATTGGCTCAACTTTCAGACCTAATTTTTTAGCAACATGTTTTTCAACATTAGGATTAATGTTGGCAAATGTACCAACAGCACCAGAAATTGCACATGTAGAAACTTCATCAATAGCATCTTTAAGTCTTTTTCTATTTCTTTTAAATTCTTCATAAAATGACGCTAATTTTAAACCAAAAGTAATTGGCTCAGCATGAATGCCATGGCTTCTTCCCATACACGGAGTAAATTTGTATTTTTTTGCTTGTTTTTTTAAGACTTTTAAAATTTGATCAATATCTTTTAAGATAATTTTACCTGATTGTACTAATTGAATATTAAAACTAGTGTCTAAAACATCTGACGAAGTCATTCCTTGATGTAGGTATCGTGCTTTAATTCCAGCTTTTTCAGTAACAGAAGTAAGAAATGCTATTACATCATGTTTTACTTCAGATTCAATTTTATGAATTCTACTTACATTAATTTTAGCTTTTTTTCTTACAACAGAAGCGACACCTCTTGGAATTTGACCAAGTTTTTCCATAGCTTCAGCTGCTGCAACTTCAACACTTAACCATACTTTGTATTTATTTTCTTCTGACCAAATATCAGTTAATTCATTTCGCGAGTATCTTTTAATCATTAATTATAAGTATGGAGGCTTTGAATAACCTTTAGCAGATTCTGTAAAGATTTCATAACCATTTTCAGTAATTCCTAACGTATGTTCAAATTGTGCAGATAAAGATTTATCTTTTGTAACAGCTGTCCATCCGTCATTTAACATTTTAACATCATATTTACCTGCATTAATCATAGGTTCTATAGTAAATGTCATACCAGGTCTTAATTCCATGCCTGTATTTTTTTTACCATAGTGTAAAATATTTGGTGGCTCATGAAATGTTGTACTTATTCCATGACCACAAAAATCTCTGACGACTGAAAATCCTTTTTCTTCTACAAAAGATTGAATTTCATAACCAATATCTCCTAATTTAATTCCAGGTTTTAAAATTCTAATTGCTCTCATCATAGAATCGTGTGTAGCATCTATAAGATTGTTTAATTTAATTGGAGTTTTTCCAATACAAAACATTCTACTTGTATCACCATAATGCTCATCAACGATTGCAGTTACATCAACATTTATAGCATCACCCTCTTGTAAAACTCTATCAGAAGGTATCCCATGACACACAACATGATTTAATGATGTACATAAAGATTTTGTAAAACCTCTATAATATAGTGGGGCAGAGTAGCCGCCATTATCTCTAATAAATTCATATCCCAATTTATCAATATAATCAGTTGAGACACCTTCTTTAATATTTTCAGTTAACATATCTAAAGTTCTTGCAGCTAAATTTCCAGCAACTCTCATTTTTTCAAATTTTTCTTTATAATCAGTCATCAATAATTTTTAATTTTTTATCTATAAAAATTTTTTTAGAACTTATATCACATCTATATGCTAAAAAATTTACACCAGCTTTTTTAGCTATTAAATAAGTTTTATAATATTCCTCGTCTATATCTTTAGCTATTTTAAAATATTTCATATTTTGGATTTGAACTAAAAATATTAAGTATGTTTTATAACTTTTTTTTATGGCATCAATAAGGGTTAATAAATGCTTAATTCCTCTTGTTGTTGGCGCATCTGGAAATTCTGCTGTGTCTTTATTTCTAAATAATGTAACATTTTTTACCTCAACAAAGGTTTTTTGTGTCCTTTTTTCTAATAAAAAATCAAATCTAGTTTCCTTATTAAAAAAAACCTCTGGTTTTATAGAATCATTATTTTTAAGTTCATTTATAAGATTATTATTTAGCCCATGCTCAACTATTCTATTTGCCATGTGAGTATTCACGCCCACTAAGTTTTTTCTAGATTTAATAATTTCCAATCCATATTTAAGCTTTCGCTTTGGATCATTATTAGGAAGCAAATAAACCTCATTACCTTCATCTAACAAACCTTTCATTGATCCAGTATTGGGACAGTGAGCTGTGACAATTTCTTTATTGATTTTAACGTCAGTAAAAAACCTTTTGTAACGTTTGATTAGTTTGCCTTTTATTAAAGACTTGGTAAATTCCATTACTAAATTATATATTTCATATGGATAAAAAAGTAAAAGTTAATGCATCAATTTTAATTATAGGTAATGAAATTTTATCCGGCAGAACCCAAGATACAAACACCTCAACCTTAGCTACTTGGCTAAACTCAATTGGAGTAAATGTAGCAGAAGTTAGAGTAATACCTGATGTTGAAGAGATCATTATTGATACTTTAAATTTCCTTAGATCTACATATGACTATGTTTTTACGACTGGTGGCATCGGACCTACTCATGATGATATTACTGCTCAATCAGTTTCAAAAGCCTTTGGAATTAAGTACGAGATTCATAAAGAGGCTTTTAAAATTTTAGAGTCTTATTACCAACCAGGTGAGTTTAATGATGGAAGACAAAAAATGGCTTGGATGCCAGAGAATGCAAAATTAATTTTAAATCCCACAAGTGGTGCACCAGGCTTTAATGTAGGAAATGTTTTTTCTTTGCCAGGTGTGCCATCCATTTTAAAATCAATGTTGGGTGGCTTAACTAACAGTATTGTAGGGGGAGAGCCAATTAAAAGTCTTACAATCAGCTTAAGAACTGTTGAAAGTGAAATAGCTAACTCTTTAACAAAAGTCCAAAATGAAAACCAAGATGTTGAAATAGGAAGTTATCCTTTTTTTCATGCAGGCAAATTAGGTGTCTCAATAGTAATCAGATCTGAAGATCAAAGTAAAATTGATAATTGTAATTCTCAAATTTTAAAATTTGTTAACGATAAAAATATTGAGGTAGTGGATAGATGATGTTGTATTTTGCTTATGGTAGTAATCTTAATCATTTTCAAATGAAACGTAGGTGTAAAGATAGTACTTTTTTAAAAAAAATAAATTTAAAAGATTTTAGATTAACCTTTAGAAGCAAATATAGAGCAGCTGATATTGAAGTTAAAAAAAAATCTATTGTACCAGGAGCATTGTTTGAAATTTCTAAAAGCGATGAAAAAAAGCTAGATGTTTATGAAGATTATCCCATCCTTTATAAAAAACATTATTTCTATTATTATGGAAAGAAAGTGATGACTTATATAATGGTTAAAAAGACACCATTTAAGTTTCCAACAGAAAGATATTTAAATATTGTAAAAAAAGGTTATCGAGATTGTAAACTTGATAAAAAGTTTTTAATTAAAGCACTAAAATCATAAATCATAAATCATAAATCATAAATGTACTTACATTCTAAATTAAAAAGTTGAATTTTATAGATTATTATTATTAAAAAGATTAGATGTTTAAATATATTAAAAAAATAATTAAGAAAATTTTGAAAAAATTTCTCTGTAGTGAAAATATCGAAATAGAGAAAATTTTAAAAGATTTTAATTGTAATTTTACACTTTTAGATATTGGCGCAGCAGGAGGAATACACAAAAGGTGGTCAATAATAGAAAATAATATTAATGTTTTTTGTGTAGAGCCTCAACCTGAAAGTTTTTCTAAAATTAAAAATATAAAATTTAATAAGATAGATAAAATCTTTGATAAAGAAAAAAATTTAAAAAAAAAATTATATTTAACAAATAAAAACGACACCTCTTCTTTATTGCTACCAAATGTTGATCATTTACAAAAATTTAATAATTATTCAAGATTTGAATTAAAAAAAACTTTAGAATTAAACACTACAACAATAGACCATGAGTTTGAAAAAACTGAACTAGACTTTGTTAAAATAGATGTTGAGGGATATCATTTAAACATTTTAGAAGGTTCAAAAAAAAAACTTGATAATATACTAGGTTTAGAGGTCGAAGTTGAATTACAAGATATAAGATTAGGTCAGCCTGAATTTTATAAAGTTTTAAACTTTCTCAAAGGGTATAATTTTGAAATGCACGATATTTTAAATATTATTAGATGGAAAAGAGACTCTTATCAATATACAGGTCAGCCACATACTTGTGATTTATTTTTTTTAAAAACTCCAGAATTTATTATCGATGAGTTCCAAAAAGGAATGATTAAAGAGGAAAAAATCTTTAAATATTTATTAATTTTATCAATTTATAATCGCTCTGATCTTATTTCTTTAATTAATAATAAAATTTCAAACAAATTAACAAAGCAAACTCAAATTAATGATTTAGAAGTGCTTATTAAAAATAAAGATAAAAAAATCAATTTATTGAGAAAAACAAGTTTATTTTTTGATAATTTTTTAAATAATTATATTTAGTGTTATTTAATAAAATTAAAAAAATTTACTTATTAGACTTGTTCAATTATAAATATTAGCATAAACACTCATGAAATTCATTAATGCCCTCGTGGTGAAATTGGTAGACACAAAGGACTTAAAATCCTTGCCGCTTGCGGAGTGCCAGTTCGAGTCTGGCCGAGGGCACCACTAAATGAGCAAACTTCAAATAATATGTGATAAAAATAAAAAATCTAACAATATTAGAAATTTATTGGAAAAAAAAATAAAATCTAATCATTTTAAAAGAGAAAATCTTATAATTGTTATCGGGGGCGATGGCTTTATGCTTCAAACTTTAAAAAAAAATAAAGATTCAAAAAAAAATTTTTACGGTATTAATTCTGGAAATTATGGATTTTTGATGAATAAATTTTCATCAAAAAATATTATTAAAAATTTATATAGATCTAATGTAGTTTCAATTTCTCCATTAGAAATGATTGTAAAAAATAAAAGTAATCAAATAAAAAAATCTATAGCGATAAATGAGGTATCGGTATTGAGACAAAGTAGACAAGCTGCCTCATTATCTATCAAACAAGGTACCAGAACAATTATTAAAAAATTAGTTTCTGATGGAGTATTGGTTTCTACACCAGCAGGAAGCACAGCATATAACTTATCTGTTCATGGTCCAATTTTAAGTCTACATTCAAACAAGTTATCCATATCACCTATAAGCGCGTTTAGGCCAAGAAGATGGAAGGGTAAAATTGTTAATGATAAATTAAAAATTATAATAAAAAATCTAAATCCAGTAAAAAGACCAATTAGTGCTGTAGCTGATAATTTAGAAGTAAGAAATGCTAAGTCAATAATAGTAAAAACTAACAATAAAATAAAATTTAATCTTCTTTATGACAAAAATAGAAGCTTACAAAAAAAAATTAAAATTGAACAATTGAGAAAAGAAACAAACTGATATTTTTTGTTGATTTATTCTATTGATAAATTTTTTTTTAAAATATTTTCAGCTTCAATTAAATCTTCAGCACAGTCTACACTTTTAACATTATCTTTACATTCTATCATTCGAACTTTAAAACCATTTTCTACAAATCTCATCATATCAACTGATTCAATATTTTCGTAATAAGAATTTTTTGTTTTAACAAAATTTTCTAAAGAGGTAGACCACATTGGCATTACACAAATTTCAGCTTTACATTTGAATATTTTATCTCCTAACCATTTTGCAGGTAGTGCATTTCTTGAAAAATACATTGCGTTATCCTTATAATCTGTAACAACTTTAACTTCATTTTGATCTTTTTCAGCCTCTTCATAACTTATAAGTCTATATAAATTTACACAATCAATGGAATTATCTTTTTCTAATGTTTCAATTGCTAAATCTAAATATTTTGCTGAGACTAATGGTTCGTCTCCTTGAAAATTAACCACTATTTCATAATTTTTATTTAATTTTTCATAAACTTCATTGACTCTCTCAGTTCCTCTCAAATGATCACCTTCAGTAATTACTACTTCAGCCCCAAATAAAGATGCTGTTTTTTTTATTTTACTATCTGGAGTTGCTATTACTACTTTGTCAGCATATTTTGAATTTATTGCATTATTCCAAACCCACTCAATCATTGGTTTTCCACAAAGTTCTCTTATAGGTTTATCTGGAAAACGATAACCACCAAGTCTTGCAGGTATTACGATTAGAACCTTTCTATCTTTAATCATACTCAATGGATTGAATCATTTTTTTAATACCATCTTTTAATGATACAAATTTTTTTATCTTTAAGTCTTTTTTGATTAAATATGGTTTAGCATATATTCCAAATTGATCTCCTGGTGTGGATTTAGATAATTTAATTATTAATTTTTTTTTTGTTATTTCTGAAATAAGTGAAATAATTTTTTTAACAGTTGTTTTATTACCTGTAGAAATATTATACGTTTTATTTTTAGTATTTTTTTTTATAGAAGATAAAAATAAAATTTTAACAACATCGTCTATAAAAATAAAATCTCTAAACCTCTTTAAACTGCCTTTAATAATTACTTTATTTGATTTAAGTAATTGAGCAAGATATATACTAATCATTCCTTGTCTTAGATTTTTTAAATTTTGATTAGGACCATAAACATTAAAAAATCTCAAAATTGTAGTGTTCAATCCTAATTTTGAAAAAGTTTTTAAATATCTTTCACTTGATAATTTGCTTATTCCATAAAATGATAATGGATTACATTCTGATTTTTCGTTAGCTAAAGAATCTTTATCATTTAAATTACCATAAACACTCATAGAGCTAGCATAAATAAATTTTCTTACTTTATTCTTAATGGAAAATTCTGCAAGTTTAACAGTGGATAGTAAATTTCTATTTAAATCATTTGTTGGACTATCAAAACTTATCTCACCAGATGATTGTCCAGCTAAATGAAATATTGTATCAAATTTTATTTTCTTTATTTTATCTAAAATTTTTGGGTTTGAGCAGTCCCCTTTTATAAAAGTAACATTTTTTGGTAAATTTTTTATATTATTTCTTTGTCCTGTACTTAAATCATCAATAATATAAATTTTGTAATTTTTATTTTTTAAGTAATGAACCAATCTTGATCCAATAAATCCTGCTCCACCAGTAATTAAATATTTTTTATTCATTATTTGATAAAAAAGTGAAATGCAACATTACTAGAATATTTTAAGTTTTTTAACAACAAATTACTATTTATTTTATTAAGGAAGTGGTGCCCCCGCACGGATTCGAACCGCGGACCTATTGATTACAAATCAATTGCTCTACCAGCTGAGCTACAAGGGCATGCGCAATAGTTATTAATTATTTACTAAATAATCAACTCTTTTTTTTTAAATAACTAAGGTGATGAAACACAATTGCTGCGCTATTTGAGATATTTAAACTTTCAATTTCTTTATTAATATTAATTTTAACGAAAAAATCTGCATATTTACCAGTATGCTTTCTCATTCCGTAGCCCTCTGAACCAAACAGTAAAATATTGTTTCCATTCCACTTTATATCCGTGAAATCTTTTTGACCTTTAGCATCAAAACCATAAACCCAGAAATTTTTTTCTCTTAAATTTTTTAATGTGGAATTAATGTTTGAAACTTGGAATATGTTCACGTGTTCCATACAACCACTTGCTGATTTATACATTAATTTACTATCTCGAGGAAAATGTCTTTCTTTAATTATTAATCCATCAATATCAAACGATGCTGCACTTCTTATCAGTGAACCAATATTCCTTGGATCTGTAACCTCATCAAGACAGACAAGTGTTAAATTATTTTTACCTTTAATATATTGTTTAAGATCTGGTTGATCTAAATGTTCAATTTCGGCAACATAACCATTATGCATTAACTGTTCTTTTGAGGTATATTTGTCTAATTCTTTTTTTGATTTAAAATAAACTTTTACATCTTCTAAAATATTATTATTTGGATTTTTTCTATGAATATTTTTTTTAGACTCCTCGGTCAAAAAGACTCTTAAAACCTTTCTTTGAGGATTTCTAAGAGCTTCAATAACAGCGTGCTGACCAACAATGAAGAATGATGATTTATTCATAAATTATTAACTGTTTTATACGGTTTTTTTAACATTTTCCTATTAAATCACGTGTTGCATTTGCATAAATAAAATATATAAAACGCTTGTTATTTGAAGCTTTATTGAACAAGGGGACACTTCCCCAAAGGAGGGGTTCCAGAGCGGTCAAATGGGGCGGGCTGTAAACCCGTTGACTTCGGTCTTCGAAAGTTCGAATCTTTCCCCCTCCACCATTTAATAATTTTTTTAGATAACATGGAGTGTTACTCTTGGGGTTGTGCGGGTGTAGTTCAATGGTAGAACGCTAGCCTTCCAAGCTGGATGTAAGGGTTCGATTCCCTTTACCCGCTCCAAGAAATTAAAATTAGAAGAAACAAAAAAAACTGAGGTAAAAACGTAATGTCAAAAGAAAAATTTGTAAGAAACAAACCCCACTGTAACATTGGGACTATTGGTCATGTCGACCATGGTAAAACAACTCTTACTGCCGCAATTACAAATGTATTAGCACAAGCGGGCGGTGGAACTGCAGTTGCTTATGATCAGATTGATAAAGCACCTGAAGAAAAAGAAAGAGGAATAACAATTTCAACAGCACACGTTGAGTACGAAACAGAAAAAAGACACTATGCTCACGTAGATTGTCCTGGTCACGCTGACTATGTTAAAAACATGATCACTGGAGCCGCACAAATGGATGGAGCAATCTTAGTTGTAAACGCAGCTGATGGTCCAATGCCGCAAACAAGAGAACATATTCTTTTAGGAAGACAAGTAGGTATTCCTGCAATTGTAGTTTATTTAAATAAAGTAGACCAAGTTGATGATAAAGAAATGATTGAACTTGTTGAAGAAGAAATACGAGAACTATTAACATCATACAAATACCCAGGTGACAAAACACCAATCGTTAAAGGTTCAGCTTTAGCAGCAGTAGAAGGAAGAGATGATGAAATTGGAAAAAATTCAATTTTAGAATTAATGAAAGCTGTTGATGAACATATTCCCCAACCAGCTAGAGAAGTTGACAAACCATTCTTGATGCCTGTTGAGGACGTATTCTCAATTTCTGGAAGAGGAACTGTTGCAACTGGTAGAGTTGAATCAGGTGTAATTAAAACTGGTGAAGAAGTTGAAATAGTTGGAATTAGAGAAACTAAGAAATCAGTTTGTACTGGAGTTGAAATGTTCAGAAAACTTTTAGATTCAGGTGAAGCTGGGGATAACGTTGGAATTTTATTGAGAGGTATTGAGAGAACTGATATCGAAAGAGGTCAAGTTCTTTGCAAACCTGGTTCAATTACTCCACATACTAAATTTGAAGCTCAAGCATATGTACTTAAAAAAGATGAAGGTGGAAGACATACTCCTTTCTTTACTAAATACAGACCACAGTTTTATTTTAGAACAACAGATGTTACAGGTGAAGTAGAGTTACCAGCTGGTACAGAAATGGTTATGCCAGGTGATGACGCTAAATTTACTGTAAAACTAATCACACCAATTGCAATGGCAGAGAAACTGAACTTTGCAATTAGAGAAGGTGGAAGAACTGTTGGAGCAGGAGTAGTAACTAAAATTATAGAGTAACTCTATAGATAGGAGTGTAGCTCAATTGGTAGAGCGCCGGTCTCCAAAACCGGAGGCTGAGGGTTCGAGTCCCTCCGCTCCTGCCATTTGAGCTTATTAATTATGAGAAACCCGATTAAATTTATTCAGGAAGTAAAACAAGAGGCTTTTAAAGTTACTTGGCCTACTTGGAAAGAAACTTTGCAAGGTGCTTTAATGGTATTTGTTATGGCAGTTGTTATGTCTTTATTTTTTCTTCTTTTAGATCAGGTTTTGAAATTTTTTTTAGAACTTCTACTTAAAGTGAGCATATAATGAAAAACTGGTACATAGTTCAATCTCATTCTAGCTTTGAAAATAAAGTTGCTGCATTGATAAAAGAAGAGGCAGATAAAGCTAAAATTGCAGACAAGTTTGAAGAAATTATTGTACCAACTCATGATGTTACTGAAGTAAAAAGAGGTAAGAGAATTCAAAGAAAAAAAAAATACTTTCCTGGATATGTATTAATAAAAAGTGAAATGGATAATAATATTTATCACATGATTAAGAATATAAAGAGGGTTAGTGGATTCTTGGGCACAAAAGGTATTCCAGTTCCAGTTTCAGATAAAGAAGTAGAGAAGATTTTAGGCCAGATCAAAGATGGTGTTGCTCAGCCAAAATCTGGCGTAGATTACAGTGTAGGTGAAAAAGTTCAGGTAGTAGATGGTCCATTTGCATCATTTACTGGAATGATTGAAGAAATTGATGAAGAAAAAGCTAGACTTAAGGTGTCAGTTTCTATATTTGGTCGTCCTACACCAGTAGATTTAGAATATAATCAGGTTGAGAAGGTAAGTTAATGGCAAAAGAAATAAGTGGATTTATAAAATTACAAATTAAAGGTGGTCAAGCAAACCCAGCACCACCAGTTGGACCTGCGTTAGGTCAACGTGGTGTAAATATTATGGAATTTTGTAAAGCGTTTAATGATAAAACTAAATCTATGGCAGGTAAACCTGTTCCAGTTGAGATTACAGTTTATAAAGATAAAAAATTTGATTTTAAGATTAAATCACCACCAGCTTCATTTTATATTAAAGAAGCAGTAAAACTTAAAGGTGGTTCAAACGAACCTGGACGAAATATAGTTGCTTCAATTTCTAAAAAACAATTAGAAAGTATAGCAAAAGAAAAAATGAATGATTTAAATGCCCACGATATTGAAGAAGCTATAAAAATCATTGCAGGATCAGCTAGATCAATGGGTATTGAGGTAAAAGAATAATGTCATCAAAAAGATACAAAAAATTACCTGAAAAGACTAAAGACTTGAGCGCGGAATCTATAGAAAAGTTATTACCAGAACTAAAGAAAAACTGTACAACTAAATTTGACGAGTCTTTAGATTTAAGTTTTCAAATAAACAACAAACAAAAGAAAAGTGAAATTAATATTAGAACAGTAGTTAATTTACCTGGTGGAACAGGTAAGAAAGTTAAAGTTGCAGTAGTTTGCGAAGATAACAAAACACAAGATGCAAAAGATGCAGGAGCAGACATTGTTGGTGGAGATGAATTTGTTGACAGAATTAAAGGTGGAGAAATAAATTTTGAAAAATTAATTTGTACACCAGGAATGATGATTAAACTTTCTAAATTAGGAAAAGTTTTAGGACCTAAAGGTTTAATGCCTAACCCTAAGCTTGGTTCAGTTTCTGAAAATATTAAAGAGGCAGTAACTAATGCTAAATCTGGTCAAGTAGAAATTAGAAATGATAAAGATGGAAATATTGGAGTAAGTATTGGAAAAAAATCTTTTAGTGATGATCAATTACTTAAAAACTACAATGCAATTTTAGATGCTTTAGAAAAAGAAAAATCAAACAACACTTTAAAAGGTGATTTAATTAGAAGTATATTTGCTACATCAACAATGGGTGTCTCATATAAAGTTAAATTAGGAAAATCGATATAGTTATGATGAATAAAGAACAAAAGAAAAATTATATTGAAGAAATGACTAGTAAGTTTGAAAACAGCAAAGCTGTTATGGTTACTCATTACCAAGGTTTAACTATGACACAATTGGATGAATTAAGAGCTAAAATGAGAGAACATGGAATCATCTTTAAAATAACAAAAAACAGAATTACAAAGTTAGCTTTAGAAAAAACAAAGTGTAAAGATCTATCAAATTTATTTACTGGTCCTACGGCAGTTGCATTTGGAGAGGATGCTATAATGTCAGCAAGGATTCTTTCAAAATTTGCAAAAGATAACGAAAACCTAAAATTAATTGGTGGAATCATGGATAACAAGGTCTTAGATCAGGCCGGCGTCCAAAATGTAGCAAGTTTACCTACATTAGATGAAGCAAGAGCTAATATTGTGGGTATTTTGAATGCTTCTGCATCTAAATTAATCAGTATTTTGCTTGCACATTCAGAAAAAATGAGTAGTTTGACGGCAGAAAATTCTGAAACACAACCCAAAGAGTAAACATATGCCTGACCTAAATAAAATAATCGAAGACTTATCAAGTTTGACTGTTGCAGAAGCAGCTGAACTTTCAAAACAATTAGAGGAAAAATGGGGTGTAACTCCAATGGCAGCAGCAGCTCCAGCAGCAGCAGGTGGTGCAGCTCCAGCAGAAGATAAAGATGATTTTACAATCATGTTAGTTTCTGCAGGTGATAAAAAAATTAATGTTATTAAAGAAGTAAGAGCAGCTACTTCATTAGGTTTAAAGGAAGCTAAAGATCTTGTAGAAGGAGCACCAAAAGAAGTTAAATCCGGTGTAAATAAAAAAGACGCTGAAGAGATCAAAGCTAAGTTAGAAGCTGCTGGCGCTAAAGTAGAACTTAAATAAATAAAATAGAAAGAATTTAAATACTGATTATTTTTTAATCAGTATTCATAAACATAGATGCAGTTATCTTTTACTGAAAAGAAAAACATAAGAAAAAGTTTTGGTAAACTTAAAGAAAGTTTATCTATTCCTAACTTAATTGAAGTACAAAAAAATTCTTATAAAGAATTAACAGAATTTAATGCTGAAGCAGCTGAACTTACTAAAGGTTTTGATAGAGTATTTAAGAGTATTTTTCCTATTGAAGACTTAAATGATAAAGCAACTCTAGAGTATGTTTCATACAGATTAGAGAAACCAAAATTTGATGTTGAAGAGTGTATCGCTAGGGGTCTCACATATTCTTCAGCTCTTAAGTGTACTTTGAGATTAGTAGTTTATGAAATAGATCAAGAAAATAATACAAAAGATATTTTATCAGCTAAAGAGCAGGAAGTTTATATGGGTGAAGTTCCTATGATGACTAATAGTGGAACTTTTATTACTAATGGTGTTCAAAGAGTTGTAGTAAACCAAATGCATAGAAGTCCAGGTGTATTTTTTGATCATGATAAAGGAAAAACTCACGCAAGTGGTAAGCTTTTATTTAATTGTAGAGTAATACCCAATCGAGGTTCTTGGTTAGATTTTGAGTATGACGTTAAAGATTTTCTATATTTTAAAATTGATAGAAAAAAGAAAATTTTTTCATCTACTTTATTGTTAGCTTTAGGTTATACAAAATCAGAAATAGTAGATGAGTTCTATGAAAGCGAACAATATAATTTTGATCCAAAAACAGAAAAGTGGAAAACAAAGTTTAATCCTGAAAACTACAAAGCTAAAAATTTCTCAGAAGAAGTAATTGATGCAAAGACTGGTGAAGTAGTAATTAAATTAGGTGATAAGATTAATTTCTTAAGTGCAAAAAAATTAGCTAATGATGGCCTTAAAGACATACTAGTTTCAAGAGAGTCTTTGTTTGGTAAATTTTTACACAGAGATGTAAAAGTTAATGAAGAAGAAGACGGTGTATTTAAAATTGGGACTGAATTAAATGACACAATTATTCAACAAATTTTAGATGCAAATATTCATACACTTCAAATTTCTGTTACAAACTCTATAAATAAAGGACCTTATCTACTTACTACTATTTTAGCCGATAAAAATAATACTAAAGACGAAGCTATTACGGAAATCTATAAAATGTTAAGACCTGGTGAGCCCCCAACCATAGAGATAGCAACACAAATATTTAACAATCTTTTTTTTAGTTCAGATAGATATGATCTATCCGATGTAGGAAGAGTTAAAATGAATTCAAGATTAAACCAAGAGTGTTCCGATAAAATTACTATATTAAGAAACGATGATATCATTGCGATAATTCATAAAATGCTAGATTTACGTGATGGAAAAGACGAAGTTGATGATATTGATCATCTAGGAAATAGAAGAGTACGTTCTGTAGGAGAGTTAGTTGAGAACCAAGCCAGAATTGGTGTTTACAGAATGGAAAGAGCTATTAAAGAAAAAATGACAACTCTAGATGTTGAGTCAGCAATGCCACAAGATCTAATTAATGCAAAACCATTAACAGTTTCATTAAAAGATTTTTTTGCAAGTTCACAATTATCTCAGTTTATGGACCAAACAAATCCATTATCTGAAATTACTCATAAAAGAAGAGTTTCAGCATTAGGTCCGGGTGGCTTAACTAGAGAAAGAGCAGGTTTTGAAGTTAGAGACGTGCATCCAACCCATTATGGAAGAATTTGTCCAATTGAGACTCCAGAGGGTCCAAATATTGGTTTGATTAATAGTTTATCCACGTATGCAAAAATTAATAAGTATGGCTTTATTGAAAGCCCATACAAAAAAGTAAAAGACGGTGTTGTTCAAGATAAAGTTGAATATTTATCAGCAATGGAAGAAACAAAATTCACTATTGCGCAAGCAAATACAAAGCTTGATAAAAAAGGAAAAATTACCGAAGAATTAGTTTCTTGCAGACAAAATCTAAACTTTCTTTTAGCAAAACCTGACTCTATCGATTACATTGACGTTTCTCCAAAACAACTAGTTTCAGTTGCAGCATCATTAATTCCATTCTTAGAAAATGATGATGCAAACAGAGCCTTAATGGGATCAAACATGATGAGACAAGCGGTTCCATTGTTAAAACCTGAGTCGCCACTTGTTGGTACAGGAATTGAAAGTGATGTTGCTTTAGACTCTGGAGTAACTATTGTTGCTAAGCGTGACGGTGTTGTTGATAAAATAGATGGTAAAAGAATAGTGATAAAAGTAACTGGAGAAACAGACTTTAGTAAGTCTGGTGTAGATATCTACAACCTTCAAAAATTTAAAAGATCAAATCAAAATACTTGTATAAATCAAAGACCACTAGTTAGAGTTGGTGATAAAGTAAAATCTGGAGATATTATTGCTGATGGTCCTTCAACAAAACTAGGTGAACTTGCTCTAGGTAAGAATGTTACTGTAGCATTCATGCCGTGGCAAGGTTATAACTTTGAAGACTCAATCCTGATTTCAGAAAGATGTGTTACAGATGACGTTTTTACATCTGTTCATATTGTTGAATACGAAATAATGGCGAGAGATACAAAGCTTGGCGAAGAAGAAATTACAAGAGATATACCAAATGTAAATGAAGAAGCTTTAAAAAACCTTGATGAATCTGGAATAGTTTATATTGGTGCAGAGGTAAATGCTGGAGATATTTTAGTTGGTAAAGTTACTCCTAAAGGTGATTCAGCATCTGGTCCTGAAGAAAAATTATTAAGATCAATTTTTGGAGAAAAAGCCATCGATGTAACGGATACATCTCTAAGAATGTCTAGAGGATCAAGTGGAACGGTAGTTGATGTAAGAGTATTCAATAGACATGGAATTGAGAAAGACGAAAGATCAATAACTATTGAAAGAGCTGAAATTGAGCAAGTTCAACAAGATAAAATTGTTGAGGAAGAAATATTAGAAAGAAGTATTAAACAAAGAGCTTCACAATTCCTGTCAGGATCTTCTTTAACCAAAAAAGTAAAAGATTTATCTGAAGGAACTAAGTTAGATTTTGATACAATTAATAAACTATCAATAAATGATGTCTTCAAAATCACAGTAGGAAATGTAAATGACGAAGCAACATTAGCTCAATTAAAAGATCAATATAATAAAGCAAAAGAAGACATAACAGAGAGATTTGAAGATAAAGTTTTAAAAATTAGAAGTGGTGATGATTTATTACCGAGTGTTATGAAAATGGTAAAAGTATTCGTTGCTATAAAAAGAAGATTGAGACCTGGTGATAAAATGTCAGGAAGACATGGAAACAAAGGAGTTGTAAGTAAAATTGTACCTGTTGAAGACATGCCATATAGAGAAGATGGTAGACCAGTTGATATTGTATTAAACCCTTTGGGTGTTCCAAGCAGGATGAACGTTGGACAAATTTTAGAGACACACTTAGGTTGGGCATGTAAAGAATTTGGTGAACAAGTTAAAAATTTAGTAAACGAAAATAACAAAAAAATTGAAAGAACAGAAAAAATCGAAAAATTCTTAAAATCTGTTTACGGAGAAGAAATTTTCAACGATAAAGTAGATAAATTAAGTAAGAGTGAATTTAATGATCTCTGTGAAAATTTACAAAATGGTATCGCAATCTCAACGCCTGTATTTGATGGTGCTAAAGAAAAAAATGTTACAGAGATGCTTGAACTAGCAAATTTACCAGGATCAGGACAAACTTATTTATGGGATGGAAGAACTGGAGAGAAATTTGATAGACCGGTTACTGTTGGAATTATCTACATGCTAAAACTTCATCACTTAGTTGAAGATAAAATTCATGCAAGATCTACCGGACCTTACAGTTTGGTTACACAACAACCACTTGGTGGTAAAGCACAATTAGGCGGTCAAAGATTCGGTGAAATGGAGGTCTGGGCACTTGAAGCATATGGTGCATCATATACATTACAGGAAATTTTAACTGTTAAATCTGATGACGTTGCAGGAAGAGTAAAAGTTTACGAGACTATAGTTAAAGGTGAAGAGAACTTTGAGTCCGGAATACCAGAGTCATTTAACGTTTTAGTTAAAGAGATTAAATCATTAGCATTAAATGTGGAGCTTAATTAATGAAAAAAGAATTAACAGATCTATTTAAGGGCAGTGAAATTTCAGAAGCTCAAAATTTTAATAGCATTAAAATTTCACTTGCAAGCCCAGAGAAAATTAAATCTTGGACATTTGGTGAAATTAAAAAGCCTGAAACAATTAATTATAGAACATTTAGACCTGAAAAAGATGGTTTGTTCTGTGCAAGAATTTTTGGACCAATAAAAGATTATGAGTGTTTATGCGGTAAGTATAAACGAATGAAGTTTAGAGGAATTATATGTGAGAAATGTGGTGTTGAGGTTACAAAATCAAATGTAAGAAGAGAAAGAATGGGCCACATTAATCTTGCTACACCGGTAGCACATATTTGGTTCTTAAAGTCTCTTCCAAGTAGAATTGCTTTAGCAGTAGACATGAAATTAAAAGAAATAGAGAGAGTTCTTTATTTTGAAAACTTTATAGTAATAGAACCTGGTTTAACTGGTTTACAAAAAAATCAACTTTTAAATGAAGAAGAATTAGCAAAATACCAGGATGAGTTTGGTGAAGAAAGTTTTACAGCTGGAATAGGAGCGGAAGCAGTTCTTGAGATGCTGAAAAATTTAGATTTAGAATTAGAAAGAAAAAATCTTGTTAGCTTTATTAAAGAAACTAAATCAAAAGTTAATGAAGAAAGAGCAATTAAAAGATTAAAATTAATAGAGTCATTTATTGAAACAGGTCAAAAACCTGAGTGGATGATTATGACTGTTGTACCAGTTATACCACCAGAGCTAAGACCATTAGTTCCTTTAGACGGTGGAAGATTTGCCACTTCAGATCTTAACGATTTATACAGAAGAGTAATTAACAGAAATAACAGATTAAAAAGATTAATGGATCTTAAAGCTCCAGATATTATTGTAAGAAATGAAAAAAGGATGCTTCAAGAGTCTGTAGATGCTCTATTTGATAATGGTAGAAGAGGTAGAGTAATTACAGGTACAGGTAAGAGACCACTTAAATCTCTTGCTGAAATGTTAAAAGGTAAACAAGGAAGATTTAGACAAAATTTATTGGGTAAAAGAGTTGATTATTCGGGAAGATCGGTAATTGTTGTTGGTCCAGATTTGAAATTACATGAGTGTGGTTTGCCTAAAAAAATGGCTTTAGAATTATTTAAACCATTTTTGTATGCAAGATTAAATAAATTAGGATTAGCTTCTACAATCAAACAAGCTAAAAAATTAGTTGAAAAAGAAACAAATGCAGTTTGGGACGCTTTAGAATTAATAGTAAGAGAGCATCCTGTCCTATTAAATAGAGCTCCAACCTTACATAGACTTGGGGTTCAAGCATTTGAGCCAAAATTAATTGAAGGAGATGCAATTGAATTACACCCTTTAACTTGTGCAGCATTTAACGCTGACTTCGATGGTGACCAAATGGCAGTTCACGTTCCATTAAGTTTAGAAGCTCAATTAGAGGCAAGAATATTAATGTTATCTACAAATAATATTCTTTCACCATCAAACGGTAAACCAATTATTGTTCCTAGTCAGGATATGATTTTAGGAATCTATTATCTGTCACAAGAACCTATATCTGATAAACCAGCTGGATACTTTACAAATTCAGATCAAATTGAATTTGCATTATCATCTGGTCAAATAAATGTACATAGCACTATCATTTCAAGATTTGAGACTGTAGATGATCAAGGTAATAAAAAAATGGAAAAATATACTTCTACAGCTGGAAGATTTTTATTAGCAAATTTATTACCTAAAAATAGCAACATTAAGTTCTCTTTAGTGGATAGATTATTACCTAAAAAAGTAGTTTCAGAAATAATTGATGTTGTGTTTAGATTTTGTGGTCAAAAAACAACGGTAATTTTCTGTGACAAGCTTAAAGATTTAGGATTTAAACACGCATTTAAAGCAGGAATTTCGTTTGGAAAAGACGATCTTGTAATCCCTGAAAATAAAACTCAATTAATTGATGATACTAAGAAATTAATTGCAGATTATGAAACTCAATATGCTGAAGGTTTAATTACAAGAGGTGAAAAATACAATAAAGTTGTTGATGCTTGGTCTAAGTGTACAGATAAAGTTGCTGGAGAAATGATGAAAGGAATTTCAGCTACAGAAAAAACTGACGAAGGATTGAAAATAAATTCTGTATTTATGATGGCAGACAGTGGAGCTAGAGGATCTGCTGCACAAATGAAACAATTAGCTGGTATGAGGGGTTTGATTGCTAAACCTTCAGGTGAAATTATTGAAAGCCCAATTATCTCAAACTTTAAAGAGGGATTAACTGCTTTAGAGTATTTCAATTCAACACATGGAGCTAGAAAAGGTTTAGCAGATACAGCGCTTAAAACAGCTAGTTCTGGATATTTAACGAGAAGACTTTGCGATGTAGCTCAAGATTTAACTGTCACCAAAAAAACTTGTGACTGTAAAAATCCAGGATTTATCGAACTTTCTGAAATTTTAGAAGGTGGTAATGTAGTAGTTAGCCTTTCTGAAAGAGCGCTAGGTAGAGTTACATTTGATGAGGTTAAACATCCTTTAACTGGTGAAGTAATAATCAAAAAACAAACTATGATCGATGAGGCTGGATGCGATAAAATTGATGCTGCAGGGGTAAAATCAATAAAAGTTTACTCAGTAATGACTTGTGGTTCAAAAGAAGGTGTTTGTGCTACTTCTTACGGAAGAGATTTATCTAGAGGTAAAATGGTTCACGTTGGTGAAGCTATAGGAATGATTTCTGCACAGTCAATCGGTGAACCAGGAACACAGTTAACAATGAGAACTTTCCACGTAGGTGGAACTGCTTCAGTTAAACAGGACTCACAAATTGTAACTAAAAATGAAGGAACATTAAAAATTATAAACTCAAATATATTAGAGGACTCTAAAAAGAATTTAATTGTGATGGGTAGAAATACTCAGCTTTCAATTGAGGATGATAATGGAGTTCAAATTGCAGTTTATAAAGTTGCATATGGATCAAGATTATTTTTTAATAACGGTGATAAAGTAAAAGCGAATACTAAAATATGTGAATGGGATCCTTACACAACACCAGTTATAGCAGAGAAAAGTGGTATAGCTAGTTATGTAGATTTAATTGATGGTGTGTCAATTCAAGAAACTACTGATGATGCGACAGGAATTTCTTCTAAATCAGTAATTGATTGGAGAGGTCAATCAAAAAGCACTGATTTAAAACCTAGAATTACTCTAAGAGATGAAAAAGGAAATGTGATTAAAAAAGCTGATGATAATGAAGCTAGATATTATTTAGTACCAGATTCGATTTTATCAATTAAAGACGGTCAAAAAGTTTATGCAGGTGATGTAATTGCAAGGTTACCTAAGGAAACTACAAAAACAAAAGATATTACCGGAGGTCTTCCAAGAGTTGCTGAGTTATTTGAAGCTAGAAAAGCTAAGGACAGTGCAATCATTGCCGAAAATGATGGTAGTGTTGTTTTTGGTAAAGAGGTAAGAGGCAAACAAAGAGTATCTATTGTTCCTGAAGATGGATCAGAACCTTCAAATTATTTAATTCCAAAAGGTAAACATATTAATTTCAACCCTGGTGAAAAAATTCAAAAAGGAGAATATCTTCTAGATGGTCAACCATTGCCACATGATATTTTAAGAATTTTAGGTATTAAAGAATTAACGGAATACTTTGTTAACCAAGTTCAAGAAGTTTATAGATTACAAGGTGTAATCATAAATGATAAGCATATTGAAACTATTTTAAGACAAATGCTTAAAAAAGTTGAAGTAAAAGTGTCAGGTGACTCAAATTATTTACCTGGTGAAGTGATTGATAGAATTAAGTTTGATAATACAAACGAAAAATTAGTTGCCGAAGGTAAAACCCCTGCTGTCGGTGAGAGAGTCTTGATGGGTATCACTAAAGCCTCACTTCAAACTGAATCGTTTATTTCAGCTGCTTCGTTCCAAGAAACAACAAGAGTATTAACCGATGCTGCAATTAAAGGAAAAGTTGACCCATTAAATGGGCTAAAAGAGAACGTAATTGTTGGAAGATTAGTTCCTGCAGGTACTGGTAATATTAAAAATAGATGGAACAATAAAGCTTTAGAAGATGATAATAATTTCTTAGCTGAGCAGGATAAAATAGAAGCTTCAGAACCTGAAGAAACACAGACAAATCAGTAAAAAAATCGCCTAAAAATTGCAGTTTTAGTTTGACAAAGGGTTATTAATAAGTAATTTGGCGATGTTTTTGGTTGGAATGTAGTACTTCTAACGGTACTAAACGCTGCCACAAAATAACCTGTCAGTTATTTTCATCTAAAAATAAACTAATTAATTTTAAAAAATTTATGCCAACTATTAATCAGTTGTTAAGAAAAAAAAGAGTAAAACCAGCAGCAAGGAACAAAGTTCCTGCTCTACAAAAACAACCTTTAAAGAGAGGTGTTTGTGTAAAAGTTTATACAACAACTCCTAAGAAACCAAACTCTGCATTAAGAAAAGTTGCTAGAGTGAGATTATCAAATGGATTTGAAGTTACAGCTTATATTCCTGGTGAGGGTCATAACCTTCAAGAACACTCGGTAGTTCTGATTAGAGGTGGTAGGGTAAAAGATTTACCAGGTGTTCGATATCATATTCTAAGAGGTAATCTAGATACTCAGGGTGTTGCAAATAGAAAAAAAAGAAGATCTTTATACGGAACAAAAAAAGGTAAATAATGTCTAGAAAAAAAACTCAACCGAAAAAAAATGTAGTTCCAGATCCAAAATTCAAATCAACTATTATTCCTAAATTAATCAACAATATTATGTATGACGGCAAAAGAGGCATTGCTGCTAAAATAGTTTATGACGCTATTGATAAAATTAAAACAAAAACTAAAGATGAACCAATTAATATTTTTAATGAAGCAATTAATAACATCAAACCAACTGTAGAAGTTAGATCTAGAAGAGTTGGTGGTGCAACTTACCAAGTACCTGTTGAGGTAAAAAGTAAAAGAGCACAAGCCTTAGCTATTAGATGGTTAGTTGAGTCAGCAAGAAAAAGAAAAGATAAACACATGGCAGATAAAATTTTTAATGAGCTTTATGATGCTTATGAAAAAAAGGGAGCTGCTGTTAAAAAAAGAGAGGATGTACACAAAATGGCAGAGTCTAATAAGGCATTTGCTCATTTTAGGTGGTAACAAGATATGGCTAGAACTCATTCATTAGATAAATATAGAAACATTGGTATCATGGCCCATATAGATGCTGGTAAAACAACTACTACCGAAAGAGTTCTTTACTATACAGGTAAGAGCCATAAAATTGGTGAGGTTCATGATGGTGCTGCAACAATGGATTGGATGGAGCAAGAACAAGAAAGAGGAATTACAATTACATCTGCAGCTACTACTTGTTTTTGGAATGATCATAGAATTAATATTATAGACACACCTGGTCACGTTGATTTTACTATTGAAGTAGAAAGATCTTTAAAAGTTTTAGACGGTGCTGTTGCTGTTTTTGATGGTGTTGCAGGTGTGGAGCCCCAATCTGAAACTGTATGGAGACAAGCAGATAAATACAAAGTTCCTAGAATTTGCTTTGTTAATAAATTAGATAGAACAGGCGCTGATTTCTTTAGATGTGTAGATATGATCAGAGATAGACTGGGTGCCAAACCTTTAGTTGTGCAAGTTCCTATTGGTGTTGAATCTTCTTTATCTGGAGTAGTTGATCTTGTTAAAATGAAAGCTCAAGTTTGGAAAAATGAAGCATTAGGAGCCGAATGGGAATACAAAGAAATTCCAGAAGACTTAAAAGAAATTTCAGAAAAATATAGAACAGAATTAGTAGAAACAGCTGTTGAACAAGACGAAAAGCTAATGGAGGCTTATTTAAATGGCGATGAAATAAAAGTGGAAGATTTAGTTAAGTGTATAAGAAAAGGAACCCTTAATTTTAGTTTTGTTCCAGTTTTAACTGGTTCAGCATTCAAAAATAAAGGTGTTCAGCCTTTACTTGATGCTGTTGTAAATTATTTACCAAGTCCAGTAGATATTGGTTCAATCAAAGGAACTAAATTAGGTAGCGAAGATGAAATGGAAATGAAATTTGAAGACGGAGTTCCATTTTCTGCTTTAGCTTTTAAAGTAGCTAATGACCCATTTGTTGGCTCATTAACCTTTATTAGAATTTACTCAGGCACAATCAAAACTGGTACTGCGGTCTTCAATTCTTCTAAGGAGAAAGAAGAAAGAGTTGGAAGAATGCTTCTAATGCATGCAAATTCTCGTGAAGATATTAAGGAAGCTAATGCAGGTGACATAGTAGCTTTAGCAGGATTAAAAAATACAATTACAGGACACACTCTATGTGACAAAGAAAATTCAGTTCTACTTGAGCCAATGGAATTCCCTGATCCGGTAATTGAAATTGCAGTAGAACCAAAAACAAAAGCGGATCAAGAAAAAATGGGTGAAGCTTTAGGTAGGTTAGCTAAGGAAGACCCTTCCTTCAGAGTTACATCAGACGAAGAGTCTGGACAGACTATTATTAAAGGTATGGGTGAATTACACCTGGACATTATTGTTGATAGAATGAAAAGAGAATTTAAAGTAGAGGCGAATGTTGGAGCTCCACAAGTTGCTTATAGAGAAACTATAGAAGCAGCTTCAGAGGTTGAATACACTCACAAAAAACAAAGCGGTGGTGCAGGTCAATTTGCGAAAGTTAAACTTTTAGTAGAGCCTCAAGAACCTGGTAAAGGTCGAGATGTAGAAAGCAAAATTAAAGGTGGGGCTATTCCAAAAGAATTTATTCCAGGTGTTGAAAAAGGCATAGAAACAGTCTCAGATACTGGAATTTTAGCTGGTTTTCCAATGATTGATTACAAAGTAACAATCTTAGATGGTTTACATCATGATGTTGACTCAAGTGTTTTAGCGTTTGAATTAGCAAGTAGAGCTTGTTTTAAAGAGGCTTGTACAAAAGGTGGTCTAAAATTATTAGAACCTGTAATGAGAGTGGAAGTAGTAACTCCTGAAGATTACATGGGTGATGTTATTGGTGATTTAAACAGTAGAAGAGGTCAAATCAGCACTCAAGAGCAAAGAGGTAACGCAACTGTAATTACAGCAATGGTTCCTTTAGCAAATATGTTTGGTTATATAAATAATTTAAGATCAATGTCTCAAGGTAGAGCACAATATTCAATGTTTTTTGATCATTATTCAAAAGTTCCTCAAAATGTTCAAGACGAAGTAACTAAGAAGATTGCAGGTTAATCATGGAAAAACAGAATATTAGAATTAAATTAAGAGCGTATGACAATAAAGTTCTAGATGCTTCAACTGAAGAGATTGTTAATACGGTAAAAAGAACTGGAGCCACAATCAAAGGACCAATTCCATTACCAACAAGAATTGAAAGATACACAGTATTAAGATCACCTCATATAGATAAGAAAAGTAGAGAGCAATTTGAATCAAGAACACATAAAAGATTAATCGATATTATTGAACCAACACCACAAACCGTAGAAGCATTAATGAAACTTGATTTAGCATCTGGTGTAGATGTGGAGATAAAAATTTAATTATGAGTGAGATAGCTTTATTAGGGAAGAAAATAGGTATGACGAGAGAATTCTATAAATCTGGTCAATTAGTTCCTGTGACTGTGCTTAAGGTTGAAAAAGCTAGAGTTATTCAGGTTATTGAAGAAGAAAAAAGAGGGTACAAGGCTGTTCAGCTTGGATATGGGAAAATTAAAAATTCAAAATTAACAAAAGCTATGAAAGGTGTTTTTGCTAAAAAAAATACTGAAGCTAAAAAAAAATTAAAAGAATTTAGAGTAAACGACACATCTGTTTACAAAGAAGGAAACGAGTTTGGTTTAGAAATATTCAAAGACATTAAATTTGTAGACACAAGATCAAAAACAATTGGTAAAGGTTTTGCAGGTGCTATGAAGAGACATAATTTTGGTGGTTTAAGAGCTAGTCATGGTGTTTCTATATCTCACAGAGCACATGGTTCAACAGGACATAGTCAAGATCCAGGAAAAGTTTTTAAAGGAAAAAAAATGGCTGGTCATATGGGTGACAAGCTAAGAACAATGCAAAATATTGAAATAATAAAAACTGACTTAGAAAACGAACTTCTTTACTTAAAAGGATCAATACCTGGTTCAAAAAATTCTGAAGTAATGGTTAAAAAATCAGTAAAAAATATAAGCAAAATGACAATTGGTGAGAAACAAGTAGCTGCTGAAGAGGCTAAAAAAACACCTGAGAAAAAGAAAAAATAATGAAATTAGATAAAATTAGCATAGACGGGAAAAAAGATAGTATTGAAGTTTTGGATAAGATTTTTTCTGCTAAAATTAACCATAAATTAGTTAGCGCTGTTCTATATAAAACAAATGCTAATTACAAAGGAAGACATGCGAAAACTAAACAACAAAACGAAGTAAAAGGACCAACTTCAAAAATATATGCTCAAAAAGGAACTGGTGGCGCAAGGCATGCTAGTAGAAAAGCTCCTATATTTGTTGGTGGTGGTATTGCTCATGGACCAAAAGGTGAATTGGCCTATAAAAAAAGAAAACTAAATAAAACTGAGAAAAAACAAAGTGTAGCTTCACTAATTACAGAAAAAAATAATAATAAAAACTTATTAATCTTAAATGACTTTAGTTCAGAAATTAAAAAAACTAAAGAGATGAACTCAATTATTAATAAACTTGAAATTACAAATTCACTAATAATTTTAGACAAAAATTCAAAAGAAAAAATTGAAAAATCAGTAAGAAATATTCCAAATGTTAAAGTTACAGATGTAAATCATTTCAGTGCTTACGACATTATTAAATTTAAAAAAGTAGTTTTCACAGAAAGTTCAGTGAAAGAATTAGAAAAGAGATATTTATAAAATGGAAAAAATTCACTTATATGACAAAATTCTTTCTCCAGTGGTTACTGAGAAATCTACTAATTTATCTGAACTAAATAAAATTGTTTTTAAAGTTCCAGATGGAGCAAATAAGAAAAATTTAAAAAAGAATATAGAAAAAATATTTAAAGTTAATGTGACTAAGATAAATATTATAAATAAACAAAACAGAACAAAAGTTACCAGAGGTAGAAAAGTAAAAGTATCTGGTTATAAAAAAGCAATAATAACTTTAAAAAAAGGTCAAAGTATTGATCTAACAACAGGAATTTAATAAATGGCATTAAAAACTTTTAAACCATACACAAAATCTACAAGAGGTACTATTTTAGTTGATAGAACTGGTTTATGGAAAGGTAAACCATTTAAGTCATTAGTCTCTCCAAAAAATGCCATGAAAGGTAGAAATAACAATGGTCATATTACCTCAATTAATAGAGCAGGTGGGCATAAAAAAATGTACAGACATGTTGATTTTTATAGAAAAAAATTCGACATGGAAGCTACAGTTGAAAGAATAGAGTATGATCCAAATAGATCATGTTACATCATGTTAGTTAAATTTGAGGATAATACGCATGCATACTTCTTAGCGCCACAAAAAATTAAAGTTGGAGATAAAGTTGAAAGTGGTTCTAAAAAAGAAATTAAAGTAGGTAATTGTATGCCATTGCAAGATATTCCTGTGGGTATCAATATACATAATGTTGAGATACAGCCAGGTGGTGGTGGAAAAATTGCTAGAGCAGCTGGTTCATCAGTTACTATTAGTGGTCTAGATGGAAACTATAGTTTAATAAAATTAGCCTCAGGTGAAGTGAGGAAAATAGATTCAAGAGCTTTAGCTACAATTGGAATTTTAAGTAATCCAGATCAAAAAAATATAAAAATTGGAAAAGCTGGTAGATCAAGATGGTTGGGTAGAAGACCTCATACAAGAGGTGTTGTTAAAAATCCAGTTGATCACCCACATGGAGGTGGTGAAGGTAAATCTGCTGGAGGAAGACATCCAGTATCACCTACAGGACAATCTGCTAAAGGTTTAAAAACTCGAGATAATAAGAGAACTGATAAATTTATAGTTAAGAGAAGAAATAAGAGGAAGGATACTAAGTAATGGCTAGAGCAGTTTGGAAAGGACCGTTTGTAGAAGAAAGCTTGATGAAGAAAGTTGACAAGTATAAAGACGATCCAAAGAAAATTCCTATTAAAACTTGGTCAAGAAAATCTACAATTTTACCTGATTTTGTAGGTGTAAGTTTCCAAATTTATAATGGTAAAAAATTTATACCGATAACAGTTTCTGAAGATATGGTTGGACATAAATTGGGTGAGTTTGCACCAACAAGAACGTTCTTTGGTCATACACCAGCTGATAAAAAAGCGAAACCAGCAACAGCAGAGAAGAAATAATTATGGGCAAGAAAAAGAAAATAGATAAATCTAACGAAAAAACAGTGAAGTCTGTTAATAACGGTATTAGATCAAGTGTTAGAAAATTAAATCCAATACTTAGAAGTATCGTTGGTAAAAAAGTTGATGTTGCTATTAGAGATTTACAGTTTTCAGAAAAAAGAGTTACTAGAGATGTTAGAAAAACTATCAGTTCAGCTGTCGCTAATGCTGAAAATAATTTTCAATACGATATTGATAAATTAATAGTTAAAGAAGCATATTGTGGAAAAAAAATAGTTATGAAAAGATTTAGACCAAGAGCCAAAGGGAGAGCGGCACCAATATTAAAACCTTGGTCAACTGTTACAATAATTTTATCAGAAGCAAAACAAATGGAGAAGCATGGGGCAAAAAGTTAATCCTGTAGGTTTTAGATTAGGTGTCAACAGAGGATGGGACTCTGTATGGTATGCTAAGAAAAAAGATTTTGGAAATTATTTAATCGAAGATTTTAAAATCAGAGAATATATCAAGAAAAACGTAATAAATTCTGGTGTATCTAAGGTAATGATCGAAAGAACATCTAATAAGTGTTATGTCACAATTTATACTTCTAGACCAGGATTTGTGATTGGTAAAAAAGGAAGTGATATAGACAAAATTAAAAATAATCTCTCAAAATTAACTTCAAATGAAGTAAATCTAAACATAAAAGAGGTAAAAAAACCTGAAACCAATGCTTATTTAGTAGCTGAAAACATAGCTCAGCAGCTTGTTAAAAGAATTTCTTATAGAAGAGCAATGAAAAGAGCAATGCAATCATGTATTAGACTGGGTGCGAAAGGAATTAAAGTTTCAGTTAGTGGAAGACTCGGTGGAAATGAAATAGCAAGAACAGAGTGGTTAAGAGACGGAAGCATTCCATCACATACTTTAAGAGCTGATATAGATTATGCAGAGGCAGAGGCTCTTACAACTTACGGAATTATTGGAATTAAAGTTTGGATTTATAAAGGTGAAGTTTTTGCTAGAGAATTTAGTCAAGAGACTAACAAGGTAACACCAAAGGAAAGTAAATAATGCTTCAACCAGTAAGAACAAAGTGGAGAAAAGCGCATAAAGGTAGAATTCATGGTAATGCTACAAGAGCAAGCACTATAAATTATGGTGCTTATGCATTAAAAGCTTTGCAGCCAGAAAGAGTTACTGGAAAGCAAATAGAGGCTGCAAGGGTTGCATTAACTAGACACATGAAAAGACAAGGAAGAGTTTGGACAAGGATATTTCCAAATATACCAGTTTCAAAAAAACCAATTGAAGTCAGAATGGGTAAAGGTAAAGGATCACCCGAATATTTTGCATGCAGAGTAAAACCAGGAAGAATATTGTTTGAAGTAGATGGTGTTTCTGAGCAAATTGCTAAAGAAGCTTTATATAAAGCATCAGCTAAATTACCGATTAAGACTAAAACTATCAAGAGATTTGCATAATGAAAAAACAAGAAATTAAAAAATTATCAAAGGACGAAATTGTGAAGAATATTGATAAGCTTAAAAAAGATCTTTTTAATTTCAGGTTTCAAAAAATGAATTCACAAGTAACAAACCCAGCTAAAATTGGGGAAACTAGAAAAACAATAGCAAGATTAAAAACAATTTTAAAAGGAAAAGCTAATGCCTAAAAAAATACTTACAGGTGTCGTTATAAGCGATAAACCAAATAAAACAGTCACTGTTATGGTAGAACGTAAATACTCACACCCAGTTCTAAAAAAAGTAATAAAAGTTAGAAAAAACTACAATGCTCATGATGAAAATAATAAGTTCAAAACTGGTGATAAAGTTTCAATTATTGAGAGCAAACCCTTTTCTAAAAATAAAAAATTTCAAGTAATGGAGAGTAATAAGTAATGATTGGTGTTCAAACAGAATTACAAGTTGCTGACAATACTGGTGCAAAAAGAATAGAGTGCATTAAGGTATTGGGTGGATCAAAAAGAAGATATGCTAGCATTGGTGATACAATTGTAATTGCGGTTAAAGAAGCGATGCCTAAAGGAAAAGTTAAAAAAGGATCTGTACATAAAGCAGTCGTTGTGAGAGTTAAAAAAGGAATTCACAGAAATGATGGTTCAAAAGTAAGATTTGATAATAATGCAGCTGTATTAGTTGATGACAAAGGAGAGCCAGTAGGAACAAGGATTTTTGGTCCAGTTACAAGAGAATTAAGAAGTAGAGGTCAAATGAAAATTATTTCTTTAGCGCCGGAGGTTTTATAATGATTAAAAAAGGTTTGAAAGTAAGAGTTTTAACTGGAAAAGATAAAAAAAAAGAAGGTGAAATTATTGAAATTGATAGAGCTAATAACAGAGCAAAGGTTAAAGAAATAAACATGGTTAAAAAGCACGTCAAAACAACAAAAGAGAAAAAAGGTGGAATTTTTCCTAAAGAAAGTTTTATACATATTTCAAATTTAAAACTAATTGATGAAAAAGCCGCTAAGAAAAAAGAGGCTAAAAAATAATGACACCAAGATTAAAAGAAATATTTAACAAAGAAATTCAACCTGCCTTAAAAGACCAGTTTGGTTTTAAGAATATTTATATGGCTCCAAGAATTGAGAAAGTTATATTAAATATGGGTCTTGGTTTAGATGCTTCAGATTCTAAGATTTTAAAATCATGTGAAGAAGATATGGCTAAAATTACCGGACAAAAACCAGTAACAACAAAATTTAAAAAATCTGTTGCGAACTTTAAAACAAGAAAAGGATCAAACGCTGGTTTAAAAGTAACTTTAAGAAAAAATAGAATGTATGAATTCCTAGATAGATTAGTGAATATTGCATTACCTAGAATTAAAGATTTTAGAGGTTTGTCGCCAAAAGGCTTTGATAAATTTGGTAATTATACATTTGGTATTAAAGAACATATAATTTTTCCAGAAGTAAGTTTTGATAGAGCAGACAAAGTTAGAGGTTTAGATATAGTAATAGTTATTAAAACAATCAATAGAGAGCATAGTTTTGCATTACTAGAAAAAATGAATTTTCCATTTATTAAAAAAGGAGATAATTAAACATGGCAAAGTTAAGCGCTGTTAACAAAAATAAAAAAAGAATTAAGCTTTCAGATAGGCTTTATAAGAAAAGACAAGCATTAAAGAAGATTGTAATGGATAAAAAGATTCCATTAGAAGAAAGATTTAAAGCGCAACAAAAATTATCTAAACTGCCAAGAAACTCGGCTAAAACAAGAGTTATGAATAGATGCGAGATTACTGGAAGACCCCATGGTGTTTATAGAAAATTAAAGATTTCAAGAATTGCATTAAGACAATTAGGATTACAAGGAAAGATACCTGGCTTAGTTAAATCTAGCTGGTAGAAAGGAAAATTATGAGTTTAAGTGACCCGATAGGAGATATGATTGCTAGAGTGAAGAATGCTCAAGCTAGAAATCATAAAAAAGTAGAATTACCTTCATCTAATTTCAAAACAAAAATCGCAGATATACTTAAAAATGAGGGTTTTATAAAAGATTTTAAAGTAAGTTCTGAGGAAAAAAAACCAATATTATCATTAGAACTTAAGTATCATTCTGGAACTCCAGTTATAAGTGCTTTTGAAAGAGTATCAAAACCAGGAAGAAGAATTTTTTCATCTGCAGATAGCTTGCCTAAAATAAATAATGGTTTAGGAATTGCCATTGTGTCAACTCCAAAAGGAGTGATGACTGATATAGATGCAAGAAAACAAAAAGTTGGTGGTGAAATAATTTGTAAGGTATTTTAATGTCTAAAATAGGTAAAATAAACATATCGATCCCAGAAAAAGTAAAAGTTGCTTTAGCTGGTAATATTATAAATATTGAAGGACCTCTAGGTAAAAAATCAATCAATGTTGATTTAGATATGTTTAATTTAGATATTATTGAAGGAAAAGAAATTTCTATTAAACCAAAAAAAGTAGATCAAAACTCAAAAAGACTTTGGGGTATGAATAGAAGTTTAATCAATAATGCTGTTATTGGATCCAGTAAAGGTTATGAAAAAACTTTAGAATTAGTTGGCGTTGGTTATAGAGCTGCTTTAAAAGGAAATCAGTTAAATTTACAATTAGGTTATAGTCATGATATCAACTTTGACATACCAGAAGGCATTAAAATTGCTGTTGAAAAACAAACAATATTAAAAATCACAGGCTCTGATAAGCAGTTAGTTGGTGAAGTTGCATCTAAAATCAAAACATTAAGAAAAATCGAACCATACAAAGGAAAAGGTGTTCGAGAAAAAGGTCAATATGTCCCAAAAAAAGAAGGAAAGAAAAAGTAATGAAACTAAGCACTGGTATCAGAAAAAGATTTAGAGTTAGTAACAAAGTTAAAAAAGTTGCTTCAAAAGATAGATTTAGATTAAGTATTTCTAGATCATCAAAAAATATTTCAGCTCAAATAATTGATGATACAAAAAATGTAACGTTGTTATCAGCTTCATCTGTAGAAAAAGATCTTAGATCAGCAGACAAAGTTAATAAAACTGAACTATCTAAATTGGTTGCTCAAAAATTAGCTAAAAAAGCACAAGAGAAAAAAATTACTAAAATTTACTTTGATAGGGGTTCTTACAAATATCACGGTAGAATTAAAGTTTTTGCAGAAACTCTAAGAGAAAATGGGATGGAATTTTAATTATGGAAAATTTAAAAGATAAAAAAACTGACGATATATTAGAAAAATTAGTACACATAAATCGTATTACTAAAGTTGTTAAGGGTGGAAGAAGATTTGGATTTTCAGCTCTTGTAGTTGTTGGAAATCAAGCTGGAAAAATTGGTATAGCTCATGCGAAAGCTAAGCAAGTACCTGATGCTATTAAAAAAGCAAATGAAATGGCAAGAAGAAAACTTACTCATATACCATTAAGAGAGGGCAGAACGATACATCATGACGTTAAGGCAAAAGATGGCTCGGGCAGAATAGTGCTAAGAGCAGCTTCTAAGGGAACAGGTATAATAGCAGGTGGTCCTGTTAGGGCAGTATGTGAAGTTTTAGGAGTAAAAGATATTGTTGCAAAATCTATGGGAACTTCAAATGCGCATAATGTAATTAGAGCTACAATGAAAGCATTAATGAAACAAAGTTCACCAAAACAAATATCAGCGATTAGAAATAAAAAAATTTCTGAAATAATTGAAAAAAGAG
>QCDE01000014.1 GCA_003281005.1 Pelagibacteraceae bacterium AG-349-O05
ACCTGATTTAATGCCATACGAAACTAGAATTAATACAACACTTTTAAGCAAAGCTTCAAAAATTGTTTCAAACGCAACAGGATTTCCTGTTCAATACAATAAAGCCATCGTTGGAAAAAATGCTTTTGCTCATGAAGCAGGAATTCATCAGGATGGAATGTTAAAAAATAGACAAACATATGAGATAATGACACCTGAAAGTGTAGGGGTTAAACAAACATCATTAGTGATGGGAAAGCATTCTGGTCGACATGCATTTAAAGATAAATTAAACAGCTTAGGCTACCCAGATTTGACTGACGATATAGTAGGAAATGCATTTGCAAAATTCAAAGTCTTAGCAGATAAGAAAAAACATGTTTACGATGAAGATATTATTGCCTTGGTAGATGATAGTTTAATTGTAGATAATAAAGTAAATGCAATAACTCTTAAATCTTTAAAAGTTTTTGCTGGAACAGGAGAGCCACAAAAAGCAGAGATGACTTTGGATGTTTACGGTGATATTAAAAACGCAACAGAGACTGGAGATGGTCCTGTGGATGCAATATTCAAATGTATTAAAACTTTATATCCTCATGATGTTAACTTACAGCTTTACCAAGTTCATGCAGTTACAGAAGGGACAGATGCACAAGCAACAGTAAGTGTAAAAATAGAGGAAAAGGGTAAAACAACCGTAGGTCAAGCAGCTGATACAGATACTTTGGTTGCATCAGCGAATGCCTACATAAATGCATTAAATAAAATGATTATCAAACGAGATAAAACAGCTCCTATGGAGCAAGAAAGTCAGAAAGTAAGAGGGATATAATGGGGTTATTTAGCAGTGTTAAAAAAATATGGAGTCAAGATATGGCAATCGATCTTGGAACAGCAAACACACTTGTTGTGTTAAAGGGTCAAGGTGTAGTTCTAAATGAACCTTCGGTTGTTGCAATAGTTGATCAAGGTGGAAAAAAAAATGTATTAGCTGTTGGAGATGAAGCAAAAACAATGCTTGGAAGAACACCAGGTAACATTAGTGCAATTAGACCTTTAAGAGATGGTGTTATCGCAGATTTTATAGTCACTGAGGAAATGATTAAACATTTTATTAAAAAAGTTCATAAGGGAAGCACATTTGCTAACCCTAGAATTTTAATTTGTGTACCTACTGGTTCAACTCCAGTTGAAAGAAAAGCAATTCAAGATAGCGCTTTAGCAGCTGGCGCAAGAAGAGTTCAATTAATTGAAGAACCAATTGCAGCAGCTATTGGAGCAAATCTTCCAATTTCTGAAGCTACTGGCTCAATGATTGTAGATATTGGAGGGGGCACAAGTGAAATTGCAGTTATGTCTTTAGGTGGATTAGTTTATTCAAAATCTTTAAGAGTTGCAGGTGACTCAATGGATACTGCAATAATAGATTATATGAGAAAAGAATATAATTTGTTAATTGGTGACACTACTGCTGAAAAAATAAAAAAAGAAATGGGAACAGCTGTTCCAACTGGAACAAATACTTATCCAGTTAAAGGAAGAGATTTAAGATCAGGTACCCCCAAGGAAGTTAATATCACAGAGGAAGATACTGCAGAAGCACTAAATGATATAATGAAACAAATGGTTGGCGCAATTAAAGATGCATTAGAAAATACACCTCCAGAGTTGTCAGCTGATTTAGTTGATATGGGTTTAACTTTAACAGGTGGTGGTGCTTTGTTAAAAAATATCGATAAAAGGTTTTCTAAAGAAACAGGTTTACCAGTTCATATAGCAGACGATCCATTATCTTGTGTTGCTGTTGGTACAGGTAAAGCTTTGGATCAAGAAGAAACTTTTTCTACTATGTTATCTGAATATTAGAGAAAATGGCTACTGGCAGAGATGATTTTGTAATTGCCATTAGGTCAGCTTTTTTAAAAAAAAAAGATAAACAAAAATTTTCATTACTAACTTTAATTTTTTTATCAATTTTTGTAATTGTTCTAAGTAATTTTAATTTTAAAGCAATACAATTTGTTAAATTAGGAATTAATGAAGTAATTTATAGATCATCTCATATTGTTTCAATCCCAGAAAATAAATTCAAAGAAATAACTTCAAAATTCAAATCACATATGGATTTATATGAAAGTCATCAGAAAGAATTAATTAAAATAGAAAATTCTGATCAACTTAAATTACAGAATGAGTTTTTAAATGCAGAAAATGAAAAGCTTAGAGAGTTACTTGATGAAAGTATAAATTCACAAGAAATATTTGCCAGAGTTTTAATTGATAAAGACAGCCCATATTTAAAATCAGTAGTATTAAATAAAGGCACAAAAGATAAAGTAAAAATTGGAATGGCTGTTATTGACAATGTTTATCTAGTTGGCCAAATAATTGAAGTAAATTATACAAATTCAAGAGCATTACTATTGTCTGATCTTAATAGTAAAATACCATCTGTGTTAGAGCCAGATGATATACAAGCTGTAATTTCTGGTACAGGAAGTGATTTTGGAAAAATTGAACATACTCAAGAAGAATTTAGAGAAGATTTTAAAAACAAAAAAATTTTTGCTTACACCTCAGGTCTTGGTGGTTTATTCAAACCCGGTATACCAATTGGAAAAATTGATAATATATCAGAGGGAAAAATTAATTTTTTTTCTGATTTTACACAACTCAACTATGTAAAAATAGTTTCTTATAAAATAGGTGGAGAAGAATAATGTCATCACTTAATAAAAGTCCTTTTTTAAAAATATTCTTATCCTATCTACCATTTATAATGTTGTTTTTTTCTGTATTTAATGAATTTGATTTTAATTACTTAAAACTTGATTATTTTGCTTTTAATTTTGCTCATCTATTAATTTTCTTTTGGACTTTAAGAAATCCTGATCAATTAGGCTATTTAGCTATTTTTTTTGCAGGTATAATTAATGATGTTGTAATAGGTATACCAATAGGAATTAGTAGTTTTTGTTACCTTATTCTTTGTTCAGTAACAGCTTATATAAGAAATATTACTTTAACCCCAAACTTTATGAAGGACTGGATATCATTATTATTCACAATTTTATTAATAAATTCTATTCAAGTAATTATATTAGATTTAGTCTTTTTAATTAAAGTTGATTACACTAATTATTTAATTAACTCAGGTTTTACTTTTTTATTTTATCCAATATTTTTTTTATTTTTTAATTTTTTAAACGAAAGAATTTCTTTTCAAACAAATGATTAAATCTAATTCAGGAATAAGAAAAACTGATGTAATTAATAGACGGATGTTCATAATCGGAGCAGCAAAAGTAGTAGTTTTTGTTGGTATTGTCGCCCGTTTATTTTCTCTTCAAATAAACGAAAATAAAAAATATTTAACACTCTCTGATAAAAATAGAATTAGAGAATGGAAACTACCACCTACAAGAGGAAATATAGTTGATTATTTTGGAAATGTAATTGCAGGAAATCTAAAAGTTTATCAATTACACATAATTCCAGAGCAAGTTGAGAATTTCAATTATTTATTAGTTAGATTGAAAAATCTTTTAAATTTAAGTGACAAAAGAATTGCAAGAATAAATAAATTAAAAGCAGAGCTGAAACCATGGGATAGCATTATTGTTTCAGAAAATTTAAGTTGGAGTCAATTTGTAAAAATTAATAATTATTTATACGATCTTGTGGGTGTTAAACCCGTAATGACAATCTCAAGAAACTATCCATTTAATGATGTTTATACTCATGTTCTTGGATATGTGAGTCAACCAAATGAACAAGAAATTTTAGAAAATGAAACCATCCAAGAAAGATTTGTACCAGGAATGAAAATAGGAAAACTGGGCTTAGAGAAAAGACTTGAAAATCATTTAATAGGAACAAATGCTATTCAAAGATATGAAGTTAATGCTTACGGTAAAAGAATTAATCAACTTGAACATCAAAAAGGAAAGCAAGGATCAAAAATACGTTTAACTGTGGATACAGAAATTCAAAAGGCTTGTGGAGAATTGTTAAATAAGAATGCAGGATCTATAAGTGTAATGGATATTTATACTGGAGATATAATAGCAATGTATTCGTCCCCATCTTATAACCCAAATTTATTTTTATTTGGAATAAGTCAAGATGAATGGCAATTAATTAGAAATAATCCATTAAAACCATTAATAAACAAGACTCTTTCGGGTCTATACTCACCAGGTTCAACAATAAAACCAATCGTTGCTCTTTCAGCTTTAGAAAATAAAGTTATAGATACAAAGTTTAAAGTTAAATGCACAGGAAAAATGGAGTTATATGGACAAACATTTCACTGTTGGAAGGAAAAAGGACATGGTTGGGTAAGTTTGAAAAATGCCATGAAACAATCTTGTGATACATATTTTTATGAGGTTGCAAGATTATTAGGCGTTGATAGATTAAACCTTACAGCTGAAAAGTTTGGTTTAGGTAAAAAAGTACTTGGTGATTATTTTGATACTGAAAAAAAAGGATTATTTCCGAATACAAAATGGAAAAAAAATAATCTTGGGAAAGGCTGGGTATTAGGTGAAACTTTAATCACAGGTATTGGTCAAGGATATACACAAACAACTCCTTTACAACTTTGTATGATGACTGCACAAATTGCAAATGGAGGATATGCAATAAAACCAAAAATAATTGTCGATAGTAATCCAATTTCTTATGAAGATGCAAAACAATCAATGGAAAGTGGATTATTATTTGATACTGATTCTCAGGAATTGTTAGACAAAAAATTATTCAAAAATAAAAAAAATATTAAGATTGTTCAAGAAGCTATGTTTGCTTCAACCAATGAAAGATTTGGAACTTCTTATAAATCAAGAATTGATGATCCTAAATATCAATTTGCAGGAAAAACAGGAACAGCTCAGGTAAAGAGAATTAGTAAAAGGGAGAGGGAATTAGATTTAGAATTAGAGCAAATACCATACAAAGATAGAGATCATGCTTTGTATGTTGCTTATGGCCCATATGTTGACCCCAGATATGCGCTTAGTATAATTGTCGAGCATGGAGGTTCGGGAAGTAAGGCGGCAGCACCAATTGCAAAAAAATTATTTAAATTAATCATAGACAGACATAATTTAAGAAATAAACAATCAAATTTTGAGAGGATTACTATTTAAATGTTTCAGCATGATAGATTGAATAATGAGATTACATTATTTCAAAAAATAAAAAACCTAGACTATATATTATTGATTTCTGTTATTCTTCTTTCTGTACTAAGTGTTTTAGTTATGTATTCTACAGATGGTGGTGAAATACTTTTTCATACAAAAAATCATTTTGTAAAACTTGCAGTTTTTTTTCCCTTAATGATTTTAGTAGCTTTCTTTAATATAAAATTTTGGCATAACTTTTCTTATATAATATACTTTATAGTAATACTTTTATTAATTTATGTATCATTTTTTGGGATAAAGTCCTCTGGTTCACAAAGATGGATGGATCTTTATTTATTTGTTCTGCAACCGTCTGAACTTATGAAAATAGCAATCATAATGTGTCTTGCAAAATATTTTCATAGAATAAAAATAGAAAATGTTAATTCATTTACCAGTATAACTATTGTGTTATCGATTATAATAATTCCAATAATTTTTGTAATTTCTCAACCTGATCTTGGAACATCTATATTAATTGCTTTAAGTGGTTTAATTATTTTATGGTTAGGAGGCATGAAGATTAAATATTTTATATACTCATTTATTACTTTCTTAATTTCACTCCCATTTATAATCTCATTTCTTAAACCATATCAAAAACTGAGAATATTAACTTTTTTAGATCCAGATAGAGATCCATTGGGTGCTGGATATCAAATTATACAGTCAAAAATAGCTATTGGTTCTGGTGGCCTTAATGGAAAAGGTTTTTTAAAAGGAACCCAAAGCTATTTAGATTTTTTACCAGAAAAACACACAGACTTTATATTTACTTTATTTTCAGAGGAGTTTGGTTTTATAGGCTCTGTTGGTCTTTTAATATTATATTCAATAATAATTTTTAGAATTGTAAGAATAGGAACTATTTCGAGAAGTAATTTTGCTAGACTTTTTTGTTTTGGTTATGCTTTTGCAATCTTTATTTATATTGTTGTAAACTTATCTATGGTTTTGGGTCTGCTACCTATAGTTGGTTCTCCCTTACCTATCATGTCATATGGAGGTTCTTCAATGTTAGCCACTATGATTGGCTTTGGCATAGTATTAAGTGCAAAAATTAATCATAAACAAATGATTGCATAATTTGTCACTCTGAAAATTTAATATTTGCTTGTATAACAATTTTATGAATAAAAATCTTAAAATAGGAATAGTTGGAGCAGGGATTCAAGGTGTATCTAACGCTTTGTTTCTTCAAAAAAAAGGTTTCGATGTAACTATTTTTGATAGAGATAATCCAGGTAGCCAAGCGGCCTCTTATGGTAATGCAGGTCACTTTTCGCCATATGCATCTCTTTCTTTAAACAGAACTGATGTTCTTGCAGATGTACCCGCAATGTTGCTTAGTTCTTCAGGTCCACTTGCCTTAAAATGGAACTACGTTCCTAAAATGATTCCATGGTTTTTAAAGTTTATAATGAATACTTCTAAAACTAAGATGATGCATACTGCTAAGAACATGCACCAAATTTTAGATTTAGCTTTACCAGCTTATGATGAATTGTTCGAAGAAATAGATTTGGAAGGCTTAGTTGAAAACAAAGGTATTCTTTATATTTGGAATGATAAAGATTTAAAAAGTAGAGAATTAGAAATTAGAGTAAGGGAAGAATTAGGAGTTGAACAACAGTTGGTAAATAAAGCTGAGATTCATGATCTTGAACCACATATAAAACCATTTTACCATGCAGGTGTATTTTATCCTTATGCAAGACATGCAAGAAATCCGAAAAGAATTCTTTTAAAATTATTTGATTTATTTTTGCAAAAAGGTGGAAAATTTAACAAAGTAAATATTAAAGATATTAGTTCTGATGAAGAAAAACCAGTTTTTAAAACTGAAACTCAAAGTTATGTTTTTGATAAAGCAGTAATAGCTTGTGGAGCTTTTTCAAAAAAATTAACAGATAATCTTGATGAAAAAATACCCTTAGATACAGAGCGAGGATATCATGTTCATTTCAAAAATTGCGATCATTTATTAAGTAGACCTGTAATATTTTCTAACCGTGGATTTGGAATTACACCGATGGAACAAGGTTTAAGAGTTGTTGGAACTGTAGAATTTGGAGGATTAGATAATCCATTATCTAAATCAAGAGTAAAAAACTTGATAAATAATGCAAAATATATGCTTGGTGATTTACCTGAACATGAGGATGAGTGGCTAGGATTTAGACCAACTTTACCAGATTTTTTACCTGTTATGGGGCCATCAAAAAATTACAAAAATATTTATTATTGTTTTGGGCATCATCATTTAGGATGGACTTTAGGTCCAATTTCTGGAAAGATTGTTTCAGGGATGATAGCGAACGAAAATACAAATTTAGATTTAAAACCTTATAGTTCGCTTAGATTTAGTTAAGTGACTAAAGATAATAATTTTTTAGCTTATTTATATTTATTTTTAACAGTAACTTTCTGGGCAGGAAATTTTGTAGTAGGTAAACTTGCAAGTTTTTATGAAGTTCCTCCTTTTTCATTAAATTTTTACAGATGGCTTTTTGCTTGGTTAATTTTAGCACCTTTTACAATTCCTGAAATATTAGAGAAAAGAAACTATATAATTAAAAACTATAAGCTTTTCATTGTTTTAGGTGTTACTAGTATTACGGTATTTAATTCAATTGTTTATTACTCATTAAATTTTACTCAGGTGATTAGTGGAGTTTTAATGATTTCAACGATACCTGTTATGATCATGCTGTTTTCTTCAATTCTAAAAATTGAAAAGACAAATATTTTTCAAATTATAGGGGTAGTATTCTCTTTTGCAGGTGTAATTATGATTATTACAAAAGCAAACATAGAGATATTAAAAAATTTGGATTTTAATAAAGGGGATATCACTATGGTTATAGCAATGTTCTCTTGGGCTTTATATTCCACATTATTAAAAGGAAAAGAATATGAATTAACTCAAATATCATTACTTCAAGTAGTAATTACTTTTGGTTTAATATTTTTGATACCAATTTATTTTATTGAATATCAAATTGGATTTAGAATTAATTTAGAATTACCATTTATTTTAATTCTATCTTATGTAGTTTTGTTTCCAGGTTTGGCATCTTTTCTTTTATGGATAAAAGGAATATCTATGATTGGTGCAAATCGATCGGGTGTTTTTTTACACTTAATGCCGATATTAAGTGCAATTATGGCGATGATTTTTTTTAGTGAAAAATTTATGTTTTATCATATTTTAGGCGCTTGTTTTATTATTACAGGAATACTGTTATCAAATAAGAAAGTTAAAAATGCTTAAAGTTGCTATATTAGATGATTATCAAAATGTTGCCCAACAATTTGTAGATTTAGAAAAACTGTCAGGAAAATATGAATTTAAGATCTTTAGCGAACCTTTTTTAGATGAGGCTGACGCAATAGAACTGTTAGCTGATTTTGAGGCTTTATTGATAATGCGGGAAAGAACTCCTATCACAAAAAAATTAATTGATAATTTAAATGAATTAAAATTTGTTATAACAAGTGGATTACGAAACAAATCTATTGATTTAGAGGCTGCGAAGAAAAGAAAAATTATAGTTTGTGGTACAGATATAAATTTAAACCCAACTCCTGAATTAACTTGGGCACTAATTCTTGGTTTAGCTAGAAATTTTAAAGAAGAGTTTGATAATATGTATCAGGGATATTGGCAAACTACAATTGGAGTGGAATTGAAAGGAAAAATCCTAGGTTTAATTGGTCTAGGCAGAGTAGGTACAGAAGTTGCAAAAATTGGAAAAGCATTTGGAATGCAAGTAATGGCCTGGAGTGAAAACTTGAGCTTAGACAAGTGTAAAGAATTAGACGTATTACCTTGCAGCAAAGAAGATTTAATTACAAATTCTGATGTACTTTCAATTCATGTTCAAGGAGGTGCAAGATACAAAGATTGCATTACTTTAAAAGAATTGGATAAAATGAAAAAAACAGCTTTTTTGATAAACACATCTCGTGGACCTATTGTAAATGAGGATGATTTAATTATTGCTTTATCAACAAATGTAATTGCAGGAGCTGGAATAGATGTTTATGACAAAGAACCTCTACCAGAGAATAACAAACTTCGATTTTTACCTAATGCACTACTTACTCCTCACATAGGCTATGTAACAGCTGAGAATTATAGCATTTTTTATAACCAAATGATTGAAGGACTAGAGGCTTGTGTAAATGGAAAGCCTATCAGAGTTCTAGAGTAAAAATGGAGTTACCTGTTGTTAATCACGAGGATTATTTTGCCAAAATTGGCGATGATCATAAATTTCCAATTAATAAATTTGGAAAGTTAGCAAACTACTTAACTCAAAACAAAATAGTAAGTAAATTTCATAAACCTTCAGCCTGTTCATTTGAAACATTAAGCTACGCACATTCCAAAAATTACATCTTAGATATTAAAAATAAAACTTTAAGTAAAGAGGGAGTAAAAAAAATTGGATTTCCACTTGTAGATAGTGTTGTGCAAAGATCTTTAGTTGCTACAGGCGGAACTGTTCTCGCATCCAAACTTGCAATAAATTATGGTATCTCATGCAATACTGCAGGTGGCAGTCACCACGCAAGTTATGATGGAGGTGCAGGATATTGTGTATTTAATGATGTAGCAGTTGCTGCGCATTATCTACTTAATAGAGGTTTAGCAAATAAAATTTTGATTGTTGATCTAGATGTTCATCAAGGAAATGGCAATTCAGAAATATTTAAAGACAACAGAAGTGTTTTTACATTCAGCATGCATTCAAAAACTAATTATCCTGCTAAAAAATCAAAAAGTGATTTAGATGTAGAGCTAGAAGATAATTTAGAGGATAAAAATTATATCAAAACACTTAAACATTATTTAAATGAGTTAAATCAAGAAAAATTTGATTTCATCTTTTACATAGCTGGTGTGGATATTCATTTTAATGACAGATTAGGAAAATTAAAAATTTCTGATGAGGGTATTAAATTAAGAGATGAGCTAGTAGTAGAAAACTTTTTTTCTAGACGAATACCGTTTTGTGGGGTTTTGGGTGGTGGTTACAACAAGGATTTTAATAAACTTGTTGAATTACATTCAATGTTACATCAATCTTGTGCTAAATATATAGGATCATGACGAAAAAAATAAATCCAAGTTTAACTGCTGAGCAAAAATTAATTTTATTTGAGGAAGGTACTGAACGTGCTGGATCAAGTGAACTTAATCATGAAAAAAGGGAAGGAAGTTTTCATTGTGCAAACTGTGGTGAAAAATTATTTGATTCAAAAACAAAATATGAGAGTGGATCAGGTTGGCCTTCTTTTTATGAGTCTCTACCAGATGTGTTTGAAACAAAAACAGATCACTATTTAGGTTACGCAAGAACCGAATATCATTGTAAAAAATGTGGCGGACATCATGGTCATATATTTGAAGATGGTCCTAAACCAACTGGAAAGAGATTTTGCAATAACGGAGTATGTTTAGTTTTTAAACCAAAGAGCTAAATTTAATGTTTGAAGATATTGATATAAAGGCAATAAAAAAAGAATTAAGAAATTTTTCAAAAAATTACATAGAAAATTTTAATAAAATAGAAAAATTTGTAAAATCTGAAATAGATGAAATTTTAACTCTTAAAAAAAAGAATAAATCTATAATTCCTGAGATAAGTTTTAATCAGATAGATCAGGAAAAAATTCAAGAAATAAGCAATATTAAAAAAAGAGGCTGTGTAATTATCCGTGATGTTTTTGATGACAAAATGATACAGAATTTGAATGAGAAATTAGAGAAATACATCGATGAAAATAATTATTATGAGGATCAAAAAAAAAAATCTAATTTAGATAAATATTTTAGTGACTTACAGTCCGCAAAACCTCAAATTTATGGTCTCTATTGGTCAAGAGCACAGATTGAAATTAGACACTCAGAGCAAATGGCTAAAGTAAAAAAATGGCTTAATAATCTTTGGATTTATGAAAACTCTGAATATAAAGTTTTTGATCCAAATAAAGAATTATCTTATGCAGATAGAGTAAGAAGAAGAGAGCCAGGGGATGATACTTTGGGACTTTCTCCTCATTGTGATGCTGGATCAATTGAAAGATGGACTGACAGTTATTATCAAAAAATTTATAGAGATATTTTTTCTGACAACTTTGAAAAATATAATCCATTTGAAGCAAAGTATAGAGATAGAACCATAGAGTTCGAGTCTCCTGCAGTTGCACATGTATTTAGAACATTTCAAGGATGGACTGCTTTAACAGAGCAAGGACCAAGTGACGGAACTTTACAATTAATACCTATTGCTAAAGGAATTGCTTATGTTTTAACCAGAGCATTACTAGATGATGTTGAAGAAAATGAATTGTGCGGATCAAAACTTGGTAGAGCTTTATCAGTAAATAAAGATTATCATTCATTACTATTAAAAGGTTTAGTTTCCATTCCAAAAATGAATCCAGGTGATACAGTTTGGTGGCATCCAGACGTTGTTCATGCCGTTGAAGACAAACATTCAGGAAAAAATTATTCAAATGTTGTTTATGTTGGTGCAACACCTTATTGTAAAAAAAATTTGGATTATACAGTAAAACAATCAAAAAAATTTTTAGAAGGAAAGAGTCCACCAGATTTTGCAGCTGAAGATTATGAAATTAAATATAAAGATAGAGTTAAACTAAAAGATTTAAGCTCTTTAGCTAAAAAACAGTTAGCTTTAGAAGAATGGAATTAATTATTTAAAAGATCTTGAAGTTTATTTTCTTTTTCTAATGCTCTTACTTCATCATAACCACCAATATGTTGGTCATCAAAAAAAATTTGTGGAATAGTTCTTTTTCCATTAGCTTTTTTAATCATTTCATCCATTGCTCCATCAACTTTTGAAATATCAATTTCATTATAAGGCGCATTATTTCTAGCTAATAATCTTTTTGCAGCCTCACAATAATTACATAGCGGACCTGTATACATGGTAATTTTTTTCATGAACTATAGATAGTCACCTTTTTTAATTTTACTAGTTATTTCTTTTCTAGAATATTCAAATTTTTTTCGATGTTTTATACTTTTTTGGTTTACTCTTTTTCTCCATAACCTGAAAGATGATGGTTTTAGAGATCTTCGCATAATTTTAATTACATCAGATTCTTTCTTGCCTGTTTTTTTTTCAATTTCCTCGAAAGTGATCCTATCTGCCCAGGCTGCCCAAATGATCCAATCCGGATCGTCCATTTTGGGCTCAGGATTTTTGACTCTGGTAATTGGCCTGTGACCTTTTTTTTTCATAAATCCTTTATATTTGAAAAAAATATTTAATGCATTTTTTTTAGCCTCTGATATTATGTATTAGATAGTCCTTCTTAGCCATCTTTAGCTCCCGGTTTTTAAGGACTATCTTTTTTTATGCTCCCCCTAGATTTTATACTTTATCTACAGATAATTATTTTTTTATTTATTACACCCGGAACTCCCAGGATTGTAATTATTTCTTATTCAATGAATTATGGTGTCGGAAAATGTGTATGGTCTGCTTTAGGTGATGTAACAGCAAATTTGATTCAGGCAACTTTGGTTATTTTTGTCATTGGATCTTTTTTTTCAGAGAACTCAATGATACTTAATGCGTTTAAATGGATTGGAATAATTTATTTATTATATTTAGCTTATGATATTTATAAATCTCGACCAAAAAGTATTTCAAGCGAAGGAGAAATAGAAAAAAGTAAATTATCTTTTTTTAGAGATGGTTTTTTAGTTGCTGGTACAAGTCCTAAGGCGTGGATGTTTTTTCCTTTTATTTTTCCTCAATTTATTGACTTTAATTCTAATTTAGTTGTTCAGTTTGTAATTTTAATTACAACTTACATAGTTTTAGATTTTTTATCTTTGATTGGCTATGCAATGCTCGCACAAAAATTAATAAAGTGGATAACTGCTAATCCAAAAACAATTAATACAATTTCTGCGAGTGTTTTAGTGATTATTGCTGCAATAATTGTTGTAACTCAACAATATTAATTAGATTTGGCCTTTATTGCCACTTGCATAAAATAAAATTTCTTTATTTAATCATTACATAATTAATTAATTAAAGAGGAAATAAAATGAGATTAAATAAAATAATTTTAAGTTTTGTTTCTGCATTAGTAATTTTATTCTCAACTTCAGTTGCATCATTTGCAAAAGTTGTTGGTGACAAAATTATTTTAGGTGCTGCGATTTCCTTAACTGGTAAATACTCATCAAATGGTGTTCATACTCAAAATGGTTATAACATGGCCGTTGACAGAATTAACAGCATGGGTGGTGTTAAAGTTGGTGGAAAGACTTATAAGTTTGACATTATTTATTACGATGATGAATCAAACCCTAAGAGAGCTGCACAGCTTGCAGAAAGATTAATATCACAAGATGGTGTTGAGTTTATGCTTGGCCCTTACAGTTCTGGTTTAACTAAAGCGATTGCTCCAGTAACTGAGAAATATGGTGTTCCAATGGTTGAAGCAAATGGTGCATCTAGATCTTTGTTTACTAAAGGTTACAAATATCTATTTGCTGTATTAGCTCCAGCTAACTTATATCTTGATGTTGCTATAGATCTAGCAGTTGAAAAGAATAATGGAAAAGGAGTTACTGTTGCAATGGCGTTTGAGCAAGATGCATTTTCTCAAGATGTAAGACTTGGTGTATTAGATGCAATTAAAAGAACTGGCTCTAAAAAAGTAATTGATGATAAATTACCAAAAGAGCTAAATGATATGGCTGCTACTTTGGTTAAAGTGAAACAAATGAAACCAGATGTTTTAGTTGTTTCAGGTCATACCAAAGGTGCTCTAACTGCTATTAGACAAATATCTGAGATGAAGGTAGATGTTCCAATGTTAGCTATGACTCACTGCGATGCAGCTAAATTATCAAAGCAACATGGTAAAAACTCTCAATATGCTTTATGCGCTTCTCAGTGGCATAAAACACTTACTTACAAAGATGATTTCTTTAAAGATGGTATGACTTATGATGCAGACTTTACTAAAGAGTTTGGTTATGCACCTCCATATCAAGCAGCAGAGTCTTCAGCTGCCCTATTGGTATTTAAAGATGCATTCGAAAGAGCAAATTCTTTTGATCAAAAGAAAGTAAGAGATGCTCTCGCAGCTACTAACATGCAAACTTTTTATGGAAACATAAAATTTGCACCTGGTGGTCAGAATGTTGACAAACCAATGGTACTTTTCCAAGTAATGTGTGACGATGCAGGAAAATGTGAAAATAAAGTTGTTGCTCCAACTAAATGGGCATCAGCTAAGTTAATTCACCCAATTCCTTCTTGGTCTAAAAGATAAAAACAAATCTATAAATACCCCCTAATATATTATATATGGGGGGTATTTTTTTAAAGGATTCATTATGGATTTCATGGTCTTCCAATATCCAATGATTTCTGTTCAAGCATGTTTGGATGGAATTTTACTTGGAATTTTATTTGCATTGATTGCATATGGTATGGCACTTCAATGGGGAGTAATGAATATAATTAATATTGCTCAAGGAGATCTTGTAATTTTAGGAGGATACATTGCATACTTTATGTATCTCTATGGTATTCATCCAGCATGGGGAGTTATTGTTGCGCCAGTAATAATGTACTTTGTTGGTATAGCAATTTACAAACTTGTGATTAATAAAGTAGTAGATAGAGATCTATTTATCTCTATTTTAGCTACTTTTGGAATAAGTATTCTTTTCATGCAATTAATGAATTTTGCATTTGGAGCAGACGTTGTTCTTGCAAATTCAGATTATGGAACAACCATGTTATTTAATAATAATGTTGTGTTGCCGAATTCAAAAATATTTTCAGCCTTTATAAGTATTTTGTTTGCTATTTGTTTAGTAATTTATATGAAAAAATCCAAACTTGGACGTGCTATTAGGGCTACAGCACAAAACGCAAGAGCAGCAAAGATTTTAGGTGTAGATACAGAAAAAGTTTATGCAGCAACATTTGGAATTAATGCAGCCCTTTGTGGTGTTGCAGGTGCTTTAATATCCATAACATTTACAATCCATCCCTACATGGGTTTACCTTACACAATAAGATCATTTATGATTGTTATTGTAGCTGGATTAGGAAATTTACCAGGTGTTGCAATGTCAGGAATGGGATTGGGTGTATTTGAGGAATTTGCTGATTATATTTTAGGAACAGAATTTAGAATAGGATCAGTGTTTTTGCTTTTAGTTTTAATACTTATTTATAGAAGATTCAAACTTTCTAGAAAAAGAGAGTACTTAAAATAATGAAAAATAATTTAATTTTATACATTGGGATTTTGATCCTTGGTATAGCCGCTCCGTTTATTTTTCCAGCTTTTAAAGTTCAATTATCAATATTATGTGTACTAATTGTTCTTGCTACTACCTGGAATATTCAAGGTGGTGAAATGGGGTATAATTCATTTGGAAATATTCTCTTTTACGGTCTTGGTATGTATCTATGTGCTTCAGTGCAAGTTGGAATGTTTTTCCCACTAGCAGAGTGGACAGAAAGTGGTGGTGAGAAAACATTTGTACACACTCCTGCGCAATTTTTTCAGGGAATGGCTGTCGGATTGATAGTTGCTGCAGTTGTTCCAACTATTGTGGCAGGTTTAATTGGTTATTCTATTTTAGGACTAAGAGGACATTATTTTGCAATTTGTACATTAGGATTGGGTGTTGCAGCAGGTGAGATTTCTGGAGGAATTGAAATCATTGGAGCAGGACAAGGTTTCACGACACCACCATTTCCTGACGTTGGAAGTTTAGATTCAAGAGGTGAATTTTTTTATTTCTTAAGTTTTTTTGTTTTAGTTCTAACCTTCGTAACTGTTAGATCAATTTATACAACCAGATTTAAATTAATACTTAACGCTATTAGAGATAATGAAGATAAAGCTGAGGCTATGGGAATTGAAACAATGAAATATAAAATTATTGGCTGGATGATCTCAGCCTTCTTCTGTGGTTTGGCAGGAGGAATAATGGGAGGCTTAGTTGGATACATCGACTCTACAGATGTTGCATTTGATGGAAGAGAGATGGGAGTATTCATGGTACTGATGGCAATACTTGGTGGTAAAGGAACTCTTTGGGGTCCAATTATCGGTGCAACTGTTTTTCATATATTTAAAGAAGGCTTTTGGACATTCTTTTTAGGTTGGCAGTATGTTGCTTTAGGAGTTTTGATTGTTGTGATTGTAATTTATTTCCCAGAAGGAATTATGGGATGGCTAAGAGAAAAATATCCAGAGCGATTTGGTGAAGTAGTTGATGAAAAAGATCGTAAGGCACAGGTAGAACTTAAATGAGCATTTTAGAAGTTAGCAATGTAAGTAAATCATTTGGTGGTGTTAAAGCTAACGTTGACATTTCAATGAGTGTTGAAAAAGGGAAGATAGTTGGACTAATTGGACCAAACGGTTCAGGTAAAACTACATTATTTAATTCGATTGTAGGAACTTACCCAATAGATAATGGATCTATTAAATTTAATGGAAAAGAAGTTTCAGAATTACCAGTTCCAGTAATTGCTAAGTTAGGATTATTGAGAACTTTTCAGCAAACAAGAATTTATGGAAAGCTTAATTGTATAGAAAATATGCTCATTAGTCATAAAGGTAGTGACTCAGATTTAATGAAAATATTTTCAAAAATTCCACAAGAATTAACAGATAAAGCTGAAAATTTATTAAATTTTGTAGGATTATATCAAAAAAGAAAGCTAAGAGCTGGAGACTTATCTTTTGGTCAACAAAAATTACTGGAGCTTGCTATGGCATTAATGAATGAACCAGAGATGCTCTTATTAGATGAACCTACAGCTGGAATTAATCCGACACTGATAAATGGTATTATTGATAGATTAATTAAAGTTAACCAAGATTTTGGGATTACTCTTTTGGTTATTGAACACAATATGAGAGTGATTATGCAATTAGCAGAAAATATTTTTTGTTTAGCTCATGGTAAAATGTTAGCCAATGGATCGCCAGATGAAATTAAAAACGACAAACGTGTAATTGACGCGTATTTGGGAGCTCAATAATGGCTAACCAATATGAAGTATTAGGAAAAGCCCCAACACCAGAAGATTTAAAAAAATTATCTCCTAACGAAGTTCATTTAACTATTAAAAATTTAAATGCAGGTTATGGAAAAATGGAAATTTTACATAATTTTGATTTATTCGTAAATAAAGCTCAGTCTTTATGTCTGATTGGACCTAATGGTGCAGGTAAATCTACAATTCTTCACTCAATTTATGGATTTACAAATATTTTTTCTGGTCAAATTGAAATTGAAGGTAAAGAAATAACAAACTTATCTCCAGCTGAAAAATTAAAATCAGTCGGGATTGCATACATACTGCAAGATAATTCAGTCTTTCCAGATATGACAGTTGAGGAAAATTTGCTGATGGGTGGCTATATAAAAGACAAGACTGATGAGTCTTATGAGGAAGCAGAGAGAATTTTTGAAAAATACGAAAGGCTAAGGAATAGAAGGAATCAACCAGCCAAGGTTTTATCTGGGGGTGAGAGAAGATTGTTAGAAATATCAAGAGCACTTGTGATGAAGCCTTCAGTATTACTTGTAGATGAACCATCAATTGGTTTGGAGCCTAGGTATATAGATATGGTTTTTGAAATTCTAAGAGATCTTCAGCAAAATGAAAAAAAAACTATTATCTTAGTTGAGCAAAATGCTAAGAAAGGATTAGAATTTTCAGATATAGGATATGTTTTAGTGTCAGGACAAACTGCAATAGCAGGCAAGGGTGATGATTTGCTTCAAAATCCTGACGTAGGTAGATTATTCCTTGGTGGATAATGATAAATAAAAGTTTTTTCCTTAAAGGATATAGATCTATATTTACTCACGACAGTCCTGCAATAGCTCTTACTTGTTGCTTTATAGCTATTGGTGCTCTGTTTAAAAATTTAGGTTTCAATATTCAAGAAAGTATTTTTTCAACTGTTTTAACTTATGCTTTACCAGGTTCATTGGTAATGGCAGAGTCTATGTTGATTGGAGCATCTTTATTAAATATTTTTCTAGCAGTTTGGTTTGTAAATGCTCGACTTTATCCAATGGCTGTATCTTTATTTCCATTAATGATGCACAAATCTCAACCTAAGTGGAAGTATTACTTTTCTTGTCATTTTATTGCTGTTTCAGCATGGTTAATCATGAAAAGTAATTATAAGAAAATTCCAAAAGAATATAGGATTGATTATTGGATTGGAATTGGAAGTGCAACAGTAAGTGTATCTGTTATTGGAACATTTATAGGTTTTTATTTTTCAGAATTTATGAATAAAGATATTATGATTGGATTGGCAATTCTTAATCCAGTATATTTTTTGTGCATGATGGTTGGAGCATCAAAAACTATACAAATTACATTATCTGTCTTACTTGGAATAATTTTAGGACCAATTATTTATTTATTTTCACCTGAGTGGTCAATTCTGTTAGCAGGTGTAATCGGTGGAACTATAGCTTATCTAGCAGGAGAGCACAGTGTCAGCTAATATCGTTTACGCAATCCTTGTTACGTCTTTAGCAACATTTTTATCTAGGTTTTTAGGTGCTCTAACATCTGAAGGTATAAGAGAAACTTCTAAACTTTTTAAGTGGTTTAATTGTCTAGCTTATGCAACCTTGGCAGCACTAATAGCCAGAACTATAATTTTTCCTGCTGGTGTTTTGGTAGATGCTAGTTATTCAAGTAGATTTATTGTTGTGCTGTTATCTTTAGTTATTTTTTTTATATCAAAGAAGAACTTTGTTTATCCTACAATTTTCTCAGCTATTTGTATGGCAATAATTAACAATTATATCTGATTAAATTGATTTATAAAATAAGGTAAAATAAAATTTAGAATGCAAAAAATTACAGGCATAGATATTCAAAAACACGATAAATCAAATAGGATTATAAAAATTAGTTTAGAAAATGATATAATTGATAAATTAATTTTCCCGTTTAATAAATTTGATTTAACAGCATTAGAGCTAAAACCATTTACAAGATTTACTTTAGCTAAAAGTTTAGATGATTTAACAAATAATAAATTAAGCGAATTAATGAACTCAATTATTAGAGATAGATCTACAGGTTGCTTTATTATTGGACCAAAAAATATAACCGCAAAAATTAATGATACATTTTTAGTTAAGTTATCAACTGCAATAGCTCATCTAATTGGTGTACCCAATCATGATGCTATGGCAGGAAAATATTATGCTCGTTTTCATGTTAAACATGAAGATAGTAGCGACTCTTATTTAAGAAAGGCTTATAGGAATATGGATCTTCATACAGATGGAACATATGTGAAAGATGTAACCGATTGGTTAATTATGACAAAAATTGATGAGCAAAATGTTGAAGGTGGTGAAACAGCTATGTTGCACCTTGATGACTGGGAGCATTGTGATGATTTATACAATGATCCAGTTGGGAGACAAAATTTTGTTTGGGGATCACCAAAAAGTAAAAATATTGATTACAAGGTAGAGCACCCAGTCTTTTCGACTGATGAAGACGGAAGACCAACGATATCTTATATAGATCAATTTCCAGAACCTCAAAATATGGAACAAGGTAATTTTTTACAAAGATTATCTGATGGATTAGAGGAAAGTAAAAATAAAATAATAACGAAATTACCTGTTGGATTCTCTGTGATTGCAAATAATTATTTCTGGCTTCATGGAAGAAAACCTTTCAAAGAAAACAAGGAATTAAGCAGAGAATTACTAAGAATTAGAGGTTCTTTTTTTGTTAATTAATTCAATATAATCAATATAAAGTATCCAAAATTATGAATTTAGGTTTTATTGGTACTGGAAAAATTGCAGCTTCAGTGATTACTGGAATATGTAAATCAAAAATTTCTTATAAGAAAATTATTATTTCTCCAAGAAATAAAAAAATAGCACAGGGTTTAAAAAGAAAGTTCAAAAAAATTGTAATAGCCAAAAACAATCAGCAAATTGTAGATCAGAGTAATTGGGTATTTTTATCTGTTACACCTACTGTTGGTGAGAAAATTATTAAAGATTTAAAGTTTAAATCAACACAGACTGTTGTTAGCTTTATTTCGACAATTACTTTATCTCAATTAAAGAAAGCAATTAAAGTAAAAGCAAAAATTGTAAGAGCAATACCTCTACCTCCGATTTCATTAAAGAAAGGTCCAGTTCCTATTTGCCCTCCTAATTCAAAAGTTAAAGCGTTTTTCAATAACTTAGGCACAACTGTAGAAATTAAAAATGAAAAATCTTCTATTAATTTTTGGTCAACTTCAGGAATGATGGCACCTTTTTATGAGTTGCTGAGAGTAATGACTGATTGGTTGGTAAAAAGAGGCGTAAAAAGAAATAATGCTCAAAAATATATTACTTCTTTATTTTTAGCTTTATCTGAAGATGCTGTAGTAAATTCAAAAGAAAATTTAAAGAATTTAGTAAAAGAGTCTCAAACGCCAAAAGGGTTAAATGAACAAGGTGTGAAAGAATTAACCAAAGCAGGTTTTTATAAATCTCTAGAAAAAACTTTAAATAGTATTCACAGAAGACTAAACAAATAAATCAAATGTCTGACAATATTTTAGAGATTAATAATTTAAGTAAATATTTTGGTGGATTAGCTGCAGTTTCGGATTGTTCAATAAAAGTTAAAAGAGGAACAATCACAGGTATTATTGGACCAAATGGATCTGGTAAAACAACTTTATTTAATTTAATTGCTGGAAACTTAAAGTCCTCTGGTGGCAATGTTGTTTTCGATGATGAAAACATTACAGATGTTCCATCATATGAGTTATTTTCTAAAGGGTTGTTAAGAACATTTCAAATTGCACACGAATTTTCAAATTTATCTGTTTTAGAAAATTTAATGATGGTTCCTGGAAATCAATCTGGTGAAAAAATAATGACTGCATTATTTAAACCAGGTTTAGTTGCACAAGAAGAAGCTGTGGTAAAAGAAAAAGCAAAAGAAGTTGTTGAATTTTTAAATCTAGGACATTTATCTAATGAGCTTGCTGGAAATCTTTCAGGCGGTCAAAAGAAATTATTAGAACTTGGAAGAACTATGATGGTTGATGCAAAATTAGTACTATTAGACGAAGTAGGGGCTGGAGTTAACAGAACTTTGTTAAAAGATCTTGGAACTGCGATAGAAAAGTTAAATAAAGAAAAAGGTTATACTTTTTGTATGATTGAACACGATATGGATTTTATTGGAAGATTGTGTGATCCAGTGATTGTAATGGCTGAAGGATCAGTTTTATTTGAGGGAAGTGTTGAGGAAGCAAAAAAAGATGAGAAAGTTATAGAAAGCTATCTTGGAAGAGGATCAAAATTAAAGGATACAAATTAATGGCATATTTTGAAGGAATAGAAATGACAGGTGGTTATGGAAATGGTCCTGACATTATTAGTTCGTGTTCAGTAAATGTTAATAAAGGTGAAATAGTTTCTATTCTGGGGCCTAATGGTGCTGGTAAATCAACTGCTATGAAAGCAATGTTGGGCTTGCTCAATTTAAAATCTGGATCAGTAAAGATTGACGGTAAGGATATTTCAAAATTATCTCCTCAAGATCGAGTTAAGCAAGGTATTTCTTTTGTTCCTCAGACTAAAAATGTTTTTGCAGGGATGACTGTTGAAGAAAATTTAGAAATGGGAGCATTTCTTGTTGAGGATGAAATCAAAAATATAATTGAAGAAATTTATGAATTATTTCCAATTTTAAGAGAGAAAAGAAATCAGTTGGTTGGTGAACTTTCTGGAGGTCAAAGACAACAAGTAGCTCTAGGTCGAGCTTTAATGATTAAACCTACTGTTTTAATGTTAGACGAGCCAACAGCAGGGGTATCGCCAATCGTTATGGATGAATTATTTGATCATATTGTCAAAGTTAAAAGAACAAATGTAGCTATCTTAATGGTAGAACAAAATGCAAAACAAGCCTTAAGCATTTCAGATAGAGGCTATGTACTAGTGACTGGAGAAAATCGTTATTCAGGAACTGGAAAAGAATTATTAGACGATCCAAGAGTAAGAAGCTCTTTTTTGGGAGGGTAATATGGATTTTGTAAATGCAATAATTCTTTTATTAAATTATATTTTCATTCCCGCATTAACTTATGGTTCTCAGTTAGCGCTTGGTGCAATATTTGTAACACTTATCTATGGAATTTTAAGATTTGCTAATTTTGCAACTGGTGACATGATGTCATTTGGAACCATGGCTACGATCTTATTCACATGGTATTTTCAATCTTTAGGCGTCTCTTTAGGTGTTTTACCCACTGCTCTGTTAGCTATCCCATTTGGAATTATTTTCATGATTTTTTACATGCTTCTAATAGACAAATTTGTCTTCAAATATTATAGACACCAGAAAAGCCCTCCAGTTCAATTTGCAATGGTAAGTATAGGTGTAATGTTTGTAACTCAAGCGGTAGTGAGAATAATAATTGGACCTGCTGATAGAAGATTTTTTGATGGAGAAAAATTTATTATTAAGGCTCGAGAATTCAAAGAGATGACGGGTTTAAATGAAGGTCTTGCATTAAAATCAACCCAAGTAATAACTATTTTTGTAACAATAGTTTTAGTCTCTTTATTATTCTGGTTTTTAAATAGAACAAAAACTGGAAAAAGTATGAAAGCTTATTCTGATAATGAAGATCTTGCTTTGCTATCAGGTATTGATCCAAAAAAAATAGTTTTAGTTACTTGGGTTATTGCTGGAATTTTAGCTACAATAGGCGGTGCTTTGTATGGTTTAGATAAAAGTTTTAAACCATTTACTTATTTTAATAATATGCTTCCTATTTTTGCAGCTGCAATAGTTGGAGGAATTGGAAATCCATTTGGAGCCTTTCTAGGAGGATATGTAATTGCCTTTTCTGAAATTTTATTAACATACGCCTACAAGAAATTCTTTATGTATATCTTACCAGTAAGTATGGAGCCAGAGGGTTTAGTTCAATTGCTTTCAACAGATTATAAATTTGCAGTTTCATTTTCAATCTTGGTGATTGTTTTGCTTTATAGGCCTTCAGGAATATTTAAAGGAAAAGTATTGTGAGAAAAAATTTAAACGTCATTGCAGCATACAGTATCATGATGGTTTTAATTCTATTAGTTGGAATTTTTCAATCATGGAATATTGCATTATCAATATTTAATCTTTGCTTAATTTCAGCAGTCATGACTATGGGTGCGAATATTCAATGGGGTTATGCTGGTTTAATTAATTTTGGAATTATGGGTTATACAGCTTTAGGTGGTTTAGCTGCAGTATTGATATCTGTCGATCCTGTTCAAGAAGCCTGGAGGGCAGGAGGTTTTGATATTTTAATGGCCTTATGGCTCATAGTAGTAATGGTATTAGTTATAAGGTTTATTTTAAAAAGATTTGAAAAATCAAAAATCAGATCATATAGCATAGCTGCAATAATAATTTCAGGTATTTTGCTTATTAGATTTTCTGCAGAGCCAGGTATAGAAGCTATTGAAGCAGTTGATCCTGCTAAAACTGGTTTCCTAGGAGGATTTGGATTACCAATTGTATTTTCTTGGATAGTAGGCGCTCTTTTTGCTGGTGGTTTAGCTTTTATAGTTGGAAAAGTTGCGCTTGGTTTAAGAGCAGATTACTTAGCTATCGCAACACTTCTTATTTCTGAAATTGTTATTGCAATTATTAAACATGAAGACTGGCTCACAAGAGGAGTCAAAAATGTTATTGGATTAAAAAGACCCGCACCTTATGAAGTAGATCTGCAAACTACTGATTGGTTTATAAACTTAGTTGAAAAGTTTAATTCAGGAAAATTAAGTGTAATCGAGAATTTAGCTGATAGACAGGCTGCTTTAAACCAACTTGTTATTGAAGGTTCATCAGTATTTGTAAAATTGTGTTATTCAGGATTATTCTTAGTAGTAGTAATTATTCTTTTAATTTTAACTCAAAAAGCTCTTTATTCTCCTTGGGGAAGAATGATGAGAGCAATAAGAGATAATGAGGAAGCTGCAAATGCAATGGGTAAAAATGTTGTTAAGCAACATTTATTAATTTTTATTTTAGGTTCAGCTATAGTTGGAATTGCGGGTGCAATGCTTGTTACACAAGATGGTCTATTTACCCCAGGAAGTTATAGACCCATGAGATATACGTTCTTAATTTGGGTAATGGTAATTGTTGGAGGAAGTGGAAATAACTTTGGAGCAATTTTAGGAGGATTTGTTGTCTGGTTCTTATGGATTGAAGCTGCACCAATATCATTATTCTTAATAAACTTTTTTACTGCAGGAATTCCTGAAACAAATGCACTTAAAGCTCACTTAATAGAAAGTGTTCCTTATTTCAGATTTTTACTGATGGGATTAGGGTTGTTGTTTATAATGAGGTATCGACCTAAAGGTATACTTCCTGAAAAAATAGAAATAAAGTAAACATAATGAAATATATTATATTAGGTGCTGCTGCTGCTTGGGCTTTGTATATGGCTGACAAGTATTTATTCTTTTAATGAATAAAAATCTCTCGTTACTTATATTAAGCCAGATTTTCGCTTTTACAGCTGCACCGGTCACTGTTTTTTTAAGTGGTATAATTGGTTCAAAATTTAGTCCAATAAAATCTTTAGCAACTCTTCCAATGGCTTTGTCAGTTGTTGGAATTGCGTTATTTGCTTTTTTTGCTGCAAAGTTAATGAGTATAATTGGACGAAAATTAGGGTTTATTTTTGCATCAATAGGTACATGCTTTGCGTCTCTTTTAACTGCATACTCTATAATTTTAGAAAGTTTTGTCTTATATAATTTAGGATGCTTTTTAATTGGTGGGGGAATAGCTTTTAGCCATCAGTATCGTTTTGCAGCAGTCGAGGTTGTGGATAAGGATTATGCACCAAAAGCAATTTCTATCATTTTGTTAGCAGGAATAGGTTCGGCGTTTATTGGTCCAAACATTGCAAACATTTCGAAAGGATTTATTTCGGATCATATGTATGCAGGTTCTTATCTTGCACTTGCCATTTTATCTATTTTATCAACAATATTTTTAATTTTTTATCAGGAACCAAAAACGATATCTAGCAATCAATATAAAACTGGAAGAAGTTTTTTTGAGCTTATCTCTCAACCTAGATTTCTACAGGCGCTCTTAGCTTCAGCTTTTGCCTATGCTGTAATGACTTTTTTAATGACAGCAACTCCTATAAGTATGCATCTGATGGAGAAAATAAGTTTAAGCAAGACTGGATTTGTTATTCAGCTTCATATAGCAGCCATGTTTTTACCTTCACTAGTTACAGGAAATTTAATTAAAAGGTTTGGTCATAGTAAAATAATGTATGTGGGAGTTTTATTGTTTTTAGTCACAATTATTACCAGTTTATTTGAACAGAATTATATTAACTATATGGTTGCGCTTATTTTCCTGGGGCTAGGGTGGAATTTTTTATTTATATCAGGAACGAGCTTACTTGTTTTGTGTTACAGAGAAGAAGAAAAATTTAGAGCCCAAGGGTATAATGATTTAATTGTTTATTCTATACAAGCATTAGCCAGTTTGTCTGCTGGAGTATTTCTAAGCTTAACTAGCTGGAAAACTATGAATTTAATATGTTTGATTTTTCTAATTATCATAGCTCTATCTACCATAAGAGCTGATTTAAAAAAAAACCCCAGTAATTAAATTACTGGGGTTTTTTGAATTAAGATAAAAAATTATCTTTGTTTTTTAGTTTTGAATTTTCCGCCTTTAACTTCTTGTTCTAAGAAAGAACCTTCAGCTTCACCAACACTAGTAAAAGTTACTCCAGTAGCACCTTCGTAATTAATCTTTTTACCTTTTGCTAATAAATCTAAGCCTTTCTTAAGTTCACCTGGGTAAATCTTTTTTCCAGGAGCGTTAGCAACATCCATTACATTTTTTGCAATAGATGCTCTGTCAGCAGAGTTACCTGCTTGCATTGCAAGAACGATTAAAGCAGCTGCATCGTAAGACTCAGCTGTGTATGGACCAGATGCTTCTACACCACCAGCTTTTGCAACTTCAGCAAATATACCAGCACCTTTGCCAGTAGAACCTGGCATTGATCCAAATGATTTACTTAAATCTTTTCCGAATGCATCAACTAAAGATTGACCGATCATACCATCTGATAAAACAAATTTATCAAATGCACCAGAGTCTAAAGAAGCTTGAATGATTCCTTTTCCTCCTTGGTCAAGATAACCAATAACAGCTACAGCATCACCACCAGCAGAAGCAAGAGTTGCTACTTCAGATGAGTAATCTGCTTTTCCATCTTCGTGAGCAGTTACAGTTGTAACTTTAATACCATGAGCTTCAACTGCTGCTTTGTAAACATCAGCCAAACCTTTACCATAGTCATTGTTAGTATAAGTGATTGCAACACTTTTTACTTTTCTATCTTTAGTTATGTCAGCTAAAATTTGACCACCTCTAGCATCTGATGGAGCAGTTCTAAAGAAGTACCCTTTATCATCTAGAGTTGTTAATCCTGGAGAAGTTGCAGAAGGTGAAATCATAACTACACCATTTGGTACAGCAACATTTGTTGCAATTGCACCAGTTACACCTGAACAGTCTGCTCCCATGATTGCAGCCACACCACCTGATATTAAACCTTCAGCTGCTGCTGTTGCTGCTGCTGAGTCAACACAAGTTGAGTCTGCTCTCATAACTTCAATTTTTTTTCCACCTAATAGCGAACCTGAGTCTGATGCTTCTTTAAACGCAAGCTCTGCAGATGCAGCCATAGCTGGAGTTAGAGATTCAATAGGACCAGTGAATCCTAAGATGATCCCCATTTTAATATCTGCCATTACCTTTGTTCCAAAAATAGAAACAAACATAAATGCAGCGATAAATAGTTTTCTCATTATCTTCCTCTTTATTGTTAACAATTTATAAAAACCAATTTAAGTATGAATACAATCAATATTCAATGACAAAATTATCCTATTTTAGACAGTTAATTGACACTGATAATTATCTGATTGAGAAAGGGTCTAGAGAAGGTTCGTCAGATGTATAGAACCATGTTGTTTTTACTCTTGTATAGTCTTTAATTGAGTCAATTCCTGCTTCTTTTCCATATCCACTATCCTTGATACCTCCAAAAGGGGCAGACGGTGAAATTAATCTATAAGTATTTACAAAGGTTATTCCTGCTCTAATTGCTTTTGAAACTCTCATGCCTCTAGATAAATTACTTGTATAAACACCAGAGGATAATCCATATTGATTATCGTTCATTTTTGAAATTACTTCCTCTTCTGTATCAAATTTCATTACTGATAACACAGGCCCAAATAACTCATTTTCTGCTACTGGCAGATTGTGATTATCACATTCTATAATTGTAGGAGGAAAGTAATATCCTTTATTTGAAAAAGAATGTCTTTCACCTCCACACTTAATTTTTCCACCTTGATCAATTGTCTCTTTAATATTTTTTTCTATTACTTCTAATTGTTTAAAATTACTTAAAGGACCCATTTCTGTTTCCGGATCCATTGGTGCTCCTATTTTTATTTTAGATGCACGTTTTGAAAGCTTGTCTAAAAATTCATCATAAATTCCTTTTTGCAAATAAAGTCTTGAACCTGCTATACAACTTTGTCCGCTTGCACCAAATATTCCAGCTGTAATACCATTTATTGCATTTTCTTGCTCTGCATCATCAAAGACTGCAACTGGACTTTTTCCACCTAATTCTAAACTTACTTCTGATAAATTTTCTGCTGAGTTTTTAATTATATGTCTTGCTGTTTCAGGACCACCAGTAAAAGCAACTTTTTCAACTAAGTTATGAGTAGTTAAACTTTTACCACAAGGATCTCCAAATCCTGTAATTACATTCACCACACCTTTAGGGATACCAGTTTTTTCAATTAATTTTGCAAATTCAAACAAAACAGCAGGTGCAAGTTCTGAAGATTTAATTACCACTGTATTACCCATTGCAAGTGCTGGTGCTACTTTAGTTGCGGTTAAAAACATTTGTGAATTCCATGGAATAATTGCAGCTATAACTCCTATAGGTATTCTTGTTGTTATTGCCTGAACATTTGGTTTATCTATTGGCAAAACCGTACCTTCAACTTTATCTGCCAAGCCGGCATAATAGTCGTAATATTCTGCTATATAAACTGCTTGCTTTTTTGTTTCTCTGTAAAGTTTACCAGTATCAATTGTTTCTATTTCTCCTAGCATTTCTGCATTCTCTCTCAATTGATTTCCAATAGCTCTTAAATATTTTGCTCTTTCTCTAGGAAGTAGCTTTGGCCATTCACCCTCGAATGCTTTTTGAGCAGCTTTAACTGCATTATCAACATCCTTAGCACTTGCTTCTGGAACAACTGCCCATGGCTCATTATGTTCTGGATTTAAAGTTTCAAATGTTTTTTTACTTTCAGAGTCTACCCACTCACCATTAATAAACATTTTATATTGCTTTAGTTTACTCATCTGATCCAATAAAATTTTTGATTGTTAAATTTACATCATCAGCACACTCAATACCACAAAGATGTTTTCCATCTTTAATGATCTTTAATTGACTTTTAGAGATCAAACTATTCAATTCTTGAGACATTTTTACAGTTGAGCCAATGTCGTATTCACCTGTCATAACCAGTGTGCTTGCTTTAATTTTATTAAAATCCTCATCATTTTTATGATTAACGAATAGCTCGTAAACCCTCAAAAAATTATTCATATTATTAGCAGACAAAATTGAACTTATTTTTTCATATATTTCTGGATTATTTTCTAGATATTTATCAGTAAACCATCTTTTCAAGGCTTGTTTTGAGAGTTTTAAATCTTGTTTTGCTTGTTCAAATCTTTGATTAACAATTTTTTGTTGTTCCTCAGTCCTTTTATAAATAGAACACAAAAGAGTTAATGTCTGTAAACGTTCATTATGTTTAGTTGCAAAATTTCGTGCAATTAAAGACCCTATAGAGAAACCTACAAGATGTATTTTTTTTATATTAAGATGGTCCATTAACCCAATTAATTGGTCAGAAAAATCATCAAAACTAATTTCCTTATTTTCTAATGAAGATTTTCCATGACCTAAAATGTCATAAGCAAGAGTCGAATGATAATTAAAAAATTCAAGTTGAGGCTGCCATATTTCGTGAGTAAGACCTACACCATGCACAAATACTATTGGCACATCTTGATCCTTTTTATTGAATAAGTAATAAGTTCCTGAGGCAGTAGTTCCTGTCGTCATCAAGAATTATTTTGGCTCAATACCCATTTCTTTCATGTCTTGATATCTGTCACCAGTTCTTGCATGTGCTCTACCACTTGATGCCCCACCAATTGCAATTACCACCTCGTCATCGAAGGGTGCATCATGAATGGTAAATTCATGAGTTAGGTAATATGGTCTCAATCCAGAATCTGTTTTATGCATCATAGGAATCGCAATCTTTGATCCAGCAGGTCCCCTTGTATTTGTAAAACTTAAATAGGAAGTTCCACCAACAGCATCTCTAAATTTATTACCAAACCTTAAAGTATGTATAAAAGCTGAAGCATGCTCTATTTCACCATTCAATCCAACTACACCTGCCTTGCCATATGCCAATATTTTTCCAGGTGATCCTATTTCTTTTATCAATTCCGGAACAAGCAAATCACCTAGCTTTGGTGCAAGATCTAAAATAGTTGGTCTGAGATCTTCAACAAAACCCTGACCATGCCATGGATTTTTAAATACTGCTGCTACTGATACCATTAAAACTGGTTCTTTCGCTTCTTTACCACCTTCAATAAAAGTTTTGTCTACAAATTTTGTAAATTTTCTTAATTCTAATTTCATTTTTTTAATTTATGTTTGAAACTATCTCTTCTAAAACTGTATAATGCTTTTGGATCCACATCAACATCTATCACAGATGGCTTATTCGATTTAATTGCTGCTCTTACAGCTTCACTAATCTCAGAAATTTTTTTAACTTTAAAACCTTTAGCACCATAAAGTTCTGCAACTTTATCAAAGGATGGACTGGTAATATCTGCACCTAAATATCTTTTTCCAAAAAAATCTTTTTGATAAGCTTTTTCTGCACCCCAACTTTGATTGTTCATCACAATAGTTGTTGTATTAATTCCATATTCAACAGCAGTACTTAATTCAGATATTGTCATGCCAAAACCTCCATCACCCATAAGACTAACAACTGTTTTTTTAGGTTTTGCAACCTTGACTCCGAGACCACATGCAAAAGAAAAACCAACTAAACCAAAATCCAATGGGGTAAATAATGAAGGAGGATCATAATATTCTAAAGCATCCGTAGCCTGCAAACATAAAGTTCCAGCATCTAGAGTAATTGCTGAACGTTTTGGTAGAACTTTTCTTAATTGTTTAAATAGCCCTTTAGGCTGTATAGGAAAATTTGGACCCAGATTTTCTTTATTTCTATTTATCAAATATTCTTTTCTCTCTTTTAAATAAGAGTTAGTCCAATCTTTAACATTTAATTTAATTTTCTCTTTTTTAATCTCTTCGTAAAGCTGTTTAGTTGCAGTCGCAGCATCTGCGTGTATCTTTACTTTTACAGGAAAATATTTTCCAAGCATTGTTTTTTCCAGTTCAATTTGAATTATTTTTGCTTTTTTGTTTATATTTTCATAGGAGTAAAAAGTTGAATTAAATCCTAAACGAGTTCCAATTGCTAAAATTACATCTGCATTTTTAACTAATCTTGATGCCACAGGATTTCCTCTAGGACCCATTTGTCCCGCATTTAATTTATGACCAAATGGAATTGCATCTCCATGACCTGCTGCTGTAACAATAGGTAAGTTGCATAGCTCAGCTAATTTTATTACCTCTTTGTATTTAGAATTATACTTTATTCCAGCACCAACAATAATTACTGAACATTTTGAGGATCCGATTAATTTTGCAGCAATTTTAATATTTTCTATATTTCCTTTTTGTTTACTCTCATTTATGAATGATTGTTTTTCAGTATTAATATTATAGGAGTTTGAAGCTGCTAATATATTTCTTGGTAAATTTACACAAACAGGTCCTTTTCTAGGTTTCATTGCTAAACCAAAAGCATCACTCATAATTTTTGGAATTATTTTTGAATTTTTTATAGTCCAAGTTTTTTTTGTAATAGGTGCAAACAAAGACTGTTGATCTAAACCTTGAAATGCATCTTCCATTTTATCTTTAGTTGAATACGAACCTGCAATTGCAACAACTGGAGAAAAGGCTGCTTTTGCTTGAGCAACTCCTGTAACTAAATTAGTAGCACCAGGTCCGTTTTGTCCTGCAACAATTACCCCAGGTCTATTGGATGCTCTTGCATAACCATCAGCCATATGTGTGCCAGTTCTTTCATCTCTGACTCCAATAAATTTTATACTTTTCTCATGATAAAGAGCATCAAACATTTCCATTGTTGCTGAACCAATAAGTCCAAAAACATGTTTTACTCTCTCTTTTTTTAATGATTGAACAGCAGCTTGTCCGCCGCTAATTCTTTTTCGTCTTTTATTCACGAAACTTTTTTTACTTCGGTATCAAAACCATCTTGGAAGTGAGGCATAACTTTCTCTGTGAAAAGTTTTATACTTTTCATACAATCTTTATGCTTCACACCTGGAAAATTAGACCATACTTGTAAATTTTGTAAATTGAGTTCAGATTTTAATTCATGAATTTTATCAATTACATATTCGGGTGTTCCAAATAACATGTTTCTTTTATGTAAAAATTCATAATTTAGTAAATCTAATTTACCTTTTGTCTCTGGTAATTCTTCACCTGGATCCATATGATTCCCTAAACCTCTCCAATGGCAAACCCATCTCATATAATTTACCATATGTTCACCAGCCTTCTCTTTTGCTTCTTCCATCGTATCTGCAACAAACATATCTCTTACAAGAGACACCCCTTCGCCAAGAGGTATATTTTTCTTTGTTACCTCTGATCTTTTATTTTTATAAGCTTCAAATTTTGGTTTCAAAGCTTTTACAGTTGGAATCCACATAATAACATTAATATTATTTTCAGCAGCCCACTCAATTGATCTAATTCCATCAACAACTTGATGAATTGGAGGATGTGGCTGTTGATATGGCTGTGGAACAACACTAATTTTTTTCATAGTACTGTCTTCCATATTCATAAATTCTTCACTTGGAGGACTCATATCATGCTGCCAAACATAATTTGGTGATGGATAAGTATAAAATTCTCCTTGGTGACTGAAAAATTTTTCACTCCATGCTTTCTTTAATACTTCTAAAGTCTCAGCAAATAATCTGAAATTTTTAGCTTGATCTTTTAAATCAGCCTCTTTGTTTAAATTTATTGCTTCTCTACCATAAATTCCTCTTGCCACACCTACTTCAACTCTCCCTTTTGAAAGTTGATCTAATGTTGCGATATCTTCTGCTAATCTTATTGGATTATGGAAAGTAATAACATTTGCAGCTTGACCTATTCTAATATTTTTTGTTCTAGCAGCGGCATCTGCACCCATCATTAAT
>QCDE01000015.1 GCA_003281005.1 Pelagibacteraceae bacterium AG-349-O05
AATTGGTGGATGTATGGGATCATACGGACCAAGTCATAAAGATCCTGATCAAAAAATTTTTGGAACAAATTTTCCAGTTATCACCATTAATGATATGGTAAATGCTCAATATAATTTACTTGATCATTTTGGTATTGATAAACTATTTTCTATAACTGGTGGTTCAATGGGAGGTATGCAAGTCCTTCAGTTTATTAGCAACTTTCCTGATAAATCTAAAACAGTGATACCGATAGCAACCACATCTAGTCATTCAGCTCAAAATATTGCTTTTAATGAGCTAGGTAGACAAGCTATTACAGCTGATAGTAATTGGAAGGATGGGAATTATACATCAAACGAAACTAATCCTGGAAAAGGATTAGCGGTAGCTAGAATGGCAGCTCATATTACTTATTTATCTAAAAAAGGTTTGCAGGAAAAATTTGGGAGAAAGTTGCAAGAAAGAGAAGATCTTAAATTTGGATTTGATGCTGATTTTCAAATAGAAAGTTATTTAAGATATCAGGGCTCAGTTTTTGTAGATAGATTTGATGCAAATAGTTATCTTTATATTACTAGAGCTATGGATTATTTTGATTTAACTAAGCAATTCAATGGTAATCTTTCAGAAGCATTTATAAATACAAATGCGAAATTTTTTATAATTTCATTTACTTCAGATTGGCTTTATCCAACCCAAGAAAACAAAGATATTGTGATTGCTTTAAACTCAATAGGAGCTGATGTTGGATTTGTAGAAATTGAATCAGATAAAGGTCACGACTCCTTTTTACTAGACGTTCCTGATTTCTTAAGTGCACTTAAAAACTTTTTAGATAAATCTTACGAAGAAAATTAATCATGAAAAATGAATTTCAGGTAATAGCAGATTTAATTGAAAAAGATAAGAAGGTCTTAGATGTAGGTTGTGCCGATGGAACTTTGATGAAATTTTTAAAGGATAATAAAAACATAAATATAAGAGGATTAGAGATTTCAAAAGAAAAAGTGCAAGAATGTATTGCTAAAGGTTTAACTGTAATTGAAGGAAATGCTGAAAAAGATTTAAAGCAATTTCCAGACAAATCATTTGATTATGTTGTTTTAAGTCAAACCCTTCAAGCTTTTCTTAATCCTGAATTAGTTTTAGATGAACTTTTAAGAGTCGGAAAAAAAGCAATAGTTACAATTCCTAATTTTGGATACTGGAAAGTAAGATTTCATTTATTATTAAAAGGTACAATGCCAATTACAAAAACATTACCAGATGAATGGTATAACACACCAAATTTACATATGTGTACAATCAAAGATTTTTTTCACTTTGTAAAATCAAAAGATATTAAAATTTTTAAATCACTCGCTTTAAATAATCTTAATTCTTCAATAATAAATGAGAGTAATTTAGGAGTTAAAAATTTGTTTGCAGATCTAGGTATATTTTTGATAGAAAAATAAAATGCGTATTGAAATTATACCCTGTCTTCAGGATAACTATAGCTATTTAATAATAGATGAAAGTAACAATTCTGCGTGTGTTGTAGATCCTAGTGAGTCTCAACCAATAATAAGTTTCCTAGAAAATAAAAATATAAAATTAAAATATATTCTTAATACACATCATCATTATGATCACATCGGAGGAAATCAGGAATTAAAAAAAAAATATGGATCAATTGTTGCAGGTTTTAAAGGGGACTCGAAAAGAATACCGGAGATAGACATATTGTTAGAAGATAATCAAATATGGAAAGCTGAAAACTTTGAAGCTAAAATTATGCATATACCTGGACATACTTCAGGACATATTTGTTTTAATTTTTTTAAAGAAAAAATAGTTTTTACTGGAGATACACTTTTCTCACTTGGTTGTGGAAGAATATTTGAAGGCTCTTATGAGGAAATGTTTGAGTCTTTAAACAAATTTAAATTTTTACCAGAAGATACAAAAATTTATTGTGGTCATGAATACACTCTTAACAATGCAAAATTTTGCAAAAAATATGATTCCAAAAACAAAAATTTACAAAAAAAAATAGAAAAAATAGAAAAATTGAGAGAAAATGGAATTCCAACCATACCCTCAACTTTAAAAGAGGAATTGGAGTGTAATATATTTTTAAGAGCAAAAGATGTTAAAACCTTTTCAAAATTAAGAGATTTTAAGGATAATTTCTAATTAATTCGGCTTGACTAAAGGCTGACTACAACTATATTGCGGTAACTTTAAATTAAATCATACTATGTCATACGCAGTAATAAAAACAGGTGGGAAACAGTACAAAGTAAAATCTGGAGAAATTCTAAAGATTGAAAAACTACCAGACTCTAAACCTGAGACTAAAATAGAGTTTAATGAAATTTTGGCATACGGTGATGATAAATCAATTGAAATTGGAACTCCAAATGTTGAGGGTGCAAAAGTAGAGGCTGATTTAATTAAAAATAGCAAAAATAGAACTATTTTAATTTTTAAAAAAAGAAGAAGACAAAATTCAAGAAGAAAAAATGGGCATAGACAAGAATACTCTATGATAAGAATTAACAAAATTTTTTCAAAAGATGGTAAAGTATTATCAGAAGCTGAAAAAATTTCTAAAACTTCAAAAAAAGAAGAAGTTAAGGAAGCAGTAAGCAAATAATAGTTATTAGGTAAATTATGGCAACAAAAAAAGCAGGTGGATCATCACGAAATGGACGAGATAGTGCTGGTAGAAGACTTGGTGTAAAAAAGTATGGTGGTGAAACAGTAATTCCTGGAAACATAATTGTGAGACAAAGAGGAACTAAGATTTTTCCAGGTGAAAATGTTGGTATGGGTAAAGATCATTCAATATTTTCAGTTGTTAAAGGGAAAGTTGTCTTCAAAAAATCAAAATCAGATAGAACTTACGTTTCTGTAAAGCCCAATTAATAGTACAACCAATTAAAATAGATGTTGTATTATGAAATTTCTCGATCAAGTTAAAATTTATATTAAAGCTGGAAACGGTGGAGATGGATCTCCTAGTTTTAGAAGAGAGAAGTATGTTGAGTTTGGTGGACCAGATGGTGGAGACGGAGGAAAAGGTGGATCAATTATTTTAAAGTCAGAGGAAAATTTAAATACCCTTATTGATTATAGATATCAACAACACCACAAAGCCGAACGTGGAGAAAATGGTTCCGGTCAAAATCGAACAGGAAAAGGTGGTGAAAATTTAATTTTAAGAGTTCCTCTAGGTACGCAGGTATTTGAAGAGGATAACAAAACTCTCCTTTTCGATTTTAATAAAAAAGGTGAAGAATATGTTGCAGCTGCTGGTGGAAAAGGGGGTTTGGGAAACACAAGATTTAAAAGTTCCACTAATAGAGCTCCAAGAAAATTTACTAAAGGCACTATAGGAGAAGAATTTACAATATGGCTTCAATTAAAAACAATTGCCGATATTGGTATTATTGGATTGCCAAATGCAGGAAAATCAAGTCTGTTAGCAGCATTAACAAACGCAAATCCAAAAATTGCAAATTACAAATTTACAACTATTAATCCAAACCTCGGCGTGGCTTCTTACGATGATAAAGAAATTACCATTGCAGATATTCCAGGATTAGTTGAAGGAGCTCACGAAGGTATAGGGCTAGGTATACAATTTTTAAAACATATAGAGAGATGTAAGTCTTTACTGCACTTAATTGATGTCACCAACTTAGATTTGAATGAGTCTTATAATCAGGTAAAAAATGAATTAAAAAGCTACAGTGCAAAATTATTAGAAAAAAAAGAACTAATTGTGCTTAATAAAATTGATTTGGTTGATGAAGAAACAGCAAATGAAGTTATAGATCATTTTTCAAAGGGTAAAAATTGTGAGATTATGACAATGACAACTCTGGAAAAAAAATCTGTATCAAAAATTAAAGCAAAACTTTTGTCTTATGTATCTTAAAAACTCTAAAATAATTGTTGTCAAAATTGGATCATCTCTTCTAGTTGATCAAAATAAAAAAATTAGAAAACAATGGTTATCTAGTTTTGCAAAAGATATTAAAAAATTAAGAAATAAAAATCAAAAAGTAATTATTGTTAGCTCTGGTGCTATAGCTTTGGGTTGCAAGAAAATGAATTATAACAAAAAAAATATCAAATTAGATAAGAGTCAAGCTATTGCTTCTATTGGTCAAATAGAGCTGATGAATTTATTTTCTCAAACTTTCGCAAAATATAAATTAAATATTTCTCAGATTTTGCTCACATTAGAAGATACTGAGGAAAGAAGAAGATCTCTCAATGCAAAACGAACTTTTGACAATCTTTTTGAACTTGGTTTTATTCCTGTAGTCAATGAAAATGACACTATTGCAACGAGTGAAATAAAATATGGAGATAATGATAGATTGGCATCTAGAGTTGCGCAAATTACAAGCGCAGACACCTTAATTTTATTATCTGATGTAGATGGTTTATATACAAAAAATCCTAAAATTTTTAAAGATGCTAAACTAATAAAGAAAATTGATGATCTCAAAATAGTTCTAAAAAAAATTTATATTAAAGGTGTAAATGAATATGGGAGTGGCGGTATGCATACAAAAATTGAGGCAGCAAAAATATGTCAACATGCTGGTACTAGAATGGTTATTGCAAATGGACTATATACAAATCCTATTTCAAAAATAATTGAAAAAAATAACTGTACCTGGTTTAGTCCAAAAATTTCAAAGTTAGATGCGAGAAAAAAATGGATAATAAGTTCTATAGCACCTAAAGGAGCTTTAATAATTGATGATGGTGCTAAAAAAGCATTAAAATCTGGAAAAAGTTTGTTAGCAGCAGGAATTAAAAAAGTTTCGGGAAGATTTAACAAAGGTGATCATATTAAAGTATTAGATAAAAAAAATAATGAGTGTGCCAGAGGGTTAAGCTCCTTTACTTCTGACGAAGTTACTAAAATTATGGGTCATCACTCTAACGAAATTGAAAAATTGTTAGGCTATGTTGCAAAGTCAGAAGTTATTCATAAAGATGATATGGTAGAAATTTAAATGATTAAATACATGAATTTAATTGGAATAAAAGCTCGAAAAGCAAGTGAGTGTAAAGTTACAACTAAAGTAAAAAATAAAGTCTTAAATGATTATGCAAAATTAATTAAGAATGAAAAAAAATTTATTATTAATCAAAATTCAAAAGATATTAATTACGCGAGAAAAAAAGGGTTAAAAGATAACTTAATCAAAAGACTTCATTTAAATGAAAATAAATTAAATGGAATTATAAATTCTATTTTAAAAATAGCTAAATTAAGGGACCCGATAGACAACACTTTGGACAAATGGAAAAGACCAAATGGTTTGAATATAAAAAGAGTATCAATACCAATTGGAGTTATTGGTGTTATTTATGAAAGTAGACCAAATGTAACTTCAGATGTTGCTAGTCTTTGTTTTAAATCTGGAAATGTAGTGATTTTGAAAGGAGGCTCTGAGGCCATAAATTCAAACAAAGCTTTAGCTAAGTTGTTTAGAAAAGCACTTAAAAAGAATAAAGTTGATGAAAACTTTATACAATTTATCGATTCAAAACAAAGAAAGCTTGTGGATATTATGCTATCTAAAATGAAAAAATATATCGATGTAATCATACCTCGTGGTGGAAAAAATTTAGTTAAAAAAGTTTTGGACTTATCCAAAGTGCCCATAATTGGGCATTTAGAAGGACTTTGTCATACTTATATAGATAAAGATGCAGAATTAAAAATGGCTAAAGAAGTTGTCTATAACGCTAAATTGAGAAATACAAGTATTTGTGGTGCAACTGAAACTATTCTTATTCATAAAAATATAGCCAAAAAATTTAGTAATCCTATTTTGCAGGTACTTGAAAATAGTGGTTGTAAAATAATTGGTGATAAAATTTTGAAGGGTTATTACAAAGGTCAAATTTATTCTGCAAAAGAAAAAGATTGGTCAACTGAATATTTAGCACCAATTGTATCTGTTAAAGTTGTAAAAAATTCTGAAGAGGCAATTAAACATATTAACAAATATGGCACTATGCACACAGACTCCATCATTACAAAAAATAAAAAGACAGCAAAATATTTTTTAAAAAATGTTAAAAGCTCAATTGCAATGCATAATACCTCAACTCAATTTGCTGATGGTGGTGAATTTGGATTTGGTGGAGAAGTTGGAATTTCTACTAATACACTACCACCAAGAGGTCCTGTAGGTCTAAATCAATTGATTTCATATAAATATGAAATCACTAGTAATGGTAAAATAAGAAATTAAATTGAATAACACAAAAATAAAAATTGGTGTATTGGGTGGATCGTTTGATCCTGCTCACAAAGGACATTTGGCAATTTCTAAAGAAGCAAAAAAAAGATTCAAACTCAAAAAAATTATTTGGGCAATTACAAAAAAAAATCCATTTAAAATAGAAAGCAAAACATCTGTTGCTGAGAGAATTAAATATTGTAAAAAAATAATTGGAACAAATTCATTTATCAAGGTCAAATTTTATGAAAAAATTATCAAATCAAATAAAACTATAAATTTAATTAATCATTTAAAAAAAGATAAAAGCATTGAAATTTATTTTTTAATGGGTGCCGACAACCTTATTAACTTTCATAAATGGTATAAATCTGAATTGATCTCAAAAAAATGTAATTTTCTAGTTTTTGACAGACACGGGTATAAAAAAAATTCTTTAAAATCAAAGACATTTAAGCAACTTAATAAGGCCAATCTAGAGTTTATTGAGTTTAATAAAGTCAACATTTCATCTTCTCAATTAAGAAAAATTTGATAATCTAAAATCAATTAATGAACAAAATTTCAGACTTAAAAGAAATTATAATCAACACACTAGATCTCAATAAAGCTCAAGACATTGTAACTATTGATCTTAAAGACAAAAGTTCTATGGCTGATTACATGATCATAGCAAGTGGAACCTCATCTAGACATATCCAATCTTTGTCAGAACAAGTTTTAGAAAAACTTAAAAATAATGGTGTGAAAGACTCTAAAATTGAAGGCAAAGAAAGTGGAGAATGGAAACTTGTTGATGGGATTGATCTGATAGTTCATATTTTTCATCCAGAAAAAAGAAAATTTTATGAATTAGAAAAAATTTGGTCAGAACTAATTCCAAAAGAAAAAGTGATGATATGAAAAAAATTAAATTTTATTTATTAGTCTTTTTCTCTATTTTTTACTTAACTAAAACAGTTATTTCAGCTGAAATAGATATTTATAAAAAAATTGATCTTTTCGGTGAAGTTCTAGAAAAAATTAATAAAGAATATGTTGATGAGATTGATCAATCTGAAAGCATGGATTCTGCGATTAATGGTCTTTTACAATCACTCGACCCATATTCAGCATACATGTCTCCTAAAATTTTTGAGGAAATGCAAACTGAGACTAGTGGGGAGTTTGGTGGATTAGGTATTGAAGTGAGCATGGAGGCTGGAGTAGTAAAAGTAATTTCGCCAATAGATGATACACCTGCATCTAGGGCTGGATTAAAAGCTGGCGATTACATAGTCAAAATAAACAATGTTCAAGTTCAAGGAAAATCATTAAGTGAAGCTGTTGATTTAATGAGAGGACCTGTCGGCTCTGGAATAGAATTGACAGTAAGACGAAGAGGCGAAAGAAAAGCGTTAACATTTAATATCATAAGAGAAGTTATACAGGTTCAATCTGTAAAATCTGAAATTATAGATGAAAATATTGGATACATCAGGCTTACTTCATTTAATGATAACAGTAGTAATCAAATAGAAAAACAAATTAAAAAACTTAAAAAAGATAAAAACTTAAATTCATTTATTTTAGATTTAAGAAATAATCCTGGAGGTCTTTTATCTCAAGCAATAAAAATCTCAGATTTTTTTCTAGAAAATGGTGAAATAGTTTCAACAAAAAGTAGAAAAAAATCTGAAAATAGAAAATGGTTTGCAAAAAAAGGAGATATTACTGACGGAAAAACATTATTAGTCTTAATTAATTATGGTTCAGCATCTGCATCAGAAATCGTTGCTGGAGCTTTAAAGGATCACAAAAGAGCAATCATCGTTGGTGAAAATAGCTTTGGTAAAGGCTCGGTCCAATCAATAATTCCTTTAAAAAATCGAGGAGCTATCAGATTAACTGTTGCAAAATATTATCTACCTTCTGGAAAATCTATTTCTGATGTAGGTGTTAGACCGGATATAGAGGTAAATGAAGAAGGTGATGATTTTAGAATAAAAACTGATACCGATAATCAGTTAAATTACGCTATAAAGTTACTTAACGGATAATATGAAAAAAAATTTTAAAGATTTACCACTGAGAAGTGGGGTCGGAATAGTGTTATTGAATAAACAAAACAAGGTATTTGTAGCAAAAAGAATAGATAATCCTAAAAATTTTTGGCAAATGCCTCAGGGTGGTGTTGATGAGGGAGAGGATAACTTAAAAGCTGCATTTAGGGAACTAGAAGAAGAAACAAGTATTAAAAGTGTAGAACTTATTAAAGAATTAGAGGGTACATTGACATATGATCTTCCTGATAGATTACTAGGTATTATATGGAAAGGTAAATACAAAGGTCAAAATCAAAAATGGTTTTTAATGCGATTTATTGGAAATGATAGTGAAATAAATATTAATACATCTAATCCAGAGTTTTTAGATTGGAAGTGGATTGACCTAGATTTAATTACTGATGTTGTGGTTGATTTTAAACATCACGTTTACAAAGAACTGAAAGAAAAAGTAAAAAAATTAATTTAGAGTTTTTAAAACTTCAACTTTTTGATCTGCCAAATATTTAGATTGATCATTAATATCGGTTTTATTAGCCTCTTCTTCTGCCTCTTTAAGTAAATCTTGTTGCTTTGATTTATCCAGATCAGCAAGATTAAAAATTGTACTTGTTAAAATAGATAGATTGTTATTTTTAAACTCAACGATTCCATCTTCAACATAGTAATTTTCATCTCCTGATTTAGATAAAATCTTAATTATCCCAGGTTTCAAAAAGGAAATAATAGAAATATGATCCTTCAATATTCCCATCTCTCCTTCAAAAGCAGGGACTACAACTTCTGAAACATCATCTTTTACTAAAAAAGATTTTTCAGGATTTATAATCTCAACTTTAAACTCTTCGCTCATTAAGCAGCAGCTTCTTGTTCCATTTTCTTAGCTTTTTCTATAGCTTCTTCAATTGTTCCAACCATATAAAAAGCAGCTTCAGGTAAGTGGTCATACTCACCTTTACAGATTGCATCAAAACCTTTGATCGTTGAGTCAAGATCAACAAGTTTTCCTGGAGAACCTGTAAATACTTCTGCAACGAAGAATGGTTGAGATAAAAATCTCTGGATTTTTCTTGCTCTTGCTACAACTAGTTTATCTTCTTCAGATAACTCATCCATACCAAGAATAGCTATAATATCTTGTAGTGATTTATATGATTGTAGTATTCTTTGAACATCTCTTGCCACTCTGTAATGCTCATCACCAACAATTCTTGGATCCAAAATTCTTGATGTAGAATCAAGTGGATCTACTGCAGGATAAATACCAATTTCCGCAATTTGTCTTGAAAGTACAGTCGTTGCATCCAAGTGAGCAAACGATGTAGCTGGAGCAGGGTCTGTTAAATCATCAGCAGGTACATAAATAGCTTGTACAGATGTAATTGACCCTTTGTTTGTAGTCGTAATTCTTTCTTGTAGGTTACCCATGTCAGTAGCTAATGTCGGTTGATATCCAACAGCAGATGGAATTCTACCTAACAAAGCTGAAACCTCTGATCCTGCCTGAGTAAATCTAAAAATATTATCTACGAAGAAAAGAACGTCCTGACCTTCCTGATCTCTAAAGTATTCAGCTACAGTTAACCCTGTAAGTGCAACTCTTGCTCTTGCTCCAGGAGGTTCATTCATCTGTCCATAAACTAAAGCAGCTTTTGAACCAGCTCCTTCTTTTTTAATTACCCCAGATTCTATCATTTCATGGTAAAGATCATTTCCTTCTCTAGTTCTCTCTCCAACTCCTGCAAAGACTGAAAAACCACCATGAGCTTTTGCAACGTTATTAATTAATTCCATAATTAAAACTGTTTTTCCTACTCCTGCTCCACCAAATAATCCTATCTTCCCACCTTTTGCATACGGTGCAAGCAAATCAATTACTTTAATACCTGTTACAAGTATTTCAGTTTCTGTTGATTGGTCATTAAATTCAGGTGCAGCTCTATGAATTGGCCAACTTTCTTTAGTTTTTACTTCGCCTCTTTCATCAATTGGCTCACCAATTACATTAATAATTCTTCCAAGAGTTTCAGGCCCAACAGGAACTTGAATAGGAGCATTGGTATTAATAACTTCATCACCTCTTTTTAATCCTTCAGTAGCATCCATAGCAATTGTTCTAACAGTAGTTTCACCTAGGTGTTGTGCTACCTCTAAAACTAGTCTGTTTTCACCATTTTTACATTCCAATGCTGTTAAAATTTCTGGTAGTTCACCTTCAAATTTCACGTCTACTACCGCTCCAATAACTTGTGTGATTATTCCTTTGCTCATAATTATAAACTTTCTGCTCCTGATATGATTTCTATTAGTTCTTTTGTAATTGCTGCCTGACGACTTCTATTATATTCAATAGTAAGTTTGTCAACCATTTCACCTGCGTTTCGGGTTGCATTATCCATTGCACTCATTCTAGATCCTTGCTCGCTAGCTGAATTCTCTAACATTGCTTTAAATATTTGCGTAGAAATATTCTTTGGCAATAAATTACTTAAAATTTCATCTTCATCTGGTTCAAATTCGTAACTTTCCTCTGAGCTACTTTCTTCTCCCTCATTATTTAAAGGTATAATTTGCTGTGCTTGAGGAATTTGAGTAATTACATTTTTAAATTGATTATAAAAAATTGTACAAACATCAAATTCACCTGCTTCGAATTTTTCAATTACCATTTTCCCAACTTTGTCAGCATCAAAATAATTTGCATTTTTAGACTCTTTGAAAGAAATATTTTCAATTATTTTGTCACCATAAACTCTTTTTAGTTGATCATTTCCCTTTGAGCCTACTATAATAATTTTAAGTTCTTTCCCTTCATCTAAAATTTTTGCAAAATAACTTTTGGCTTTTTTAATAATATTAGAATTAAATCCACCACATAAACCTCTATCAGAAGTCATCACCACACAAAGATGAGTTTTTTCCTGACCAGTACCTGACAATAGCTTTGGTGCATTTTCTTTATCAGATATACCATTTGATAAATTTAAAATAACATTATTCATTTTTTCGGAATAAGGCCTTCCCTTCTCAGCGCTTTCTTGAGCTCTTCTTAATTTAGCTGCTGCAACCATTTTCATAGCCTTAGTAATTTTCTGTGTAGACTTTACACTAGCTATTCTTTTTTTTAGATCGTCTAAACTTGCCATAAATTATTAAGATTTAAAATTTCTTTTTAATTGAGTGATTACTTCAACAAGTAATTTTTCTTTATCTTCCTCAAGTTTTCCTGAACTTAAAATTGACTCGATAATTTCAGGCTTATCGGATTTACACTTTTCAATAATCTTGCTCTCAAATTCAGCTACGTCTTTTAAATCAATATCATCCAGATAACCTTTTACTCCACAAAATACTGAAATAACTTGTTCTGCAACTGTCATGGGTGAATATTGTTTTTGTTTTAAAAGTTCAGTTAACTTAGAGCCTCTATTCAAAAGTTGCTGGGTAGATGCATCTAAATCAGATCCAAATTGAGCAAAAGCTGCCATTTCTCTGTATTGTGCTAGCTCTAATTTCATTGAACCAGAAACTTTTTTCATCGCTTTTGTTTGAGCTGATGAACCGACCCTAGATACTGACAAGCCTACGTTAATTGCAGGTCTTATACCTTGGTTAAATAATTCTGTTTCAAGAAAAATTTGTCCGTCAGTGATTGAAATAACGTTAGTTGGAATAAAAGCAGATACGTCTCCTCCTTGTGTTTCAATAATTGGCAATGCAGTAAGTGATCCACCACCATGTTCGTCACTTAATTTTGCTGCTCTTTCAAGTAATCTACTATGAAGATAAAATACATCTCCAGGATAAGCCTCACGTCCTGGAGGTCTTCTTAACAGCAGTGACATTTGTCTATAAGCAACTGCTTGTTTAGACAAATCATCATAAATTATTAATGCATGCATTCCATTATCTCTAAAATACTCACCCATAGCACAACCAGTATATGGTGCTAAAAATTGTAAAGGAGCAGAGTCAGATGCAGTAGCAGCAACGATTGTTGTGTACTCCATAGCTCCAGCTTCTTCTAATGTTTTTTGAATTTGTCTTACTGTTGATCTTTTTTGTCCAACTGCAACGTATATACAATACAGTTTTTGTTTTTCATCACCAGATTCATTGATTTTTTTTTGATTAATAATCGCATCTACTGCAACTGCTGTTTTACCAGTTTGTCTATCACCAATAATTAATTCCCTTTGCCCTCTTCCAATCGGAACCAGACTATCGATTGATTTAAGGCCAGTTTGCATTGGTTCACTAACTGATTGTCTTGGAATAATTCCAGGTGCTTTAACTTCAACCCTACTTTTTTTAATACCTTTATCTAATGGCCCTTTTCCATCAATAGGATTTCCTAAACCATCAACTACTCTTCCTAATAATTCTTTTCCAACCGGAGTATCAACTATATTACCAGTTCTTTTTACCACATCACCTTCTTTAACATTTCTGTCATCACCAAAAATTACGACACCAACGTTTTCACTTTCTAAGTTTAGAGCCATGCCTTTTGAACCATCTGCGAACTCTACCATTTCTCCAGCTTGAACATTATCCAAACCATAAATCCTAGCAATACCGTCTCCAACTGATAAAACTTGACCAACTTCTGTGACCTCTGCTTTGTCACCAAAATTTTTAATTTGTTCTTTTAATATTTTTGTTACTTCTGAAGGATTTATTTCCATTTATGCCTCTATCATTCTATTTTCGATTTGTTGTAATTTATTTTTAATTGAGGTATCGACCATAGTACTTCCAACTTGTACTACCAAACCTCCTATTAAACTTTCATCATGTTTGTAGTTTAATTTTATTTTTGAGCTAAAATTTTTTGTTAACTCCTCTGTAATTTTTGCAATTTCTTCATTAGATAATTCTTTTGCTGATTTTAATTCTGCCTTAAGTTCACCTCTTTTTCTTGAACAAATTTCAATAAAGCTTTTAAGGATACGTTCAATAAAAAACAAACGTCTTTTTTGGATTAAAAAACTTAAAAAATTTTTAAATAAAGACTCAAATTTATTATTTTCAGAGATTGTATTGATTACTTTTAATAAATCCTCTTGGCTTGTAGTTGGATCTTTAATCAAATTAAAAAAATCTTCACTTTGCTCAATTAAATTAAGAATAGATGAGGACTGATCTTCGATCTGACTTAAAAGATTATTTTCCTCTGAAAGTTCAAAAAGCGCAAGAGAGTACCTTTCAGCTGAAGTTATTGAAAATCCGGTATCTTTACTCAACTTGGTTCCTCTATAATGTTGAAGATTATTTAAAAATCACGCCCTAAATAGCATATGACCTTTGTGTCTTCAAGTAACGGATTCGTAAAAAAGGCCTCTTTTTTGTGGTTAATTGAAGTTAATTGGGTCAACATCAACTGAAAGTTTTATTCCAGAAGAAAATTTATATTTTGGAATAATTTTTGAAAGAGAACTCTGTAGTTTCATAGATTTTGAGCCTCTTATCAAAAATCTTATTCTAAATTTTCTTTTTAATCTAAATAACGGGGCATTCACTGGACCTAATATCTTTCCTTCTATTTTGTTTTCAATAAAATTTTTAAAATTCATAGCCTCTTTTTCTAATTTAATTTCATTATCTCCTGTTAAGATTAAAGAAATAAATCTTTGAAATGGGGGTAGCTTATTTTTTTTTCTTATCTCCAGTTCTCTTTCTAAAAAAATATCTGGATTTTTACTTGTAATTTCTGAGATCATCTTAGTATTATTTTCGTAGGTTTGAAAATATACTGTTGCTGGTTTTCCAGTTCTTCCTGCACGTCCTGAAAGTTGATGATAAAGCTGTAAATTTTTTTCTGCGCCTCTTAGATCATGTCCTTGAGATGAAAGATCGATATCAACAACTACAATGCAATTTAAGCTTGGAAAATGAAAACCTTTTGAGATTAATTGAGTACCAACTAAAATATGCGTTTCATTATTAATAATTTTATCTATTTTTTCTTTAGAATCTTTTTTATTCATTGTGTCGCTTGAAAAAATCTCTATTTTTTTACCAGGAAATTTTCTTTTTACCTCTTCTGAAATTCTCTCAACACCAGGGCCACTGAAAATAAATTCACAATTACCTTCTTTTGTACAATTCCTTTTAAGATCAGATTTATAACCACAATAATGGCACAATAAGTTATTTTTATTTTTATGATATACTAAGTTAATACTACAATTTGGGCATGTAAAACTTGTAAAACACTTATTGCATAAAGCATTTGGAGAAAAACCTCTTCTATTTAAAAAAAACAAAACTTGATCTTTTTTTTCTAAATGTAAATTTACTTTTTCGATAATTTTATTTGATAGCCATGATTGTTTTTCAAGGTTAGTATTATTTAAATTAATAATTTCATAATTAGGTAATGCTGCATTTTGATACCTTTCATTTAATCTAGAAACTTCGTATTTACCTTTTTTAATATTTTCAAAAGTTTCTATAGAAGGAACAGCGGTAATCAAATTGATTGGAATATTTTCAAAAGATGCTCTAGAAATTGCCATATCACGGGCATTGTAAGTTATGCCTTCATCTTGTTTAAAAGATTGATCATGTTCCTCATCAACAATTATCATTCCTAATTTTTTAAATGGTAAAAATAGTGATGATCTTGCACCAATAATTATTTTTATTTTACCATTAGAAACTCCACTCCAAATTAATTCTTTCTTTTTTTTTGAAATACCTGAATGCCAAACTGCAGGTTTAAAACCAAAATATTCTAAAAATTTTTTTTCAAACTGACTAGTTAGACCTATTTCTGGCAATAAAATTAATCCTTGAAAACCCTTCTCTATCAGTGGTTTTAACGCTTCAAAATAAACTAAAGTTTTTCCTGAGCCAGTTGTGCCTTGCAAAACATGAACTCTAAATTTTTTATTTGAAATATTCATTGTTTTTAGAGATTTATTTTGATCATTAGATAGCTTGATTAAGTTTTGTTTAATTTTGCTATCAAACATTTGATAAAGTTGATTTTCTTTATTCTCTATTGCCTTGCTGCTTAAGAGTACCAACTTTAATGCCATACCCTTTGGAATAAGATTATATTCTGCAAACCAATTTAAAAAATTAATTGTATTTTTTTTTAATGGAGTAACGTCTAATTTCTTTATTACCTTTTTAGTCTTAAAATTTTTATTATTATTTTTTTCAAATTCGTCCCAAACAACACCGGTAATTTTTGATTTTCCAAAAGGTACCATTACATAATCACCAACTTCAAGATTTAAACCACTTTCATAAGTAAATGGATGATTAAAAATATTTGGTACAAGAATCGGATATTTCATACTTTTATAATATGAAAAAAAATTAAGAGTGTATTGCTCTTTTATCTACTGATAAAGCAGCCTCTTTAACTGCTTCAGAAAATGTTGGATGAGCATGACAAGTTCGGGCGATATCTTCTGCACTTGCACCAAATTCCATTGCAACACCGATCTCTGCAATTAATTCTCCTGCATGAGGTCCAATTATATGTGCACCTAATACTTTATCAGTTTGCTCATCTGCTAAAATTTTAACAAAACCTTCTGCATCATCTATGGCCTTGGCTCTTGAATTAGCCATAAACGAAAATTTACCTACTTTATATTTTTTATTTAATTCTTTTAATTGTTCCTCAGTTTTACCGATTGATGCTACTTCTGGTGTTGTATAAATTACTCCTGGTATTGTATCATAATTTACATGCCCAGATTGACCAACGATGTTTTCTGCAGCTGCTATACCTTCGTCCTCCGCTTTATGTGCAAGCATTGGACCAACAATTACATCACCTATTGCATAAATATTTTCAACGTTAGTCTTAAAAATTTTATCAGTTTTAATTCTATTTCTTTCATCAAGGTCTACTCCTACAGACTTTAAATTCAAACCATCTGTATTAGGTTTTCTGCCAACAGAAATCAAAACAACATCACACTCAAAATTATTTTTTTTACCATCTTTATCTACTGTTGAAACCACTACGCCTGCTGCATTTTTTTTAATTGTTTCAACTTTATTTTGCATATTAAATTTCATTCCCTGTTTTTTTAAAATTTTCATAAATTCTGAAGAGATTTCTTTATCCATTCCAGGTGTAATATGATCTAAAAATTCAACAACTTGAACCTCTGCTCCAAGTCTTGACCATACAGATCCCATCTCCAATCCTATGTAGCCCCCACCTACTACAACCATTTTCTTAGGTACCTTTTCTAACCTTAAAGCACCTGTCGATGAGACAATTTTTTTCTCATCTATTTCTATTCCTGGTAATGAAACTGGAACTGATCCTGTTGCAATAACAGTTTTTTCTGTTTGAATGATGGTTTCTTTATTTTTATCATCCTTTATTAAAATTTCATTTTTAGATTTAAAACTTCCGTGTCCTTTAAAGTAAGTAACTTTGTTTTTTTTCAAAAGAAACTCAACACCTTTTGTAAGAACGGTTACAGCTTTATCTTTGCTTTTCATCATTTTGTCTAAATTTAATTTTACTTCACCAACTTCAATACCTTTGTTTGCTAAACTTTTTACTTTGTGAAATTCTTCAGACAGATTAAGTAAGCTTTTTGATGGGATACAACCTACATTTAAACAAGTACCTCCTAAAGACCCTCTGGACTCTATACATGCGGTTTTTAATCCTAATTGAGCAAGTCTGATCGCACAAACATAACCGCCTGGTCCACCTCCAATAACTACAGCTTGAAATTTTTCTGACATTTAAATATCTAAAAACAACCTTCTAGGGTCTTCTAAGTTTTCTTTAATCATTTTAAGGAAAGATACAGATTCTTTTCCATCAATAATTCTATGATCATATGATAATGCTAAATACATAATTGGCCTTATTTTGATTTCACCATCTACAACAACAGGTCTTTCTACTATATTATGCATGCCCAACACACCAGATTGAGGTAAATTTAGTATTGGTGTTGAAAGCATAGACCCATACACACCTCCATTACTTATTGTAAATGTTCCTCCCTGAAGATCTTCAATCGTTAGCTTTCCATCTCGAGCTTTTTCTGAAATTTCTTTAATATTTTTTTCAATATCAGCAAAAGATAATTCATCTACATTTCTTAAAACTGGAACAACCAAACCCTTATCTGTTCCGACAGCAAAGCTAATATTGTAATAGTTTTTATAGATAATCTCATCTCCATCTATTTCAGCATTCACTGCAGGGAAATTTTTTAAAGCAACTACACATGCTTTTACAAAGAAAGACATAAATCCTAATTTTATTCCGTAACGAGATTGGAAATCCTCTTGATTTTCTTTCCTCATTTCCATTACGCTACTCATATCAACTTCGTTAAATGTTGTTAAAAGAGCTGCATTCTCTTGAGCTTGCTTTAATCTTTTTGCAATAGTCTGTCTCAACCTAGTCATTTTAATTCGTTCTTCTTCACCATGTTGAATTTTTCTTTCAGATGGTTTTGGATTTGTGCCCATCAAACTTATTAAATCTCCTTTTAAAACTCTCCCATCTTTTCCTGAACCTTGAATTGAATTAATATCAATATTATTTTCAGCAACTATTTTTCTCACTGCTGGAGACAAGGTTGGGTTAACATCTCTTTTTTGAGCAATATTTTGTCTAACTTCCTCTGTTAAAACTAGAGGTTTTTCTTTGGGTTTTTCGATCTCTGTTTCCTCAAATACTTTTGGTTCTTTTTTATTTGCATCTAATTTTATTACATTGCTCTCTGCAGGAATAATTTTCTCTTTATTTATTTCTTCTCTGATTTTCGGCGCGGATTTAACCGTTGCTCCACCTTCAGCTGATACAGAACCTAATAATGCTCCTACTTCAACGACTGATCCATCTTGTGAATTTATCTCAGTTAACACACCAGAAATTGGGGATGGCACTTCTAAGTTCACTTTGTCTGTCTCAAGTTCTACAATAGGCTCATCCACTTCAACTGTATCACCTGCTTTTTTTAACCATTTAGCGACAGTGGCCTCTGTTATACTTTCACCAAGAACTGGGACTACAATTTTTTCACTCATTAAAATTAATCAAATACCTTGTTAATTATTTCTTGTTGTTGAGAATTATGCCTTTTGGCATATCCTGTTGCAGGAGTTGCGTCTGGGCTTCTTCCTATATAAGAAATTTTATTATTATTAGCCTTTAAAGTGTCTAATGTCCATTGGATATAATCTCTAACTGAAAACCAAGCACCCATATTTTTCGGTTCTTCTTGACACCAAAAGAATTCAGCATTTTTAGTATATGGTTTTAACTCCTTAACCAAAGCTTTTGCTGGGAATGGATACAATTGTTCAATTCTATACATCACTACATCATCTCTTTTGAGCTTTTCTCTAGCGTCTAATAAATCGAAATATACTTTTCCAGAACAAAGAATTACTTTTCTAATTTTAGAACTTTCTTTTAGTTTAATAAATCCTTTAGACTTAGGATCGATGGCATGATCCCACAGTACTCTATGGAAAGTATTTTTTTTGTTAAAATCTTCTAAATTTGAAACACAATACTTATTTCTTAATAATGATTTTGGTGTCATTATGATTAGTGGCTTTCTGAAATTCCTATGCATTTGTCTTCTTAAAGCATGAAAATAATTTGCTGGAGTTGTACAGTTCATTACTTGCATATTATCGTTTGAGCATAGTTGTAAAAATCTCTCTAACCTTGCCGATGAATGTTCAGGTCCTTGCCCCTCATATCCATGAGGCAACAGCATCACTATACCAGATGCTCTATTCCACTTTCTTTCACCAGATGCAATAAATTGATCAATTACTACTTGAGCACCATTCGCAAAGTCACCGAATTGTGCTTCCCAAAGAGTAAGTGTGTTTGGCTCTACTAGACTATAACCATATTCAAAGCCCAAAACTGCAAGTTCAGACAAAAAACTATCTACTACTTCAAATAGCTTCTGATTTTTAGAAATATTATTAAGAGGAATGTACCTAGAATTATCTATTTGATTTCTCAACACAGAATGTCGTTGACTAAATGTTCCTCTTCCAGAGTCTTGTCCTACAAGCCTTACTGGATATCCCTCTTCTAGCAAGGATCCAAAAGCTAAAGATTCAGCCGAAGACCAATCGATTCCAGTACCTTTTTCGATAATTTCTTTTCTAGCATTAAATATTTTAGAGATAGTCTTGTGAATATTTTTTTCCTTAGGAATAACATTTATCTTATCTGAAATTATTTTTAATTTATTTTCGTCATAACCTGTTATACCCCTTTTATCTTTACCTCTTTCAGGTTTATATCTTGACCATGTACCCTCAAACCATTCTATTTTAGGTTTATAATCTTTTGCACTTTTGTATTGTTCATCAAGTAAATCTTTAAATGATTTAACATTTTGATTTAATAATTCTTCAGTTATAGATTTTTCATTTACTAATTTATTTCCATAAATTTTGTAAACACTTGGATGAGATCTAATTTTTTTATACATTAAAGGTTGAGTAAATGAAGGCTCATCTCCCTCATTATGTCCAAATCTTCTATAACAAATTAAATCTACTACAACGTCTCTATTAAATTTTAATCGAAATTCTGTTGCTATTCTTGTTGCATAGACAACTGCCTCTGGATCATCTCCATTAACATGAAGAATTGGTGCCTCTACCATTTTTGCAACATCAGATGGATACGGTGAAGACCTAGCAAATCTTGGACTGGTAGTAAATCCTATCTGGTTATTAACAATAATATGAATTGTTCCTCCAGTGTTGTGTCCTGGTAGTCCAGACATTGCAAAACATTCCGCTACAACTCCTTGACCAGCAAAGGCTGCATCCCCATGAATAAGAATAGGTATAACTTTATTTCTTTCACGGTCTTTGTGGAAAAATTGTTTCGCTCTTGTTTGCCCTAAAACAACTGGGTTAACTGCTTCTAAATGAGAAGGATTGTCTGTTAAACTAACATGTACTGAGTTTCCATCAAATTCTCTATCAGACGATGCTCCAAGATGGTATTTTACATCTCCAGCACTATCTTCAGAGTCAGTACTGAACTCACCTGCAAACTCATTAAAAATTTTTTTGTAAGATTTTTGTAAAACATTTGCTAAAACATTAAGTCTGCCTCTATGAGACATACCTATTTTAACTTCTTTTATATTATTTTGACCACCAATTTTTATTATTTGTTCAAGAGCAGGTATTAAACTTTCGCCACCATCTAAGCCAAATCTTTTTGTTCCCACGTACTTTGTAGCTAAAAATTTTTCAAATCCTTCTGCCTGTACTAATTTATTTAAAATTGCCTCTTTACCATTTTTTGTAAATTGAAGTGCATTTTTATCTTGCTCTATTCTGTCTCTAAACCACTTTCTTTCATCTGGGTTTGAAATATGCATGAACTCATAACCTATTTTTCCACAGTAGGTTTTTTTCATAAACTTAAGTATTTCTCTTATATTTGCATATTTACGATTTATTACCCCGTTTAGAAAAATTTTCTTATCGTAATTTTCTTTTTTAAAACCATAAAAATCTGGATGAAGCTCGTCTAGATATTCTGACTCTCTCATTTCTAAAGGATCAAGATCCGCTAATAAATGTCCTCTTAGTCTATATGCTCTAATTAATGCTACAGCACTAATAGAATCTTTATTTGAGTCAGCAAGTAGTTGAAAATTAAATTTTTCTGAAGTGTCTAATTTGACATCATCAAAATCATTTTTATCTTGTTCTTCTATTTTTTTTTGTAATTCATCAATATCAATCTTTTTTTTTGTAGGTCCCCATGATGGACCATTAATTTCTTTTGCTATCACATTTAATTCTTCGCCAATTCCCTCAAAATAATTTGCCCAACTTTCTGGAAGATCAGCATCTTTATTAACAAACTTTAAATACATTTCTTCAATAAATGCACTATTAGATTTGTTTAAAAATGAAGTTTTTTCGAATACAAGATTTTTTGATGAAGACATCTTTTTTATTTAATATATCCCTCTAATATTTTTTTTCAATTAGACAGTTTATCAAATAAAGTTTTTCCAATAATTGATGGTGATTTGGCAACTGTAATACCACATTCTTCCATTTTTTTTATTTTATCTTCAGCTCCACCCTTGCCACCTGATATAATGGCACCAGCATGCCCCATTCTCCTTCCCGGAGGAGCAGTAATTCCAGCTATAAATCCAACAATTGGTTTTTTAATCTTATGATTTTTTATAAACTCAGCCGCTTCCTCTTCCGCTGTTCCTCCAATTTCACCTATCATTAAAATAGATTCTGTTTCTGAATCATTTAAAAATAAATCTAAACAATCTATAAAATTTGTTCCATTAATAGGATCACCACCAATACCAATACAAGTTGATTGACCAAGTCCATTTTCAGTTGTTTGGGCTACTGCTTCATATGTCAATGTTCCTGACCTCGATACAATTCCAACACTTCCTCTTTTGTGAATACTTCCTGGCATAATCCCAATTTTACATTCATCTGGTGTAATTATTCCTGGACAATTAGGTCCAATTAATCTGCTACTAGATCCACTTAATTTTTGTCTGACCTTAAGCATATCCTGAATTGGAATTCCCTCTGTTATACAAACAATAAGTTCAACTGATGCATCAATAGCTTCAATGATCGCTGCTGCTGCAAATTTAGCAGGTACATAAATCATAGTTGCATCTGCTCCTACTTCATTTTTTGCCTCTAAAACGCTATTAAAAACTGGTCTGTCTAAATGTTTTTGTCCACCTTTCTTTGGCGTAACTCCACCAACAAGATTGGTTCCATATTTTATAGCCTGCTCTGAATGAAATGTTCCGTGTGAGCCAGTAAATCCCTGACAAATTACTTTAGTATTTTTATCTACCAAAACCGACATTTTATTTTATCGCCTCAACAATTTTCTTAGCAGCATCATCTAAATTTTCTGCAGAAATTAATTTTAATCCAGAATTATCAAGAATTTCTTTTCCTTCCTTGAAATTTGTACCTGCTAATCTTACAACTAAAGGTACACTAATATTAATTTCTTTAGCTGCATCGACAACTCCTTGAGCAAGGACATCACATCTCATTATTCCACCAAAAATATTAATTAAAATACCTTTAACATTTTTATCTGAGAGAATTATCTTTAATGCAGCAGATACTTTTTCTTTGGATGCACCACCGCCTACATCTAAAAAATTTGCTGGCTCTTTGCCATACAATTTAATTATATCCATTGTTGCCATCGCTAATCCTGCTCCATTCACCATACAGCCTATACTTCCATCTAGCTTGATATATGCAAGATCATGCTTGCTAGCTTCTATCTCGGTAGGATCTTCCTCATTTAAATCTCTTAATTCAACAATTTCTGGATGCCTGAATAAAGCGTTAGAGTCGAAATTAACTTTTGCATCTAAACAAACAATTTTTTCCTCTTTTGTCAAAATTAATGGATTTACTTCAACCATATTTGCATCAGTACTCACAAACATTTTATATATTGATTTAATTAATATTATTGCTTGTTTTTTTGCGTCTTCATTTAAATTAAAAATATTAATTATTTTTTCACAATCTGACTCAGAAATTTCATCACCTATATCAACTTTTGTAGTTATAATTTTTTCAGGTGAACTGCTTGCAACTTCTTCAATGTCCATCCCTCCCTGGTCACTTGATATAAATGCAATTTTAGAACTTGCCCTATCAACCAGGCACGATAAGTAAAATTCTTTATCTATATTTGATGATTCTTCTACATATAATCTTTTTACCTCTCTACCTTCAGGGCCAGTTTGATGAGTAACTAGTGTTTTTCCTAGTAATTCTTTAGCTGCTACTGTTAGTTCCTCAATAGAATTTAAAATTTTTACACCACCAGCTTTTCCTCTACCTCCAGCATGGATTTGTGCTTTAAGCACATATTTCTCAGTTTTGAGCGCTTTTGCTTTTTGAATAAGTTCATCAACATTAAGCGCAAATACTCCTTCGGGAACTACAGCTCCATATTTTTTTAATATTTGTTTAGCTTGATGCTCGTGAATATTCATTATTATTTAGATAAATCAGGATCTATTTTAGATGCAGCTTCCCATAAAGCTTTTACAGCATCTATTGAATGCATAAATTCTTTTTTTTCTTTTTCATCTAAATCAATCTCTTCAATTTTTTCTACACCATCTTTTCCAATGACAACGGGAACACCTGCATAAACATTTTTCACACCATATTCTCCATTTAATTGTACAGCGCAGGGTAATAATTTTTTCTGATCATTCAAATATGCTTCAGCCATTTGAACACCTGAAGCTGCAGGTGCATAAAAGGCTGATCCTTTTTCTAAATATTTAACTATTTCCGCACCACCATCTCGTGTTCTTTGATTAATTTCTTCAACTCTTTCTGAAGAAATCTTTCCATCCTTTACAAGATCCAACAATGGTTTACCTGAAATTTTTGTAAATCTTGGCATAGGAACCATAGTGTCACCATGACCACCCATAACCATCGCCTCAATTTCTCTTACTGGCACATTTAGTTCTAATGATAAAAATAATTTAAATCTCGAACTATCTAAAATACCTGCCATACCAACAACTTTATTTGATGGCAAACCTGAAAATTTTTGAAATGCCATAACCATAACATCTAATGGATTAGTGATACAGATCACAAAAGCATTAGGAGCATTTTTCTTTACCCCATCTGCAACTTGTTTAATAATTTTTAAATTAATTCCAAGAAGATCGTCTCGGCTCATTCCAGGTTTTCTTGGAACACCTGCTGTAATTATTATTACATCTGAATCTTTTATGTCCTCATAGTTATCAGTTCCTGAAAATCTAACATTGAAACCATCTACAGATGAAGATTGTGCAATATCTAATGCTTTTCCTTTTGCGATACCACTAGCTACATCAAATAAAACCACTTCATTTACTAATTCTTTTGTTCCTATTAAATGTGCAAGAGTTCCACCTATTTGGCCTGCACCAATTAAAGATATTTTTGTCATTTATTTCCTTTTATTTCATTGTTGGCATAACAAATTCCGCATTTGATCGGACACCTGAAGGCCATCTGGATGTTACTGTTTTAAGTTTAGTATAAAATTTTATTCCTTCCATACCATGCATTCCACTATCTCCAAATAATGATCTTTTCCAACCACCAAAACTATGAAATGCCATTGGAACTGGGATCGGCACGTTAATACCAACCATACCTACTTGAATTTTACTTGCAAAAGTTCTGCCTGCATCACCGTCTCTTGTATAAATACTAACTCCATTCCCGTAATCATGGTCGTTAATTAATTTTGCAGCTTCTTCAAAAGTTTTTACTCGAACAACTGATAAGACTGGACCGAATATTTCCTCTTTGTAAATTCTCATATCTTTATTTACATAATCAAATAAACATCCACCTATATAGAAACCATTTTCATAACCTTGAAGTTTTAAACCTCTTCCATCAACCACTAGTTTTGCACCTTCCTCGACACCTAAATCAACGTAGCTTGTAACTTTTTCTAAATGTTCTTTTGTAACTAAAGGTCCCATTTCTGATGCCTTATCCATTCCAGGACCAACTTTTAAAGCTTCAGCTTTTTTTGATAATCTTGACACAAGTTCATCACCGATATCTCCGACCGCAACAGCAACTGATTGAGCCATACATCTTTCCCCAGCTGAACCATAAGCGGCACCCATTAAACCATTTACTGCACCATCTAAGTCACAATCTGGCATAACAACTAAATGGTTTTTTGCTCCACCCAAAGCTTGAACTCTTTTTTCATTTTTAGCTGAATTTTCATAAATATATTTTGCAATAGGAGTAGATCCTACGAAACTAACAGCTTTGATATCTTTGTTTTCTAAAATTGCATCAACAGCTTCTTTATCTCCATTTATCACGTTAAATACTCCTTCTGGAAGACCCGCCTCAGAAAGTAGTTCTGCTAATCTTATTGCGCAAGAAGGGTCTTTTTCAGATGGTTTAAGAATAAAAGTGTTTCCACAAGCTATTGCTATTGGAAACATCCACATTGGTACCATAGCAGGAAAATTAAAAGGTGTGATACCTGCAACAACTCCTAATGGTTGTCTAATTGACCAACTATCAACATTGGTACCAACATTTTCTGAAAACTCACCTTTTAATAAATGTGGTATTCCACAAGCAAATTCTACCACCTCAAGTCCTCTAGTTAAAGAGCCTCTTGCATCTTCATAAACTTTTCCATGTTCTGAAACTATTAACTTCGTTAATTCATCAGAATTTTTTTCAATTAATTCTTTAAATTTAAATATTATTCTAGCTCTTTGTAGAGCAGGTTTTAAAGACCAAGTTTCAAATGCTTTTTTTGCTACTTCAACAGCACTATCTAAGTCAGATCTTGAAGCAAGTCTTACCTCTGACTCTTGTTCACCGGTTGCTGGATTAAAAACTTTCCCTTTTTTATCTGAAGATCCCGGAATTATTTTACCGTTTACGAAGTGTTCTATTAATTTCATGAATACGGTGTTTTAGATCAAAAATATCGAATAGTCTATTTAAACATTAGCTGTTGCTAACATTTTTTTTATTTCAGCTATAGCTTTTGCTGGATTCAAGCCCTTAGGACATGCATTTGTACAATTTAATATTGTATGGCATCTATATAATTTTAATTCATCAGAAACTTTTTTTAATCTAGCTTTTCTCTCTTCATCTCTACTATCAATAATCCATCTATAAGCCTGTAGCAGAACTGCTGGACCTAAATATTTATCTCCATTCCACCAATAACTTGGGCAAGATGTAGAACAGCAAGCACACATAATGCATTCGTAAGCACCATCAAGTTTTGCTCTATCTTCTTTAGATTGATAAATTTCTGTTGTCTGTTTTGTTGAGTTATTTTTTAACCAAGGTTCAATTGATTGATACTGTTTGTACAATCCATCCAAATCACCAATTAAATCTTTTTTAACTTTTAAATGAGGTAGAGGATAAATATCAATATCTCCTTCAATTTCAGCATGTGGAGTGGTGCAAGCAAGGCCATTTTTACCCCCCATATTCATTGCACATGAACCACATACACCATGAGCACAAGATCTTCTGTATGTTATAGTTGAGTCGATTTCATTTTTGATCTTATTTAAAATATCTAAGACCTTTGAAGGACAATTATCCATGTCAACTTCATAAGTGTCTATCCTAGGACCTTCATCTGTGGATGGATCCCATCTATAAATATTTACTTTTCTTAAATTTTTTGATCCTGTTTTATCTTTAAAATATTTACCTTTTTTAATTTCAGAATTCTTAGGTAAACTCAATTGAACCATTAATATACTCGCTCTTGTGGTGGAAAATATTGAACTTCGTTTGTTAAGGTTGATTTGTGTACTTCTCTGTAACTTATCTTTGTATTTTTACCATCACACCAAGCAAGAGTATGTTGCATAAACTTTTCGTCATCTCTATTTGGATAGTCATCTCTCGCGTGGGCACCTCTACTCTCTTTTCTATGATATGCAGATTCTACAGTAGTTACTGCTTGTCTTATTAAATTATCAAATTCCAATGTTTCAACTAAATCAGTATTAAATACTAAAGACCTATCTTTAACTGAGATTGTGTCCATACCATCATAGGTTTTTTTAATCTCATCTACACCTTCTTTAAGATTTTTTTCTGTTCTAAAAACTGCACATTTGGACTGCATAGTTTTTTGCATTGAAAGTCTAAGTTCTGCAGTACTGTTATCTCCCTCTGCATTTCTAAGTTTATCAAATCTATCTAAACATTTTTGTGTTTCTGACTCGGGAATTTCTTCATGAGGTGTTCCTGGCTTAACTAATTCAGCTGCTCTTTTAGCTGCTGCTCTTCCAAATACTACTAAATCAATTAAAGAATTAGAACCAAGTCTATTTGCTCCGTGAACAGAAACACATGCCGCTTCTCCTATAGCCATTAAACCTGGAACAGTTTTTTCTGAGCCATTTACAGTTAATACTTCTGCTTTATAGTTTGTTGGAATACCACCCATATTATAATGAACTGTTGGTACAACTGGAATTGGTTCCTTAGTTACATCTACATTTGCAAATAATCTTGCTGCATCAGTAATTCCAGGAAGCCTGCTTTCAATAACCTCTTTATCTAAGTGACTTAGGTTCAAATGAACATGATCTTGATCTTTTCCAACACCTCTTCCCTCATTAATCTCTATAGACATGGATCTGCTAACAACATCTCTTGATGCTAAATCTTTTGCATTTGGAGCGTACCTTTCCATAAATCTTTCACCTTTAGAATTTGTAAGATAGCCCCCTTCTCCTCGCGCACCTTCTGTTATTAAAGTACCATGGCCGTAAATTCCTGTTGGATGAAATTGAACAAATTCCATATCCTGAAGCGGTAATCCAGCTCTTAAAATCATTGCATTACCATCACCTGTGCAAGTATGTGCTGATGTTGCTGAATAATAAACTTTACCATAACCACCTGTAGCAATAATTACTGTATGCGCTCTAAATCTATGAATTGTTCCATCATTCAAATTCCAAGCAATTAGGCCTTTACATTCTCCATTCTTCATCAACAAATCTAATGCAAAATATTCTATAAAAAATTCTGTATTATGCTTTAACGCTTGTCCATACAATGTGTGTAAAATAGCATGTCCTGTTCTATCGGCTGCTGCACAAGTTCTTTGAACTATTCCATTTCCATAATTTTTTGTCATTCCACCAAATGGTCTTTGATAAATTTTTCCCTCTTCAGTTCTACTAAATG
>QCDE01000016.1 GCA_003281005.1 Pelagibacteraceae bacterium AG-349-O05
CTGATTTACAGGATATTTCACAAGGAGGAGAAGATATATATTTTAAAAAAATTTATTATGAAGAGATTCAAAAATTTTATAGTTTATTAATAAAAAAACTTTCATCTTTTAATTCAAAAATTTTTCTTGGTAATTTAGTAAACTTTGAAAAGTTAGATTTTGGAACTTTTACAAAAAAAATGAACAGTTTAAGATATAATTTGATTATTAAATTGAATCAGTTTCTATTAAATAAAATTAAAGAAAATAATTTCTATTTATTAGACATGGAGACGTTAGTATACAAGTGGGGAGTAAATCAATATAGAGATAAATCCAAATTTTTATATGGAAGAATTCCATTTACACTAGATTTTTCAAATTATTTTTTTGCTATGGTTGTAAATTTAATTTCAATTGCATCTGGTAAAATAAAAAAACTTTTAATTTTGGATCTTGATAATACATTGTGGGGAGGTATCTTAGGTGATGATGGTCCAGAAGGTGTCATATTGGGTAATGACTCACCAATTGGTAGAGCTTTTTTAGATTTTCAAAGATCAATACTTAACTTAAAAAAAAGGGGTGTCTTATTAGCAATTTGTTCAAAAAATGATCTTAAGAATGTTAAAAATATTTTTAAAAAAAATGAAAATTTAATTTTAAAATTTGAGGATTTTGTTTCAATTAAAGCTAATTGGAATAATAAAGCTCAAAATATAAAGGAAATTTCGCAAGAGCTTAACATAGGAACTGACTCTTTTGTATTTTTTGACGATAATCCAGTTGAAAGAAACTTGGTAAGACAGCATTTTCCTGAAATATCTATACCTGAATTAAATGACGATCCAAGTGAATATAGTACAATTTTACTGGAGAATTATTACTTTGATGTTGTGAATTATAGCAAAGAAGATTTAAGTAGATCAAAGACATACCTTAAAAACTTAAAAAGAGAAAAGTTAAAAGAAAATTATAGCAATATTGATGACTATTTAAGATCTTTAAAAATGTGTTCTGAAGTAAATCAATTCAAACATAAAAACTTTGATAGAATTGTTCAATTATTTCAAAGATCAAATCAATTTAATTTTACAACAATTAGATATTCTTTAAATGATATAAAAAAAATAGTTAAAAACAAAAATAAAATCACCTTTCAATTTTCCTTTAAAGATAAATTTTCAAATTATGGAATAATCTCACTTATTGTATGTAGTAAAATCAATGATAGTCTCGTGATAGATAATTGGGTGATGAGCTGCAGGGTTTTAAATAGAACATTAGAGAACTTTATTTTAAATAAAATTACAAAATTTTGCCATAAAAATAAAATAAGAATTATTCAATCAAAATTTATTCAAACTGAAAAAAATCATTTAGTAAAAAATCTTTTTGATGAATTAGGTTTTAATGTTAGAAAAAAAATTAATAATGTAACAGAGTATACATTTAATATTGAAAAATTTAAAAATAAAAAAACATTTATTAAGGATAAGTAATTGAAAAAAACATTGATAATTTCTGGTTCAAACTCTGAATTAGCTATTGAAGTTTCTAAAAAGCTAGAAAAAAAATATAAATTAATATTTCTATATCATTCAAAAAAACCAAAAAATAAAAACATTATAAGCATTAAGCATTCTATAGATGATAATGTAGAAAATATTTTTAAATTAGTTAATAAAAAATCTATTAATATTCATGGAATTCTTCATTTTAATGGATTACATAATTTTAAAACTTTAAAATCAGTTGAAAAAAAAGATTTTAATCAAACATTTGAGGTAAATTGCTTAACTTTTATAAAACTTATAAAGCTTGCATATTACTTTGACAAAATAAATTCAATTTTGAGCATTTCATCTGTATCGTCCAAGAATGGAAATAAAGGAATATCTTTATATTCTTCTTCAAAAGCCGCACTAAATAACTTGGTAAAATCTGCATCTCTGGAGCTTGCTAAAAAGAATGTAAGGGTGAATACAATAATTCTAGGCCACATTGAAAAGGGTATGGGGAAAAAAACCCAAGATTATTTAAATGAAAAACAGTTACAGAATTTAAAAAATAGTCATCCCCTAGGTTTTGGAAAAGCAGAAGATTTATTTTATGTTATAGATTTTTTATTAGATCCAAAAAAAAGTAGATGGATTACAGGTAGCGAATTAGTTGTAGATGGTGGTTACTTAGCCTAATGTATCGTGTAATTAATAACGTTGGAATAGAGTCAATAATATCAATAGTTCCAAAAAAAAAAGTTAAGTTGGATAAAAATAGGTCTAATGAGCAACTTTTAAGAGTCTCGAGAGTTATTGGAGTCGAGGAGTCCTATAAATCAGAAAATACAACCACAGTTGAATTATTTGAGCAAGCAGCAAAAGTAATCATAAAAAAAAATTCAATTAATAAAAAGAATATCAAATTTTTAATTTGTGTTACTCAAACTCCAGATCATTTGATGCCATCATGTGCGAATATTATTCATCAAAAATTAAAGTTAAAGGAAGAGTGTGTTGCATTTGATATTAATTTAGGCTGTTCAGGCTATGTCTATGGACTTTATGTAATAATGAGTTTAATTAATAATAGTAACAAAAATTCCAAAGGTTTACTATTAGTAGGTGACACCATATCTAAAACTGTAAATAAAAATGATGAATCAAACTCTCTTTTATTTGGAGATGCTGTTGCAGCAACGCTAATCGAAAACAAAAAAAACAAAAAAAATATTTTTATACTAGGTAGTGGATCTCAAGGGTTTGATAAGTTGATGTTAAAAAATTCAGGGTTTAATAAAAAAAAAATATTAATGAAGCCAGAATTTTTTATGGATGGTAAAGAAGTTTTTAGTTTTGCAATAAATAAAGTCCCTAAATTAATTAATGAAATCATTAGAAGATCAAAAATAAAAAACATTAACTATTACATTTTACATCAAGCAAATAAAATGATGCTAAATAAAATATTAGATATGTCTAAAGTCAAAGAAAATAAAAGATTATTTTCTATTAAAAATTTTGGAAATACAAGCTCTGCTTCAATTCCAGTAACAATTTCGAAAAATCTAAATAATAAAAAAGATAAAAAAATGAGCTTGTTAGCAGGATTTGGCGCTGGATTCTCCTATGCAGCTTGCATTACGGATTTCACAAAAACAAAAATTTTAAAAATTATAAAGAAGTAATGAACACAGAAATCCTAAAAAATATTAATAATATATTGATAAAAAATTTTAATTTCAAAAAAAAAATAAACTTAAATACTGATCTTTCTAAAATTAAAAATTGGGATTCATTAAAGCATTTAGATTTTATTATGCAATTGGAGAAATCTTTTAAAATTAAATTTAATTTAGAGGAAAATTACAAAATTAAAATAATAAAAGATTTTGTAGCAAAAATAAAACTAAAACAAAAAAATAATGAAAAAAAAAATTAATTTATTTTTTTTTGGTGCAGGAAACATAATTGAAAACCATATTAAGACTGCTAAACATTTTAGTGAATTTGAGATGTATGGTATTAAAAGTAGAACTTTTTCAAAAGCTAATAATTTAAAAAAAAAATTTAAAATTAAGAATTGTTTTAAGGATTATAAGAATATAAAAGTTCCAAAAAATCAAAAGTCAATTGCTATCATTGGCGTATCAATAGAAAACACATTTGAAGTTTATAAAAAAATTTACGATCTTTTTGATATTTGCATATTAGAAAAGCCATTAGGCTACAACCTAGATGAAGCAAATAAAATATTTTTACAATCAAAAAAAAGTAAAACAAAAATATTTGTTGCTTTGAATAGAAGGTTTTTTTTTAGTACGCAAGAATTACTAAAGAAAATTTCAAAAGATAAGTCTAATAGAGTGGTTGAAATAATCGACACCCAGACCCCTGAATTGTTTAAAAATAGATTTCCAAATAAAATAATAAAAAATTGGATATTTGCTAATAGTATTCATATGATTGATTATATTAATATCTTATGTCGTGGTCATATAAAAAAAATACGAACAATTTATAAAAAAAAAGATAAGATAAAAATTTTAGAATTATTATTTTCTAGTAAAGATATTTGCATCTATAAACAATATTGGAACCGACCTGGTCCATGGAGTGTTTCTGTTTCAAATAAAAAGGGATATTATAGATTAGAACCACTTGAAGAATTATATTTTATAGAAAAAAACGATATTTCTTTTAAAAAGCATGAAAAAGAAAAATATGATTCAATATTTAAACCAGGTTTCTACAATATGTATAGAAATTTATCTCTATTTGTGCAAAAAAATAAAGATAATTTAGTTAACCTTGAAAAATCTTTAAATCTGATGAAATTAATAAATAAAATTAAGAAAAAATAAATAATATGAAAAAGATTTTTATAACTGGATCCGAAGGTTTTATAGGATCCCATTTAACCGAAAAACTTGTTAAATCAGGATATAACGTTAGAGCTTATGTGCAGTATAATTCATTTAACTCAATAGGTTGGTTAAGCAATATTGATAAAAAATACCAAAAAAAAATAGATATAGTTTTTGGAGATATTAGAGATAAGGAAAATCTAGAAAATTCAATGAAAGATTGTGATTATGTTTTTCATCTAGCAGCTCTTATTGCAATTCCATACTCTTATAAATCTCCAGCCTCTTACATAGAAACTAATGTAGTTGGAACTTTAAATGTTATTCAGTCTGCACAAAAAAATAGAATTAAAAAAATTATTCACACATCTACTAGTGAAGTATATGGAACAGCTCAAAAAATACCAATAAATGAAAATCATCCTTTAGTTGGCCAATCACCTTATGCAGCCAGTAAAATTGGTGCTGATCAGGTGGCGATTTCAATGAGTAAGTCATTTGGGGCTCCAATTGTAATAGTTAGACCATTTAATACATTTGGACCAAGACAATCACTTAGAGCGGTTATACCAACTATTATTTCTCAATTCGTTTTAAAAAAAAAAGATATATTAATTGGAAATTTAAATTCATCTAGAGATTTTAATTTTGTAGAAGACACGTGTTCAGGTTTTATTTGTGCAATGAAATCAAAATTTAAGTCAGCAGAAGTTTTTAATTTATCATCAGGAAAAGATTTTAAAATTTTAGAAATAACAAATTTATTAAAAAAGATCTCAAGATACAATCCTAATATAATTGTAGATAAAAAAAGAATAAGACCAAAAAAAAGTGAGGTTAATAGATTAATTGGATCAAGTAGGTTAGCAAGAAAATACTTAAATTGGGAACCAAAATATATTAATAAGAAAGGATTTATATTATCACTCTCTAAAACTTATGAATGGTTCTGTGATAATATAGAAATATATAACAAAAATTCTAATAAGTATAATTTATGAAGAATTTTGAGGTCTATTTTTATAATTTGTTAAAAAAGATTATAAAAAAAAAAACTGGTTTACATGAGCCAGTTTTCATAAATAAAGATTTTAATTATGTAAAAAGTTGTATTAAATCATCATATGTTTCAACAAGAGGTAAGTTCACTAATAAATTTGAAAAAGAAATTTCTAAAATTACAAAATCCAAGTATATAGTTGCTACTAATTCAGGTACATCGGGACTAGAATTGGCATTAAGAACAGTTGGAATTAAGGATAATTATGAAGTTCTTGTGCCTGCACTGACTTTTGTTGCATCAGTAAATTCAATTAAGTTTTGTAATGCTGTTCCTCATTTTGTTGACTCAGAAACATCTGACTTAGGTATAGATGTTTTAAAACTTAATGAGTATTTAAAAAAAAATACATTTAAAAAAAAAAATTTTTTATACAATAAAATTTCTGGTAGGAGAATTTTTGCAATAATGCCTGTACATATATTTGGTATGCCTTGTAATATAATAGGAATCCAAAAAATAGCAAAAAAGTTTAATTTAAAGGTTGTTGAAGATGCAACAGAAGCATTAGGGAGTAAATTTAAAGGAAAACAAATGGGAACATTTGGTGATATTGGTGTATTAAGTTTTAATGCAAATAAAATTATTACCACAGGAGGTGGTGGAGCCTTAATTATAAAAAATAAAAAAGATTACAATAAAGCACTTCATCTTAGTACAACTGCAAAAGTTAGGCATAAATGGCGTCTACAGCATAGGAATATTGGATGGAATATAAGAATGCCTGCTCTTAATGCATCATTAGGTTATTCAAAATTGAGAAATTTTTCAAAAATTTTAATCAAAAAAAGAAATTTAGCTTTCAGGTATAGACAATTATTTAAAAATACCAGTTTAAGTTTTTTTGAAGAGAAAAAAAATGTTAAATCAAATTTTTGGTTAAACACTATCATATTAAAAGATGATCAAGTTAAATTTAGAAAAAAGATATTAGACTATTGTAATTTGAAAGGAATAGAATGTAGGCCCGCATGGAATTTAATTTCTGAAATGAAAATATATAAAAAAAACCCAAAATCAAATTTAGACAATGCAATCAGATTGCAAAAAAAAATAATAAATATTCCAAGTGGATTAAATCTTTTTTGATAAACAGTATAAATATTTAATTTTATGAAAAATATTTTAATAGTAGGTGCTGGAAATATAGGATTTTGGTATTTAATTGCTGCTATATCTACTAAATTAAAGTTAAATATTTTTATATATGACAAAAGTTTAAATCAAATTGAAAAATTTAAAAAAAGATATCAATTTGATAAAAAAAATATCAATTTTTGTACTAATATGGCTAAAATCCCTCAAAAAATAGACTTAGCAATAATTTCAACTACATCAAGTGGAAGATATGATTTAACAAAACTGATAAGCAAAAAATATAAAGTAAAAAATTTTATAATTGAAAAAATTGTAGAAAGAAGCCCAAAAAAATTAATTGAATTTTTTAAACTGAGTAAAAAATTTAAAATTTATGTAAGTTTACCCTTAAGAACTTCTAGATTTTATAATCATTTAAAAAAAATTAAAAAAGATAAGTTTATATTTAAGGTATTGAGCGATGTAAGTACCCTTGCTTCAAATGGTATTCATTTTGCTGATATAGTTTCATTCATTTTGTCTAAAAAAATTAATAAAATTGATACTGATGGTATTAAAAGGTGGTCTGATAGCAAAAGAAAAAGCTTTAAGGAATTTCATGGGACATTAAAAATAGAATATGAAAAAAACAAGGTTTTAACTTTGATAAATGATGTAAAAAAAAAGAGGAACTTTTGTTCAATAAATATAGATAATGATAAATATTTAGTTAAAAATTATAGTGAAAAAATAGTGATAAATAAAAATAAAATTTTCAAATCTAACTCAGTATCCGTGAGTGTTGTAATGAAGAAAGAAATTAGAAATATTTTAGAAAAAAAAACTACTAAACTGCCAGTTTATGAAAAGATACACTCAACACACTATATTTATGTTAAATCATTACTTGATAATTATAATCAATTACATAAAACTAAACTTAGAAATTTGCCTATTTCATGAAAAAATCAAAATATATAATTAAAAATAATTTATCAATTAAACAAGCCATCAAACATATGAAAAGTCATGGTTTAAAATCTTTATTTATTATAAATGAAAAATCAAAACTAATTGGGAGCATTAGCGGTGGAGATATAAGAGGTGCCATATTAAAAAAAAAAAAATTAAGCAATAGTATTAAACAGATAATACAATATTCACCTAAATTTATTTATGATGGATCTCCAAAGTTAATTAACAAAAAACTAAAAATTTATTTTAAAAAATATAAAATTCAAAATATTCCTATACTAAATAAAGACAAAACTATAAAAGATATTATATCTTGGAATGAATTAATTAAAACTAAAACAAAGGTATTAAAAAAAATTAATAAATTATCCAATTACAATTTTAAAGTTGTAATTATGGCTGGAGGAAAGGGAAGTAGACTTAAGCCATTTACTGATATTTTACCCAAACCACTTATACCCATCAAAAAGAAAACTATAATTGAATATATCTTAAATAATTTTATTAAATATGGTCTTAAAAAATTTATTATAACTACAAATTATAAATCAGAGATATTAAAATCTTATTTAATTGATAAGTTTAGTAAAAACTTATTTCAGTTTGTAAAAGAAAAAAAACCGTCAGGAACTGTTGGGTCTTTAAAACTCATTAAATCTAATTCATCCCTTTTAGTATCCAATTGTGATGTTTTTCATAAAATTAAATTAAATAAATTTCTAGATTTTCACTTTAAAAATAAAAATGACATAAGCTTAGTAGTAGCAAAAAAAAGGAATGTGGTGCCATATGGTGTTTGTGAAATTAATAATACAAATCATATAATTAGTCTTAAAGAGAAACCAACTTCAAAGATATTTATCAATACTGGCTTATATATAATTGGAAATAAAACTATAAATTTGATACCTAAAAATAAATTTTACGATTTTAATGATCTGATTAGTCTAGCTATAGAAAAAAAATTTAAAATTGGAGCCTTTAAAATCAGAGATAACGAGTGGTATGATATTGGAAGATGGGATGAATATTCTAAAACAAAGTTTAATATTAATTGAGGCAATTGATTTGAATAAAATATTTTGCAAAAATTAATCGAAAAAAAGATAAAAAGAATTAAATTTTTTAAAAAATATTCAACTAATCTTGATAATTTTTTATATATAACTATTATAAGCCCTAGAAAATCCTATAAATATTGATATAAGCCAGCAATGTATAAATTATACAATCAAAGCTTTAGTGATAAAATAATAACCAATTATTTGAATTTTTATTATCATTTAACAGAAGCTAAGAAACTTAATAGATTAAGATCTTTAAATCAGGACACTTATACAAAAAATGATTTAATTAGTGTTTACATTCCAACATATAATAGAGCCGATATACTTATCGAAAGAGCAGTCTCATCTATATTAAAACAAACATATCAAAATTTTGAAATTATTATTGTTGGTGACTGTTGTACTGACAATACTGAAGATAAAATTAAATCCTTAAATAATAAAAAAATTAAGTTTGTAAACTTAAATTATAAAAAAAAAGCTCTGTTTAACAATGCAAAGAGAGTTTGGTTAGCTGGTGAAGTCAAAGCTGCAAATCATGCTTTAACCTTAATAAAAGGAAAATGGGTATCTAGAATCGATGATGATGAAATTTGGACAGAAGATCATTTGGAAAAAAAAATAACATTTTGTATAGATAATGATTTAGAGTTTGTTTCAGCAAAGCATCAACGACCTGGTTTTAAGCAGGCGGAACCAGTCCATATAATGAGTGAATATTTTCAAACAAATCATTTAAAAGATAAATTTAAAACAAACCCAAAAATTGGGTCCCATTCAACATATTTTTACAAAAGTTTTCTCAAACATTTCAAATATAATGAAAATTGTTGGAGAAAAAAAATAAATAGATCAAATGACCTTGATCTAGTCTTAAGATTCTTTAAAGCTGGCGTGAAAATAGGATTTTTAGATGAAATTATAGGAACAGTTTTACCAAGACCTGGTGATACTGAAGTTGGCTATAAAGCTATAGATCCTGATGGAAAATTTGATTAAAAGACTGAAATGAAAAAAAAAATTATTATAACTGGAGCCCTTGGCTATATAGGAACTGAACTTTGTAAATTATATTCTGGGTTCAGCTGGAAATATGAAGTGGTTGCTATTGATAATAGATTTGTATCTGAAAGAGTTAATGAATTAAAAAGAAGAAAAATTAAATTTATACAAGCAGATATTTTAAATCATGATGACATCAAGCAATTCATTCAAAGAGCAGATGTAGTTCATCATCTAGCAGGTATTACAGATGTAGCATATGTTAAAAAAAATTCTAACAAAGAACAAGATGAAAAAATTAAAAAAGTAGCTATTGAGGGCACTGAAAACGTTCTTAAATCAATGAATGTAAACGCTACAATAGTATTTCCTTCAACGCATGTAGTTTTTGAGGGATTAAAAGAGCCTAAAGAAGACATAGACGAAACTGAAAAAACAAGCACATTTCTTGCTTATTCTTCAAGTAAGGTTGAAAATGAAAATCAAATTATAAAATCTGGTAAAAAATACGCTATTTTTAGATTGGGTTCTGTTTACGGTTTTTCAACAGATACAATGAGAATAAATATAATGCCAAATTTATTCTCAAAAATCGCATCTCAAAACGGAAAATTAAAGCTATTTGGTGGGGGTACTCAATTAAAAAGCTTAGTACCATTAATTGATGTGGCTAGATGTTTTAAATTTGTTGAAGAAAATGAAAAATTTGAAAGTGGTATTTATAATCTAACTAAGGAAAATACCACTGTTAAAGAGGTAGCTGAAATATGTAAAAAAATAAACCCTAAAATGGAGATTAGCGAAACTGATGATGAGGTTCCAAATAAGGGCTACACTCTTTCAAATAAAAAATTACTTAAAACTGGTTTTAATTTTGTTAATAATTTAGAAACTTGTATTCAGGAAATGATTACAAAGTGGTCTTACGAAAAGTTTGACAAAAATTTGGAGTATACTTTTGGTGGAGTAAGAGAATTCATAGATGATAGAGGTAAAATTAGCAATTATGATTTACCAGAACCTATAAACATGATTGGTTATATTGAGTCTAAAAAAGGCACAATGAGAGCTAATCATTTCCATCCTGTTCAAGAGCAAAAATGTCTTTTAATAAAAGGTCAATTCATAAGTATTTACAAGGACTTAATTGATAAAAATGCCACTAAAGTTACACATGTTGTAAATGAAGGAGAAATGATTGTAACCCAACCTAATGTGGCTCATACAATGGTTTTTACAGAAGACACAATTTTTTTAAATTTAGTTAGAGGAGAAAGAGAGCATGAAAATTACGGAATAACTCACACAATACCTTATAAGTTTGTTGACGATGCTGAAAAAGAACTACTTAGCTCTATATATAAGTTTAAGTGCAGGTGCTGCGGATCTAAAAAGCTTAAAAGAGTTCTTTCCTTAGGTTATCAGCCACTTGCAAACAATCTTCTAAATAATGAAAAAGAAAAAGTGCAAACTTTCCCACTTGAGCTAAATGTTTGCGAGGAATGTTTTAATTGTCAATTATCTGTTGCTATTAATAGTGCAGAAATGTTTTCAAATTATTTATATCAATCTTCAACAACAAAAACTTTTAGAGAACATTTTGAGCTAGCAGCAAAAAAATATGTTAAAGAATTTAATTTAGATAAAGATGCTTACATAATAGATGTTGGAAGTAATGACGGAGTTGGATTAAAACCATTTGTAGATCTTGGCTTTAAGAATGTGCAAGGAATTGAACCTGCTAAAAATTTAGCAGATTTAGCTAATAAAAATGGAATAAACACATTCCATGGATATTTAAATGATAAAGCAATGAGTCCAATTAAAAATGGTGCAGATTTATTACTTGCTTCAAATGTGTTTGCACATGCAGATGACTTAAAAAGTATGGCAGAATCAATGAGGGAACTAATAAAGCCTGAAGGAAAGATTATTATAGAGGTACAATATCTATTAAATACAATTCAAGATTTAACTTTTGATAATATTTATCATGAACACATGAATTATTGGTCACTATCATCATTAAATAATTTTCTAAGTACTTTAGATCTGAAAATATTTAAAGCTGAAAAAATTGATACTCATGGAGGATCAATAAGAGTTTATGTATCTAAAGATAAAAAATGTTTTATAGACCCATCTGTTCAAGAATTACTTAAAGAGGAAGAAAAATTTGGTCTTAAAAAAATTTCAACCTACATAGAATTTGGCAAAAAAATTGTGAATTTAAAAGAGCAAGTGATAAAAAATTTAAAAGAGATAAAAAAAAAAAATAATGATATTATTGGGTACGGTGCACCAGCAAAGGCAACTACTGCATTAAATTATTTTAATATTAATAATAATGAGATTAGTTTTATTTTAGAAGATAATCATTTAAAACATGGTAAATTTGTACCTGGAGTTAAAATACCAATAGCATCAAAGGAAAATCTGAAAATAAAAAATCCGACAGTGCTAGTTTTGGCTTGGAACTTTTTTGATGAGATTAAAAAAAATAATAAAGATATAACTAATGACTTTATAAGTATAAAGGATTTAGAAAAAAACTCACCTAGTCTTTAAACAATAATGTAAATGTTGGATCAAAGTATTATTTAGACAATGAACAAAAAATATTAAATGAATATAATATTTAAAGGTTTAATTTTTTTTAAAAGTATAAAAAATGGATAAAAAAAAAATACTTGTACTTGGTGGGGCAGGTTTTTTAGGGTCTCATGTAGTAGATGCATTAATAAAAAATAATTATAATGTAATAATTTACGACATAAAAAAATCAAAGTGGATTAACAAAAAATGTAAGTTTTACAAAGGCAATATTTTAAATCTAAAAAAATTAGAAGTTTTATTAAAAAAAGTAGATGTAGTTTATAATTTTGCAGGTATATCAGATTTAACTGATGCTTATAAAAATCCGATAAAAACAATTAATTTAAATATATTAATTCATGCAAAAATAATAGAACTCTGTATCAAGAATAAAATTAATAGATATATCTATGCAAGTTCAATTTATGCATTAAGTGATAATGGAAGTTTTTATAAATGTAGCAAGCAGGCAGCAGAAAATTACTTAATTGAATATAATAAAAAAGAAAAAATAAATTATACAATATTGAGATTTGGCTCTCTTTATGGGCCAAGATCAAACTACAATAATGGTTTGTATAAAATTATTTTTGATTTTATCAAAAATGATAGACTTTCATACTTTGGGAGTAGTAAGGCTATTAGAAATTATATATATGTTAAAGATGCAGCAAAAATCTGTGTAGAAATTATAAAAGAAAATTATAAAAATAAAATTATTCAAATTACTGGAAAAAAAAGCATACAAATTAATCAAATAATGAAAAAATTATCCAAATTGTTAAAAAATAAAAAAAAAATTGAATATAAGAATTTAAATAATTTGAATCATTATGAAAAAAATCCTTTTACATACAAATTAGATTACGGCTTGAAATGTTTTTTGAAAAAGGAGCAAAAAATTGATAAATGTATTACAGAACTTTATAATTTCATCAAAAATGATATGAAAGTTAAAAATGAAAATCAAAAATAATATTTTAAGAAAATTAAAAAAAAAACTTGATAATACTTCATTAACCATTGGCAGTTGGCTTCAATTAGATGAAGCAAATTCAGCATTAATTATTTCAAAGTCAAAATTCGAATGGATAGCAGTTGATTTAGAGCATGGTTTTTTTTCTGAAAATAATTTACCAAATATGTTTAAATCAATTTTAATGGGAGGTGCAATTCCTTTTGCTAGACTACAAGATTCAAGTAAGACTAGTATTGTAAGAGCTATGGATGCTGGTGCATATGGATTGATAATTCCTAATATTGAAAGTAAAGAACAGTTACAAGATGTAGTTAAATTTGCAAATTACCCACCAAAAGGAAAGAGAGGAGTTGGATATTGTCCAGCAAATAACTACGGAAATAATTTTGAGGGGTACATAGAAACTATAAAAAATCCAATCATCATTGCAATGATAGAGTCCAAAAAAGGATTAGAAAATATAGATAAAATCATTACTTGCGAAGGATTTAACGGAATATTAATAGGTCCATACGATCTATCTGCCTCATTAAACATTACAGGAAAATTTTCAAATAAAAAATTTAAAAGTGCAATTAAAAAAATACTTGGCACATGTAAATTAAATAAAAAATCAGCTGGAATACATCAAGTAAAACCTTCAATTTCAGATTTAAAAAAATTAATAAAACAAGGATTTAATTTTATACCTTACGGGATGGACTCAGTTTTCTTATCAAATAATTATCCAGATATAAAAAAATGAAAATATTAGCAATTATCCCTGCTAGGATGGCTAGTAGTAGATTTCCAGGCAAACCACTAAAAAAAATTAATGGTAAAGAAATGATAAAAATAATTTATCAAAATGTTGATAAAAATAAAAAATTAAAAGATACCATAATTGCAACATGTGATAATGAGATTAAATTATTTTGTATCAAAAATAATATGAAATATATCATGACAAGTAAAAAACATGTTAGAGCAAGTGATAGAACTGCAGAAGCAGTGATTAAATATGAAAAATTCAACAAAACAAAAATTGATTTAGTTGTAATGATTCAAGGAGATGAGCCAATGGTAGATCAAAAAATGATTGATATGTCAATTGAGCCGTTTAAAAAAAATAAAAAAATAAAAGTTGTAAATTTAATTTCAAAAATTTTTAATGAAAATATTTTAAATGATAAAAATTGTATTAAGGTTGTAAAAAAAAAGGATAATAATGCATTATATTTTTCAAGATCACCAATACCATTTAAAAAACTAGGTAAAAATTTTTATGGTTACAAGCAAGTTTGTATAATTCCATTTGAAAGAAATTTTTTATTTAAATATTTGAAAATGATGGAAACTAATTTAGAAATTAGCGAGTCTGTGGATATGATGAGGGTTTTACAGAATGGATATGATGTAAAATTGGTAGAAATAAAGAAAGAAACTTTTCCAGTAGATACTATAAGTGACTTAAAAAAAGTATCTAAAGTTATGAAATAACTTGGATGGTAATTGAAATTTACGATAATTATTCTTCAAACCTAAAAAATAAAAATATATTTTTTTGGAATTGCGAAAAAAAGCACTCAAACTCAATTGATTTTATTTTAAACAAAAATAAAAAGAAAATTAAAAATAAGTATTTATCAATTATTGAAGAAATCAATAACAAAAATAGAAAAAAAAATAGTCATTTTTATTTTAAAAAAATTTCACTGGATGAACTAAGTTTGATAAGTGAGAAAAATCCTTTTAAATCAAAAGGTATTTATGAGTGTTTAAAATTTTTGGCGCTCGAAAGCTTGATTCATGATAAAAAAGTTAAGCAAGTAATTTATAGAGGTGTTTCTTCAAAAATTGATTCATCTATCCAAAATCTCAGTCGTGAGTTAAATTTTGAATACAAAAAATCAGTAAATAAAATTCAATTTAATTTTAAAATTGTAAATATCATAAAAGGTATTTATTTTTTTTATAAGTTTATATTAAAAAACAATAAAAAAATTCATAATAGAAAGAATTTTGCAAAAGTCACATTCTTTAGTTATTTCTTACATTTTAAAAATACCAACTCTGATTCTTACAATAGTTATCTTTGGGATGGTTTGAGTGATAAATTAAAAATGATGAAAATAAATACTAATTGGATGCATTTTTTTGTTCCATCATCTCAAATTAACAACATTAATGAAGCTAAAAAAAAACTTACCCGAATAAATGAAAATACGAATGAAAACCATCTCTTATTAAATAATCAAATTTCTTTTTATAAGTTATTAACAATTTTTCTTCAGTATTTAACTTTAGTTTTAAAAAACTTAATTTATTTAAATGATAAAGAATTATTGAAAAATTCAATTTCCAAAACTAATTTTTATTATTTTTTGGTGCAAGATATATATAAGTCATATTATGGAGAGGTTTTGATATATAATCTTCATATTATACAAACTATAGATCAAATTTTATCTACTATACCAAAGCAAAAATTGGGTTTTTATTTATTAGAAAATCAAGGATGGGAAAAGTGCCTTAATATAATGTGGAAAAGATATAATCATAAAACATTGGCAGGATATTTGCATTCAACAATGAGATTTTGGGATCTAAGATATTTTAAGTGTAAAAAGGAATTTAGTAGTAAACAAAATCCTGATTTATTTTTATTTAATGGAAAATATTCAAAAAAAATTGGTATCAAAAATAATTATCCTATTAAAAAAAGTATAGATGTTGAGGCGGTAAGGTACAATCATTTACTTAAGTCAAAAAATAAAAAAGTAAAAAAATCTAATATATTAATTATTGGAGATATGAATAACTATGAGAATCATTTTGCTATAAATCAAATAGAAAAAATTAAACACCAATTTTCAAATAAAGTATTTTACTATAAACCACACCCTAGTAATACAATCAAAATGATAAGTGATCTAAAAAACAAATTCAAATTTTTGAGAATATTAAAACCAATTACAAAGGTCGATTTTGCAGATTATTTTAAGGTAATTTGTACCAATTCAACATCTGCAATTTTAGATTGTGTAATACAAAAACAGGATTTTTGTTCATTAAAGTCACATACTACTCTAGATTTGTTTCCAATTGATGATCGAAAGCTAGAAAAAAAAAAAATTAATAATACTAAAGAATTAGCTAAATTTCTTAAAAATAAAAATAAACTTAATGTAAAACAGGATTATCTTTATTTGAACAAAAACTTAAATAATTGGAAAAAAATAATAATAAATAATTATTTAGATTAATGACTTTTTTTTCTATAATTTTACCAACTTATAATGATCTAGAAAATTTAAAAAAAAGTATAAGATCTATTGATAGACAAACATATAAAAATTTTGAACTTATAATTGTTAATGATGGATCAAATGATGATACAAAATTATATCTTAGTAAACTTAATATTCCTTACATAAAGGTTGTTAACCTTGAAAAGAATAGTGGTGGACCTGCTACTGGAAGAAATAAAGCTATTGAAAATTCATCTGGCATGTGGTTGTGTTTTATTGACTCCGATGATTTTTGGTTCAAAAGAAAACTTGAAGTTATGAAAAATATGATTGAAGAAAAATCTAATTGTGATGTTTTTTGTCATAACTTAATTTCAAAAAATAAAATTTCAAAAAAAAAAATAAAATTATTTTCTGGGCCTTTATCAGCCAATCAAGAATATAAAGATTTGCTAACAATTGGTAATAAACTTTTATTATCAGGAACATGTGTTAATAGTAAATTTTTAATAGAAAATAAAATTCACTTCAATTCAAAAAAAAAATACATATCTGTTGAAGATTATGATTTTTGGTTAAATCTATCATTTAAAGATGCAAAATTCTTTTTTATTAAAGAATTTTTAGGAATTTATTTAAAGCATGAGAGAAATTTAACTAATAATATAATCTTACATAAAAAAAATCTTTTATTTGTAATTCGCAATCACGTTTTTAGGATTCAAAAATTTGAAAAAAATAAAAGTAGATTATGGAAACAATTATATTCAAAGCACATTATAGAATTAATTATGATTTATTTTAATAAATTTAATAATTATAAAACTGCATTTTATTTATTTCATAAATTCTTGAGAAAATATAATTTAATTTTTATGAGAGAATTACTCTTATTTATAATAAGAAAATTAAAAATATCTAAATGAAAAATTTTATAAATTTAAACCCAAAAACTTCAATTATTTTATCAATAATTTTAGTTATTTTTCCTAAAATTGATTTAATTCCAATTCCTGGATATTGGCAAGGAATTAGGGTTGAAGATTTTATCATCCTTTTTTTTATGCTTTATATTTTATTTAATTTAGATTCAATTTTTTCAAAATTTAAAATAAATAAGTTTCAGTATAAAAATTTTTATTATTTTTTTTTATATTTACTTTTTAGCAATATAATTGGAATTTTGTCTGGATTAGATGTCAAAATTCTTATGGTAATTAGGATTGTAGAATATATTTTTTATTTATTTTTAATTGATAGTTTAAAAATAAGTAAAAATTTTTTAGTAAATTTATTTTTTATTTTTGCAATTTTAAATCTGATTGTAGGTATTCTGCAAATAAATGATATAGTTGGTTCTTTCTCATCTCTTGGTTTTTTAGGTCCTGAACATGAAATAAATTCAAGAGTTCTTGGTCTTATGGGTGGATCTTGGGAATTATCAATATTTACAACTTTATCTTATATTTTTATTTTTAAATACGAGAAAACTAAAATTAAAATTTTAATGATGTTTTTTATTTCATTGTTTTTAGTAATAGTTTCTGAAAGTAAGACACAAACAATTGCATTTGGATTAGTTAATTTTTTACTTTTAATTCAATCAAGAAATTATTTTTTATTATTTATATTTTTGATTATTTCTATAACAAGTTTAATATTTATCGATCTTCCAATTCTTAATAAAATTAAAAATCTTAATATTGAGTACTTATTTAATTTAACTTATGATACATTTATTAATCAAAAAACGCACATCTTAGACGATGTAGAAAATAAAAGACTTCATTTGTCTTATGTATACAGATTAAACTATTGGGTGACACTTTTAGAAGAGTATAAATCAAATAGTTTAACAATTTTATTTGGAACAGGATTAACAAGAGTATATGTTGAGTCTTTTATCATCCGTATAATTTTTTCTACCGGAATAATTGGAGCAATTTTCTTGTTTTATCTAATTAGAAATTTAAACCCACTTTATATCATAACTTTCTTTGTTGCAGGAATAACCTTAGATTTATTTGTAAGTTTTAAGATTTATTTAATTACATTAATGATATTAAAAAATAATTTTAATGAAAAAAAAAATAGTTATCGACGCTAGTAATATTAAAAGCACAGGTGGTATAGTTCACCTAAATGGTATACTCAAAAATTACAAAAATAGAGAATGTAATAATATTTTGATATTAATTAATCAAAAAGCTTTTAAACAGCTAGAACTAGATAAATTCTCAATAAAACCTAAGTTTTATTTTAATAAAGCATTTGAAAAAAACTTCCTTGTTAGCTTTATTTGGCAAATATGTTTTCTAGATTACTTTTTAAAAAAAAATAAGTGCACTCATTTTGTTTCTTTAAATGGTTATGCATTTACAAATTTTAAAAAAACTGTTTTATTCTCACAAAATGCATTACCTTTTTTGTTAAAAAAAAGAGGTTTTATTTTAGATAATAAAATAAAGCTTTTTTTTCAAAAAATATTTCATACTCACTGTATAAAAAAATTTAAAAATGTAATTTATGTCAGTAAATTCCAAAAAAAAATTGTATCTAGAAAATTAAAATATAAAGCAGTAAGGAGTGAAGTAATTTATCATGGCGTGAATCAAAAAATAAAATATAGAAACCATATTAAAAAAAAAATTATTAATTTTTTGTACGTTTCTCAAATGATTTCATATAAAAACCAAAATAAATTATTTGAGGTATTTAAGTTATTTGAAAGAAAATCAATTAAATTTACTTTAAATTGTTATGGTCAAAATCTAACAAATGAACAAATAAAAAGTAGAAATATAAAAATATTTAAAAGCTTTAAGAATGATAATATTGATAAAATTTATTCAAAATATGATGCATTTATTTTCCCATCATTAACAGAGTCATTTGGTTTGCCATTAGTAGAAGCAGCAAGGTCAGGTTTGCCTATTTGTTCGTCAAATATCGAAGTTTTTAAAGAATTATTAAATAAAAAAGATTTGATATTATTTGATCCAAGAAATAAAAAAGATATCTTTAATAAAATTTTTTATTTAACTCAATTAAATAAAAAAAAACTTAAATTGATGACAAAATCAAACTATAAGAACTCAATTAAATATAATTGGAAGCAAAGTTCAAAGAGATTTTTTAATTTTGTATTAAAAACTTAATTTATTAAATTCTATATAAAAAATAAATTAATCTCTTATTAAAATTAAAAAAGAAAATACCATTAGAATACATCCAACAAAAAATGACAGAAAATGTATTTTAAGACTATAATTGGCAAATGTACCATCATTTACTAATTTTAACTTTTGATGCTCCAGCGATTCTCTAGCTGCTTTAATAAAATTTTCTATTTCTATAACTTCTGATCTGATTAAATTAATTTCTGATCTTAGTTCGTTTACTTGCAATGAATTATTAACTAGAATTTCTAAAATATTACCTAGATCGGAGGACTCACTAATATTCAAATTTCTATCATCAAATAGTTTATCTATACTATCTGATGAATTTAATAATAATTTAATATCCATTTCATAACGTTTAATGCTTTCATTTAGTTTATCTTTATATCTAAAATCTACCGTGCTTATAGCTGAAATAATTTTTTCATTTATTGAACTTATTAATTTATAATTTCCATTTTTAATTTTTATAATACAACTGTTTTCTAATTCAACTGGTGAACATTTTATGTTTATGCTATTATTTTTTTTCAATGGCAAAGAATAAACTTCGTTTAGAATTTCATTGTTCATGGATAAATTAAGACTTTTTAAATTAGCTACAGGCTTATCTTCTCTTATAATTAATGGAGAAGTTGAATTTAAATCATACGAAAATTTATAATATTTAATATTGTGATCATAAATAAAATAATACAATGGATATAATAAAAATAAAATTAATAGATAAAATCCACTAAAATATTTATATTTTCTGAATTGATGACCCAATAATAAAAGAAAATTATTTGTATTTATTTTTTTCATATTTGAATGAATTTTATTTTAAAGAGCTATTAGATTATTCACACATTTATTCAATAAATAAATTAAATTATTAAATTGTTTAAAATCAAGTATTTACTATAATTTTTCAATAATTAATATTAATATTTAATTATAATCCATCAAAATGAAAAAAATATTAATTATTGCTCATAATTTTTGGCCTGAAAATTTTCCAATAAATAATTTTGTTTATAATCTTGCATTTAGCAAAGTTAAAATAACAGTATTAACTGGTAAACCAAATTATCCTCTAGGAAGAATTTTTAAAGGCTATAATAAATATAGTCTTGATAAAGAGAAATTCTTAAAATTTAAAAATGTTTCAATTTATCGTGTGCCAACTGTCACTAGAGGAAACGCTTCAAAAATTAGAAGAATATTAAGCTATATTTCCTTCATACTTTCAGGCATCTTTTTTGGCTTTTTCTTATTACGAAAAAAGAAATTTGATCATATAATGGTCTATTCGCCATCACCAATCATCCATTCTTTCATAGGAATTTTTTTTAAAAAAATTAAACATACAAAATTGTCAATTTGGCTTCAAGACCTATGGCCACATACACTTAAACTTGTTTTGAATTTAAAAAATAAAATAATTTATAATTTTTTAGATCAAGTAATAAATTACCTATATAAATCATCTGATTATATTTTTATTCAGTCAAAAGAATATGAAAAAATATTAAGAAAGGTTGTGAAAAAAGAAAAGCTCTTTTATTTACCAAATTCAAGAAATTTAGTTATTAAAAAATTTAAAAAAAATTTAAGTAAAAATTTTGATAAAAAAATATTTAATATTTGTTATTTTGGTAATTTTGGTATTGTTCAAGAATTTAATACTATTCTTTCTGCTGCAGAAAAACTAAAAAAAAATAAAAAAATTAATTTTCATTTTTTTGGTGAAGGTATAAAAAAAAATAAAATTAGGAACATAATAATACAAAAAAAATTAGATAATTTTTTTTTACATAATGGTGAAGATGAGAAGTATTTAGATCATTACATAAAATATAGTTCATTATTATATTTATCTTTAAAAAAGGATAAATTTTTAAATCTTACGTCACCATCCAAGCTTCAACTATATTTAGCAAGTGGAAAACCCATAATAGGAGAAATATCAGGTGAATCTAAGAAGATAATTAATTTATCCAAAAGTGGTTTTTGTGTTGATCATGGAGATAGCAAAGGTTTAGTAAATAAAATAAATTTTTTTTTTAAAATAAGAAATAATAAAACTAAATTTAATTATTATTCAAGCAACTCTAAAGACTATTACAATAACAATTTTTCAATTAACAAAATTACCTCAAAATTTTTTAAAATCATAAAATGAAAAAAAAAATTATTTTAATTGGTTCATCTGGTATGCTAGGACACGTTCTAGTTAAATTTTTAAAATTGAAGAATCAAAAAGTAATTGAAATCTTAAGAAAAAAAAAATCTGGTAATAGCAAAATAAAAAATATTTATTATTTCAAAAATTTTCGAAGCCCTGAATTACTTAAATTAATAAAAAATTTAAAACCCACACATATTATTAATTGTGCAGGAATGATTAATCACAGAATTAATAAAAAAAATTTAAATGATGTTTTTTATATAAACTCTATTTTTCCAGCAACTTTATCACTTTTATCTACTAAACTTAATTATAGATTTATACATATAAGCACCGACTGCGTATTTAATGGAAAAAAGGGAAATTATACTGAAAGAGACTTAACCGATGGTAATGATTACTATGCACGATCAAAAATACTTGGAGAACATATTACAAGTCACTCTACAGTGATTAGAACCTCAATAATAGGTCATGAGTTATCAAGAAAACTAGGTTTGTTAGAATGGTTGTTATCCTCAAAAAATAAAGTTAGAGGGTTTAATAATGTTTTTTTTTCTGGTTTAACAACATTGGAATTATCAAAAGTAATTTACAATTATTTTATAAATAAGAATTTGTTTAAAGGAAGGATTATTCATGTTGGTGGAAAAAAAATTAGTAAATATAATTTAATTAAAATAATTGTTAAAAATTATAAAAAAAAATTAATAATTAATAGTCATTATTCAAAAAAAATAGACAAAAGTCTTAATTCAACATACTTTCGTCGAAATTCAGGTTATAAAATAAAAAATTGGCCTCAATTAATTTTAGAAATGAAAAAATTTAATGAAAAATATTTTAAAAAATAAAACTTTTTTAATTACAGGTGGAACAGGTTCTTTCGGATCGCAAATGGTAAAATATTTGATTAAATCAGATATAAGAAAAATTATCATATTTAGTAGAGATGAAAAAAAACAAGAGGATTTAAGAAAAACTTTTAATTCAAAAAAATTACAGTTTTGTATTGGTGATGTAAGAAATTTTGATAGTATTTACGATGCAACAAAAAATGTAGATTATGTTTTTCATGCAGCTGCTTTAAAGCAGGTTCCTTCATGTGAATTTTATCCTATGGAAGCAATTAACACAAATACCATTGGTGCAAATAATGTGATGAGAGCAGCCTATGAGAATAAAGTAAAAAAATGTATTTTATTAAGCACTGACAAAGCCGTATATCCAATTAATGCAATGGGAATGACAAAAGCCTTGAGTGAAAAACTCATGAGAGCCAATTCTAGAATTTTTATTGAGGGAAAAACTATTTTTTGTGCAACTAGATATGGTAATGTTGCTGCATCAAGGGGATCAGTCATCCCTCTATTTATAGATCAAATAAAAAACAATAAACCAATTACTATTACCGATAAAGATATGACTCGGTTTCTTATGACTTTAGATGACTCTGTAGATTTAGTTTTATCATCATTAAGAAACGCCAAGACAGGAGACATTTTTGTTCAAAAAACTAGCGCATGTAGAATCATAGATTTAGCAGAAGCTATAAGAGAATATTTTGGAAAGCCTAAATCATCAATTGAAGTTATTGGAACACGGCATGGCGAAAAAAAACATGAAACTTTAGTTTCTAAAGAAGAGATCATTATTGCTAAAGAATACAAAAGTTACTTTCAAATTCCTAATGATGAAAGAGATTTGAATTATAATAATTATTTTAGCAAAGGTAATATAAAAAAAAATAATATAGAAGATTATAGTTCAAATAATACTAAATTGCTTTCAAAATTGCAAATTTTGGATTTTTTAAAAAAAAAAATTATTAAAGAACTTTCTTAAATGATCAAAAAATTAAAAGTTATTTCAGTTTTAGGGACAAGACCTGAATTTATTAAAATGTCTGAAGTAATTAAAAAGTTTGATCTATTTTATAATCAAGTTTTAATTAATACTAACCAAAACTTTGAATATGAACTTAACAAAATTTTTTTTAACGATTTAAAATTAAGAAAGCCAGATTACACATTTAAAGAAATTAAAAATAAATCTGCAATTTCAAAAATATCTGATAATTTTGTTCAGTTCGAGCGTATTTGTAATATAGAAATACCAGATGCAGTTGTGGTGTTAGGAGACACCAACTCAACTCTTGTCGTTTACGTTGCAAAAAGATTAAAAATTCCTATTTTTCATATCGAAGCTGGTAATAGATGTTTTGATCAGAGAGTACCAGAAGAGGTAAATCGTAAAGTTGTTGATCATTTATCTGATGTAAATTTTGTTTATAGCAACTTAGCAAAAGATTATTTAATAAAAGAAAATTTTAATCCAGATAGAGTTATTAAAGTTGGAAGCCCAATGAAAGAAATTTATAATAAAAATTTTTCTAAAATTTTAAAGTCAAAAATATTAGAAAAACATAAATTAAAAAAAAATAAATACTTTTTAATTTCTTTTCATAGAGAAGAGCATTTAGACAATAAAAAGAAATTAACATTGTTTATAAAACTTATAAATTTTTTAGAAGAAAATTATAATTTTAATATTGTGATTTCTACACATTATAAATTGAGAGATAGACTCACTAAATCAAAAATTTTTTTTAAATCTAAGAAAATAAAATTTTTAAAACCATTTTGTTACACTGATTATTGTAATTTAATGTTAAATTCTTTTTTAGTTCTTTCAGATTCTGGAACAATAAACGAAGAAGCCTCAATTATGGGTATAAAAGCAATAAATTTAAGAGAAACTCACGAGCGACCCGAGGCTGACGAAGAGGCAACCGTCCCAGTTTCTGGTTTAGATATAAGTTTAATTCATAACCAAATTTTAATGTTAAATAAATTAAACAAACCTAAATTAGTTGACGATTATAATGTTGAAAATTTTTCAGATAAAATAGTTAAATTAATTGGAAATTTTGTAAACAAAATTAATGAGGATGTCTGGAAAAAATCCTGATGTTAAATGAAGTTTTAGAAAAATCTAAATTTGATAATTTTTTTTTTTATTTATTATGTCTGTTTCCATTTTTTTTTGTTTCTGGCCCTCTTTTAACAGATTTAAGCATAGTTTTAATTAATTTATATTTTTTAGTAAGTATAATTATTAAAAAAGATTTTTATTTAATTAAAAATAAATTTTTTAAAGTATTTTTAATATTTTATCTGTACCTAGTTTTTAATTCAATCTTTGTAAGTGGAGAATTCATTTCTATAAAATCTGCAATACCTTATATTAGATTTGGATTATTTGTTTTTGCGATATTTTATATTTTATCAAAAAATCAAGATAAAATTAAATACTTATTTTTTTCAATATTAACAATTGTTTTAACTTTAAGTTTTGATTCAATTTTTCAAAAAGTTTTTGGATTCAATTTTGTAGGACTTAAAATGACTCATTCTGTTCGGATAAGTTCATTTTTTGGTGATGAATTAATTTTAGGTTCGTTTATAGCAAAAACAACACCTTTATTGATAGCACTTACTTATTATTTTAATTTTAACAAAAGAAACTTAATATCTATTGGAATTGTAATAATATCTTTATTTCCAATTATTCTAAGTGCAGAAAAAACAGCTCTAATATTTTTTTTAATTTTTTTATTCACTTTTTTTATTGCATTGCAGGTAAATTTAAAAATTAAATTGTTTTTATTAATAATATTAATTAGCTCAATTATTACTATCCTTTTTATAAATCCAAATATAAAAAACAGAGTAATAGATCAAGCAATCATTAATACACAAGGAGGCAAATATATTTTTTCAAGAGTCCATGAAAGTCACTATAAAACTGCATTGAGAATGTTTGTTGACAAACCTTTTTTAGGTCATGGGCCTAAAATGTTTAGAATTAAATGTTCTGATAAAAAATATCAGGAGGACCAATTTAGTTGTTCTACTCATCCACACAATTTTTATATTCAACTTTTAGCTGAGACAGGTTTAATAGGGTCTATATTTCTTATTATTTTTTATCTATGGATTGTCAGGGAATATTTCAAAGAAATTTATAAACTTTTTAAAAAAAAACAGATAAATTTGACTAAGTATTATTTTCTCAGTACTTTACTAATTATTTTTTTGCCAATTTCACCTTCAGGGAATTTTTTTAACAATTGGGTAGCTTCAAATTATTCATTTTCCATTGGATTACTTTATTTTTTTATAAATAATAATA
>QCDE01000017.1 GCA_003281005.1 Pelagibacteraceae bacterium AG-349-O05
CTAAATATATTTTCAACAACTGAAATGGAGTCTTTCTTTGCTAAAAAAACAACTTTATCCTCTTTTTGAAAAACAAAATTTGATCTAGGTATTATAACTTTATTTTCTCTTAAGACCGCACCAATTCTTATTTCATCAGGTAAATTTGAATTTTTTAATTCTTTATTAATAAGTTCTGAAGTTTCAATAATTTCAGCTTCAATTACCTCATATTCACCATTCATAATTGTATAAGCTGTTTCAATTGTACCTTTATGAATATGTTTTAAAATACTTGAGACAGTATTCATTCGGGGATCTATAAGATCGTCAATTTTTAGAGAATTTTGTAACAAAGAATAATTTGGCTTATTAATTAAAGCCATTGTTCTTTTATCATTCACATCTTTTTCATCTTTTGCAAATTTTTCAACAAGAACACTTACCATCAAATTATCTTCATCATCATTTGTTAAAGCAAGAACTGTTTCTGCTTCTTGTAAATTTGCCTCTACTAGAACCTCTTCATCTAAAGCATCTCCGTTGATGACAATTGTATTATTTAATTCACTGGCAAGAAATTCAGCTCTTTCTTTATTTTTTTCAATGATTTTTACTCTTACTGCATCCAAGGTTTCTTCAATGTTCTTAGCTAAATTAAAACCTATGTTACCACCACCTACAATTAAAATATTTTTAGATACTTTTTCGTCATGTCCAAAAGCTTCTAAAGTGTCTGACATTTGTGATGAATTGATTATCACATAAATTTTATCATTTTTTTTAACATCATCGTTTTTTTTTGGAATTAAAAATTTTTCATCTCTTATAATTCCTATAATATTTGCATCTAAATTTGGATGTTTTTTAGTTAAATCATTAAGCTTGATATTAATTAATTTACAATTTTCATTAATTAGAATCTCTAATAATCTTATTTTATTATCAGCAAAAGGAACGCTATCTAGTGCTCCTGGAGCCTCAAGTTTTCTTTGAATAGATTTTGCTATCTCAATTTCTGGTGAAATAATCACATCTATAGGTAAATTTTCTTTATTATATACTGTTGAAAATTTTGGATTTAGATAGTCTTGTGATCTTATTCTTGCTATTTTTTTTGGGATTTTAAAAATTGAAAATGCTATTTGGCAAATAAGCATATTAATTTCATCGTTTCTTGTAACTGCTATTATCATATCTGCTTCAATAGCATTAGCTTTCTCAAGAATTGACGGGTATGTTCCTTTACCAACTATAGCTTTAACATCTAATGCATCATCAATTTTTTGAATGTCTTCGCTTGAAGGATCAATAACAGTTATAGAATGACCTTGTTCACTTAGCTGTTTAGCTATAGTGAACCCAACCCTTCCAGCTCCACAAATGATTATATTCATCTAATTAAATTCTTTGATGCCCAAACCTTTTAATTTTCTATGTAATGCACTTCTTTCCATTCCAACAAAATTAGCTGTTTTTGAAATATTTCCATTAAACTTTTTAAGTTGAATAGTTAAATACTCTTTTTCAAACTTTTCTCTAGCTTCTTTTAATGGCACAGAAAGGCTATTTTCAGCCAATTGATCGTCAAAATTAGTATTTTTTAAAGATTCCTTGATGATATTTGAAATTTTATCTTTCGTGTCGGGTTGTAATATTGCTATTCTCTCAATTAAATTTCTTAACTCTCTGACATTACCATGCCAATTATGATTAAGAATATAGCTATCATTCTCATCTATATCTAATTCCCTAATTTTATAATTTACAGATATTTTTTTTGAAAAATATTTAATTAGTAAAGGAATATCAGAAATCCTTTGGCTTAAAGGCTCAATGTTTATCTCGAAAACATTTATTCTGTGAAATAAATCCTCTCTAAAATTACCAATTTCAATTTCTTTTTTTAAATCTTTACTTGAGGAACATATTAATCTTACATCCACACTAACATCATTAGCTCCATTTACTCTTTTAAATTTTTGATCTGTTAAAACTCTTAATATTTTAGATTGTATATCTAATGGTATTTCTGAAACTTGGTCTATTAACAATGTTCCCTTATTTGCTTTTTCAAGAGCCCCATATGATATAGAACCATTTTCCTTTTCTTCACCAAATAATTCTAGCTCATATTTATTTTTATCAAGTAGAGCACCATTTAGAACAATAAATGGATTTTTGCTTCTGTTTGAGGCTTTATGGATTTTTCTAGCAATCAATTCTTTTCCTGATCCAGAGGGTCCAGTTATAAATACCCTACTTTCGGTTACTGATATTTTTTTAATTTGATCAATTATGTTTACTATATTTTTGCTGTTTCCTATTAATTCATAAGATGAAAATAATTTGCTTTCATATTCTTTATTTTGTTTTTTTAAATTAAAGTTTTCAACTGCTCTTTTAACAAAATTAAGTAATCTTTCTTGATCAAATGGTTTTTCTATAAATTCAAAAGCTCCATGTTGCAATGACTTAACAGCCATTTCAATGTTTGCATGTCCAGAAATAATTATAACAGGTGTATCTTTATTTTTAGATTTAATATGTGAAAGGAGCTCAATACCATCATTGTCTCCCTTATCTAATTTAACATCTAGAATTGCAACATCAGGTAATTTTTTATCTATTTCTGCTAGTGCTTGGTTATAATTTGCTGCTAAACGAGTCTTGTAACCAGCGTCTATAATTAATTCATTAATAATATTTCTGATATCAGCATTATCATCTACAATTAAAATTTCTTCACTCATTTTTGTTTTAAAAAAGTAATATTAATTTTTGCACCATTTTCGATTGGTATAAAATCTATTTTTCCATTGTGATCATTAATTATTTTATTTACTATTGATAATCCTAAACCAGTTCCATTTTTCTTAGTTGTAAAATAAGGATTAAGTATATTTTTAATATTATCTTTTAATTCATTAAAACCAATACCGTTATCCTCAATTGTTGATCTAATGTGGCTATCATCCTGAGTAAGTTCAATAGTAATTTTTTTAGCGAAATTGTTATTGTTTTGAGCTTTTTGATTAATACTTTCTATAGAATTTTTAATCAAATTTAAAAAAACTCTACTTATTTGTTCTTTGTCACTCTCTAAGGTAATTTTATCAAAATCTTTTTTAAAAATAATATCAATGGAATTATCTAATTCTTTAAGCAAATTTATATTTTCATAAATTATATCTACTAAATTATTCTGTCTAAATATTGGTTTAGGCATTCTTGCAAAGTCAGAAAATTCATTAACTAATTTTTCGATTTGTTTTATTTGGTTGTTTATGACTTTTAAATTATCCTTGAAATTATCGATTTCACTTTCCTGTAATTGTTTAGAATATTTATTTTTTAATCTATCTATAGTTAATTGAATTGGTGTAAGTGGATTTTTAATTTCATGAGCAAGTTTTCTTGCCAAACTCCCCCATGCCTCATGTCTTTCATTAATAATTAATTTTTCTTGCTGGCTTTTTAATCTATCGATCATCAAGTTGAAATTTTTATTTAATGTTTCTAAATCTTTATCTGTCTTTACTTCAGGAACTTTTGCATTAAAATTTCCTTGTCCAATTGAAGATGAAGCAAGAATTAGGTTATTGATAGACCTAAAAAACCTAGATGAAAATCTAATCGCAATAGATATAGAGACAAATAACAAAACACTAACAACAATAATATAAATAATTGCGAATGAGATTTTAATACCAGTACTTTTTTCTTCTACGGTATAGTAAAAATTAATAGCTTCTTGAGACTCATTTAAATATTTTGATATATCTTTATCTAAATATTTAATGACATATAAAAACCTGTCTTCAAAGTTTTGAAGCCTCATTATAGCTGCAGAAATATTTTCTGGTGCATTAATAATTTTTAAAGGACGATCATCATCCAAAACTAAATTTAAAGCTCTATCAACTGGAGGGATATATGGCTGATCATCTTTTAAAGTTGTAAATAAAAGTTTTTTATTAATATCTATGATGTGTACTTCATCAACATTCCTAATTAATTTTTGTGTTTCTAAAAATCTCTTATATTCATTTTGATTATCATTTAAAAATTTTTTACTTTTGTTAGTATCAAAAGCTATCAAAACAATATCAGATTGTATTTTATTTCTAATTTCCTCAACATAATTTCTTGCTAATTCATATGAATTGTTAACTACGGTGGTAACTTTTTTATCAAAATATTTTTCTAAAGCAAAATAAAATAAAAAGAGTGAAAATATTGAAATTAATACTGATGGAATTAAAGTAAATAAACCAAAATATGTAATATATTTTTTATTTGATTTTAAACCATCCTTATCGATATCATTTTTAATTGCGCTCTTTATCTCAATAAAAATAAAAACAAAAAGTGCTATTAAAAGAACAATGTTTAGAACTAATAAAATTTGTAAATTCTGATCTGATAATTCAATAAATCCTTTATCAATGAAAGTTAAAAAGGTTAAAAAACCTATCGATAATGTGATAATAAATAATATTATTAGATATATATTTTTTTTAATAAATTCGTACATTTGAATATAAAAACTACCATATAAATGAATAATTATTTTATAATACTAGCATCAGGACAAAGCAAAAGATTTAATTCAAATAAACCAAAGCAATTCAATATTTATAAAAACAAGGCTCTTTTTAAACATTCTTTAGAAAAAGCAATAAAATCAAAGCTGTTCAAAAAAATTATATTGGTCGTAAATAATAAAAAAAGTATTAAGGAAAAATTCCCTAAGACTGTTTCAATTATAATAGGTGGTAAAGAAAGATCTGATTCTTCTTTATTAGCCCTAAAATATATAAAAAAATTTAAACCAAATAATGTTCTAATTCACGATGCTGCTAGGCCAAATTTTACAATCAAGCTTTTAAAAAATCTAATTAAATCACTTAAAAACAATAAGGCTGTAATACCTTCTATAAATTCAAAAGACTCCATAAAATATAAAGTAAAAAATCAACTTTTTAACTTAAATCGAAATAATTCAATTTTAACTCAAACACCTCAAGCTTTTAAATTTAAAGATTTATATAACCTTTCAAATAAACAAAAAAATAAAATTACTGATGAAGCAACATTGTTTATTGAAAACAATTTAAAAGTTAAATTTATTAAAGGTGAAAACTTAAATAATAAAATTACATTTAAAGAAGATATCAAAACTAATAAAACTTATTTTGGTATTGGTTTTGATATTCATAGATTAATAAAAGGCAAAAAACTTTTTTTAGGTGGTATAAACATTCCTTATCACTCAGGACTTAAAGGACATTCTGATGGAGATGTGATTATTCATTCAATAATCGATTCTCTTCTTGGGGCAATGAGAAAAAAAGATATTGGTACTTTTTTTCCAGATAATCAAAAAAAATATAAAAATATTAGATCACCTAAAATGCTAAAGCCTATTGCTGAGATATTAAATGATAATAACTTTTATATAAATAATTTAGATATAAATTTAATTTGTGAACAACCAAAAGTTTCAAAATATCGTGATAAAATAATCAATTCTCTATCTAATTTATTAAATATTGATAAAGAATTAATTAACCTAAAAGGTAAAACAGTAGAAAAACTTGGATTAATTGGAAAGGAAAAAGCAATAGCTTGTGAAGTAATTTGCTCAATAACACAATGAAAAAAATAAATGTTTTGCTGTCTACTTTCTTTGGGTACGGGTATTTAACTAAAATTCCTGGCACTATAACCTCTGCTGTAATAACTGTTTTTATTTATATTGCTTACGAAATTTTAGAATACACAAATCTTAAGTTTTCAATTATTTTTTTTATATTTTTGTTTTTTTTCTCATTTTATGCAGTAAAAGACGCTGAATCTGAATTTAAAAATAAAGATCCAAGACAAATAGTAATTGATGAAGTTTTGGGCCAATCGATGCCTTTAATTTTGTTACTGTATTTAAATCAAACTAATAAAATAAGTACTTCAATTGAAATTTATTATATTTTATCTTTTGTTTTTTTTAGATTTTTTGACATCCTAAAACCTTTTCCAGTAAGTTATTTTGACAAAAATCATAAAAACTATTTTGGAATAATTATGGATGATATAATGGCAGGATTATATTCAATGATATTGATATATTTAATAAGTTTAAAATTCTAATGAGTATTCAATTACTTCATAAAAAATTAATTAAAAAAAAATTAACTATATCTGTAGCTGAGTCTTGTACGGGTGGGTTATTGGCTCATAATTTGACTAAATTAGCCAATTCATCAATATATTTTCAAATGGGTCTAACTACTTACTCTAATCAAGCTAAAATAAAAATATTGAAGGTTAATAAAAATATTATTAAAAAATATGGTGCGGTAAGCCATGAGTGTTGTAAGGCAATGGTTAAAAATTTATCTAAAATTTCAAAGAGTAAAATCAACGTCTCCATAACAGGAATTGCTGGACCAGGAGGAGGATCAAAAGAAAAGCCTGTTGGCCTTGTTTATATTGGGGTCAAAAAAGGTAAAGCTCTGCTTATTAAAAAAAATAAATTTAAATCAAAAAATCGTAATTCAATTCAAAAATCAACAGTTCGTAACGTAATTAAGATAATCAGTAAAATTATTTAATACTTTCAGCTCTTTTTTGAAACGCGTCAGCTATCTTTTCTAAACCAAATTGAAAAGATTTGGTCATTAAAATATTTAAAAATTTATTTTCAATTTCAAAATCGATATCAAAAAAAACTTCAGTCTTGAAACCGTCTGTATTATTTCCTACTTCAATAAATTTCCAATTATTTTCTAAATGATTTAACGGTCCACCTAGATTAACAACATGAATATGATCATTTTTTTTATTAAATTTAACGTCACTTTTAAATGTATCCTTAAACGGCCCCTTACCTATTGTAAGATCAGCAATTATATTTATTATATCTCCGTTATCACTTCTCTCATAAACTTTTGAATTATCACAGAAAGGAATAAATTCAGGGTATTTTTCAATATCTAAAACAAACTCAATGAGCTTATCTTTTCTATTATCAATTAATCGCTTAACTGATGCTTTTGGCATTAATTATTTTTTAATCTATTTTGTTGAAGTTTCGAAAAATCTTCATCTGCATGATATGAAGATCTGGTTAAAGGGGATGAAGACACTAACAAAAATCCTTTGGCTTTTGCTATTGTTCCTAAATCTTCAAATTCTTTTGGCGTGTAATATCGATCTAATGGATAATGTTTGATTGATGGTTGTAAATATTGACCGATGGTTATGAAATCAACGTCCGCAGCTCTTAAATCATCCATGACTTGTAAAATTTCATCTCTTGTCTCCCCTAAGCCAACCATTATTCCTGATTTAGTAAAAATATTTTTATTAGCTTTTTTTGCATTTTTTAAAAGTTCCAAAGATGCAAAGTATCTAGATCCCGGACGAACTTTTAAATAAAGACTAGGAACAGTTTCAATATTATGATTAAAAACATCTGGTTTAGCATCTAAAACTTTTTTATACGCATCTCCTTTCCTTAAAAAATCTGGTGTAAGAACTTCAATAGTAGTATTAGGGTTTGATTTTCTAGTTTGATTAATAACTTCAAAAAAGTGTTTTGATCCACCGTCATCTAAATCATCTCTATCCACTGAAGTAATAACAACATGTTTTAAATTCAATTTTTTTACAGCTTCTGCAATCTTTGCAGGTTCAAGTTGATCTAATTTTCCTGGTACACCAGTTTTAACATCACAAAAAGCACAAGCTCTTGTACAAGTGTCCCCCATAATCATAAAGGTTGCATGTCGCTTGCTCCAACATTCTGTTATATTTGGGCAGTTTGCTTCCTGGCAGACAGTTACAAGATTATTATTATTTACTATTGTTTTAGTTAAAAAAAATTCCTTACTATTTGTAAGTTTTGATCTAATCCATTCTGGTTTTTTTTTAATTGGATTAACCGGTTTGTTTTCTTTTTCTGGATGTCTACTTTTCATCTTTTTTAATTATATAAATTGTCTCATTTTTTTTACCAAACAAAAATCGTTCTCTAATTAAAGTCTCAATATAATCAAGATCTAAATTAGCACTTAGAAGTGAATTTTTATGATCCATATCTTCTATTTTATTAGTTAGTATTAATTCTTCTTTTTTCAAGTTAGACAAAAGTTCCTTTTTTTCTATATACGAAAAAAGACCCCTTTCTCCTGATACTAAGTTAAAACCAAAATAAAAAATAAGAAAAACTGAAATTAATAAAAAATAATTTCTTTTTATTAATCGAAGCATTAATTGATCTTATTCATCCTCGCTTTTTTTCCAAGTTCTTCTTCAATACGGATTAATTGATTATATTTTGCAACCCTTTCAGATCTAGCTAAAGATCCGGTTTTAATTTGATTTGAATTAGTACCCACTGCTAAATCAGCAATAAATGTATCCTCACTATCACCTGATCGGTGAGATATAATTGTTTTGTATCCAATGGTTTGAGCAAATTTGATTACATCTAAGGTTTCTGAAACAGTGCCAATTTGATTTAGCTTGATTAAGATAGAATTTGAAGAAATATTTAAGAAACCTTTCTTTAACCTTTCAAGATTTGTTACATACAAATCATCTCCAACGATCTGAACTTTTTTTATTGATTTCATTAATTTATTCCATGCCAACCAATCATTTTCAGCAAATGGATCTTCAATAGATTTAATTTTATATTTTTTAATAATTTTTTGATATTCTTTGATGGATTTATCTACTGAAATATAACTTTTAGAATGAATAGAGTATTTGTTCTTTTTATTTAATTCATTAGCAGCCACATCTAGACAAATAGAAACATCTTTCCCATTAATAAATCCTGACTTTTTGATTGCACTCACAATTAAATCTAAAGCTTGATTATTACTACTGATCATGGGTGCAAAACCACCTTCATCACCTACTGAAGTTGATAAATCTTTACCTTTAATTAATTTGCTTAAGTTTTTAATAACAACGAAACAAATCCGTACCGCCTCAGAAAAACTTTTTGCTCGATCAGGTCTGATCATAAACTCTTGAATTCTAAGACCGTTATTTGCATGCGCTCCACCATTAATAATGTTCATTAATGGATAAGGTAATTGAAAGTTATTTTTTTGAGAAAAAGTTTTATACAAAGGTAATTTTTTTGCTTTTGCAGACAGTTTTTTTACAGCCATAGAAACCGCTAACATCGCATTAGCTCCTAAGTTAGTTTTTTGTCTTGTACCATCTAAGTTAATTAACAAAGCATCAATTCTTTCTTGGTTATGAATGCTTTGGCCTTTTAATTTTTTTGAAATCTTTGTGTTTACCAAGTTAACAGCATTTAAAACACTTTTTCCTAAATATCGTTTATTATTTTTATCTCTTTTTTCAAAAGCTTCAAAAGTTCCTGTTGAAGCACCTGAAGGACAAATAGCGGATGCACTATTATTTTTTATATAAACCTCTGCCTCTACTGTTGGATTTCCTCTACTGTCAAAAACTTGACGTGCTTTTACTTTTAAAATTTTGCTCACTATTTTTTAATTAGATTATCTATTTCGTGTAATTGTTTTAATAGATTCTCTAATTTATTCAATGGTACCATGTTTGGTCCATCTGATGGAGCATTATCAGGATCTTGATGCGTTTCAATAAATACACCTGCAACTCCAACTGCGACCGCAGCTCTTGCTAAATATTCAACAAATTCTCTTTGACCTCCTGAGGATTCTCCTTGGCCACCTGGTTGTTGAACTGAATGAGTTGCATCGAAAATTACTGGATAACCATTCTTTGCCATAATAGGCAATGATCTCATGTCAGAGACTAAAGTGTTGTATCCAAAACTTGCGCCTCTTTCAGTGACTAGGATGTTTTTATTTCCTGAATCTGAAATTTTTTTAGTTACATTCACCATATCCCACGGTGCTAAGAACTGACCTTTTTTTACATTAATAATTTTATTTGTTTTAGCTGCAGCAATTAATAAGTCTGTTTGTCGACACAAAAAAGCTGGGATTTGTAAAACATCAACATGTTTTGAAACAATTTCACATTGTTCAGCATTATGAATGTCTGTTAAAATAGGAACATTCAATTCCTTTTTAACTTTATCAAATACGGGAAGTGATGCATCTAATCCTGCTCCTCTTTTACCTTTTAAACTGGTTCTGTTCGCTTTATCAAATGAAGTTTTGTAAATAAATCCAAGGCCAAATTTTGAGGTAATTTCCTTAATTTTTCCTGCCATATCCATTGCATGTTGCTCTGTCTCTAACTGACATGGACCTGCAATAATACAAATCTTATTATTGTTTGAAATTTCTATATTTTTACAATTTACTTTAATCGCACTCATCTATGATTTTTTGCTGCTTTGATAAAAGAAGAGAATAAAGGATGTGGGTTCAAAGGTCTAGATTTAAATTCAGGATGAAACTGAACTCCTATAAACCAAGGATGATTTTTAAGTTCTATTATCTCTGGAAGCTTATGATCTGGAGATAAACCTGAAAATATTAATCCTTTTTTCTCAAATTTTTCTTTACATGAAATATCCACTTCATATCTATGTCTATGTCTCTCTTTAATTAATCTAGATTTATAAATATCTCTAATTTTAGATTTATCTTTTAAAATTGCATCATAAGAACCAAGTCTCATGGTGCCTCCTAAGTCTTTATCTGTTCCTTTAACTTTTCTTCCACTTTTCTCCCATTCATGCATCAAGCCAATAATATGAACTCCACCTTTATCAAACTCAGAAGAAGTTGCTTTTTTTATCTTTAATTGATTTCTAGCAAATTCAATTATTGCCATTTGCATTCCATAACAAATACCAAGGAATGGAATTTTATTTACTCTTGCATATCTTATTGCTTCAATTTTACCCTCGGTTCCTCTTTTACCAAACCCACCTGGAATTAAAATTCCTGAAACATTTCTAAGTTTATTTTTTATTTCTGAAACTTTTAATTTTTCAGAATCTATTCTAACTAAATTTACTTTCAGATTATTAGATATTCCTCCATGAGTAAGTGCTTCATCTAAAGATTTATAAGCATCCTTTAATTCAACGTATTTTCCAATAATTGCAATGTTAACATGTCTTTTAGTATTAAGAGTAATTTTAGTTATTTTTTTCCAAGGGTTCAAATTTGCAGGTTTTTTTTGATTTTAATTTAAAATAATTTAAAACTTGAATATCTAATTTTTGATTAAAAAAACTAATCGGTGCCTCATAAATAGTTTTAACATCAACAGTTTCAATTACATTTTTAATATCAACATTACAAAACAAAGATATTTTTTTTCTATGGTCTAAAGGAATAGGTCTTTCTGATCTACAAATAATAATATCAGGTTGAATACCAATGCTTCTTAATTCTTTAACTGAATGTTGGGTTGGTTTTGTTTTTATTTCATCCGATGCTTTTAAATAAGGAACTAAAGTTAAATGAATAAATAATGCATTTTTTTTACCAATATCATTGGAAAATTGTCTTATCGCTTCTACAAATGGTAAGCTTTCTATATCACCTACTATTCCCCCTATTTCACAAATGACAAAATCTTCTTTAGAAGTGTCGTGTTTTATAAATTCTTTAATTCTATCTGTGATATGAGGAATAACTTGAACTGTTTTACCTAAATATTGACCTTTTCTCTCTTTTTTAAGAACATCACTATAAATTTTTCCTGTTGTAATATTGTCAGTTTTCTTTGAAGTTACTCCTGAAAATCTTTCATAGTGTCCTAAATCTAAATCTGTTTCAGCCCCATCGTCTGTTACAAAAACTTCTCCATGTTGAAATGGACTCATTGTTCCTGGATCCACATTCAAATAAGGATCTAATTTTCTTAAACGAACTTTGTAACCTCTAGATTGTAATAGATAAGCAAGGGATGCAGAAGAAAGACCTTTTCCAAGGGATGAAACCACGCCGCCAGTGACAAATATATATCGCGCCATGGAAGTATCTTATAGCGAATAAAAAATGAATTGAAAAGGATTAATTAATTATTTTCTGGAATTGATGGTGTGTCTTCAGTTTTTTCCTCAACTGTATCCAATACTGACCCTGTAGGAGTAAGTTCTGCTCTAGAAATTATTGTAAGAGCTAAACTACAGATAATAAATAAGGTAGCAACGATTGCAGTGCCTTTTGTCATAAAGCTGCCTGCTGATCTAGAGAGCATAAAATTTTCTTGGGAAACTCCAATACCAAGAGCACCTCCTTCCGATTTTTGCAATAAAACCAAAAGAACTAAAATAACTGCAAGTATGATGTTGATTACTAATAATAAAGTTTCCATCTGGGTCTAATTAATGGTTTTTTTGATTATATCAATAAATTTTTTTGGGTTTTGGGATGCACCTCCAATCAAAAAACCGTCAATGTTGGGAATTTTTTTTAATATACTTACGTTTTTAGCATTTACAGATCCACCATATAGAATTTTAGGATATTTTTTTATAAATTTACTTTTAATAAATAAAATAGTTTTATTTAAATCAGCCTCTTTTGGAATTACACCTGTTCCGATAGACCATACAGGCTCATAGGCTATAATAATTTTAGATTTATTCTTTATTGATTTTAACCCTTTTTCAATTTGTTTTTTTAAAATTTGATTAGTTTTTTTTTTTCTTTTTTCTTTCAAAGTTTCACCAATACAAAATATAATTTTCAAGCCTGATTTAATTGCACTTTTAATTTTTAAATTAATTAGATTGTCTGTTTCTCCTAACTGTCTATTTTCTGAATGTCCCAAAATAACAAACTTTGCTCCAACATGTTTAAGCATGGTAGAATTTACTTGACCAGTATACGCACCATAGTCATAGCTGTGATGACAGTTTTGGGCACCAACCTCTATTTTTGTTTTTTTAAGTCTTCTGGACAATGGACGAATTAATGTATTTGGTGGGCAATAAACTATTTTTATCTTATTTTTTTTATTATTTTTTGAAAACTTTATTACTTTATCAAGTGAATTTAGAGTTCTTAAATCACCAAACATTTTCCAATTAGCTACAAAATACATATATTTATTTGTCATTATTGACTTTTTAATCTATAGATTTGTTTTTTACAGATCAATAAATTTATAACGCTATGATTGAAAAACTTAAAAACTTAGGGTGGAAGCAATTTGGAGGATTGGTTTTAATTGTAATAATTATAATTGCATTTGGCTTTGGTGGTTTTGGAGGAGGATTTAGTACTAACAATCAAAATAATATAGCAAAAATAAACAAGACTAATGTTACCACACAAAATTTTATGGATTATGTAAATCAAAGTGGAATTTCGGCAGAAGCAATTAGAAACAACCTGGATAACAATATTATTGAAGAACTTTTATCAGGATTAATATCAACAACCCTAATTGATTTAGAGGTTAAAGATTTTGATATTTCAATTAATGAAAAAACAATTTTAAAAACAATTAAAGAAAATAAAAACTTTCATGATGAAAATGGAGTTTTTCAAAGAATTAAATACGAAAAATTTTTACTTTCAAACAATATGTCTGCTCAAATGTTTGAATTAAAATTAAAGAATAGAGAATTACAAAAACATTTATTTGATTTTATTGGTGCAGGAACGGTAACTCCTAGTTTTTTGATAGAGAAAAAGTTTGAAGAAAATAATAAATCCTTAGACATCGAGTATTTTGACATGGAAAATGTGTATAAAACAAAAGATGATTACACAGCAAATGAAATTGAAGTATTTATTGATGAAAACAAAGATCAATTAAAAAGAGAATATATAGATTTTAAGTATGTGATTTTAAATCCAAAAAATCTAATTGGAATTGAAGAATTTAATCAAGAGTTTTTTGATGAAATAGATTCTATTGAAAATAAAATTTCTCAAGGAAGTACATTTGACACTATATTAAAAGATATAAATGTTGACATTATTGAAGTAAATGAGTTTGTACCCAGCTCTAGTAAACAGATTAATGAAGATCTAATTTATTCAAAGAAAGCATCTAAAATAGACTTAATAGAAAATGGTGATAACTTTTTACTTTATAATATTGATAATCAATATGATCGAGCTCCAGATTTAAATGATGAAATCATTAAAGGAGAAATAGTCGAGTTAATATATCAAAAAGGTAAATTTGATTACAATAGAGAAATTATAGAAGAAATTCAAAACAAGAAATTTGATAATTCAAAATTTGAAGAACTTGTAGGTTCAAATAAGGAATATTCTTCCATTAATTCCATAGAGGATGACAAACTGATTGATATTAATTCAGTAAAAATGCTTTATGCTCTACCTATAAACTCCTTTGCTCTAGTAAATAAAGAAGATAAAATTTATTTAGTAAAAATTACTGGAACAAATAAGAATTCATTTAACAAAACTGATGAAAAATATCTTAAATTTGTAAATAGCCAAAATACAAATAATAGAAAAAGTATCTTACAATCGTATGATCAATTACTTAATGATAAATATCAAGTTCAATTAAATCAAAAAACTATTGATAGAGTTAAAAATTATTTCAAATGATTATTAATCGAAACTTCAAAGATTTTAAGTTTCGACATAGAAGCAAAAAAAATCAAATCATCTTTACTAAAAAGAAAGTAAAAAATGATGAGGAAGTATTAAACCTAATCGATAATTTCCTAGAGGAAAAAAACAGTTTTATATTTGAGTCTGTAGAAAAAGGTAAAATCAAAGGTAGATATACAATATTTGGTAAAAATCCTGATAAAATTTGGGAGTTTAATAATAATAATTCTTATCTAATTCAAACAAATAAAAAAAGGAAATTAAATGATAAACCAGATAAATTAATTGAAAAAATCATTGAAGATTTCAAGTTTGAAACTCCCAAAAATTTACCTAATATTTGCTCATTAATCTCTGGGTATTTTTCTTATGACTCAATTAGATACATAGAAAAAATTCCAAATAATTGTAAAAATGATCTTAATTTGCCAGATGTAAGGCTTCTTCGTCCAAGAACTTTAATAATTCATGATAATTTAAAAAAAGAAATTTTTTACATATCTAATATTTTTAAAGATGAAAAAATTAAAAACTATAAAAATAAATATGAAGAAATTAAATCTGATTTGTTTAAATTACTCATTCAGTCATCAATTAAAAATATTGATAACAAAATAATTCAAAAATCAAAAAATATAAAAGTGAAATCTAATACTTCAAAAAATAAATTTTTATCAATGGTTAATAAGGCAAAAAAATATATTAAATTAGGAGATATATTTCAGGTTGTTTTAAGCCAAAGATTTGAGGCAAAATTAACAAAGAAACCATTAGATATTTATAAAAAACTAAGAGTAACAAACCCTTCTCCTTTTATGTTTTTCTTTAATTTTGATGATTTTCAAATAATTGGTGCAAGTCCTGAAATACTTGTGAGACTTAGGGATAATAAAATTACTGTAAGACCAATCGCAGGAACTAGACCAAGGGGTAAAACTAAAAAGGAAGATCTTTTTTATGAAAGAGACCTACTTAAAGATAAAAAAGAACTTTCTGAGCATTTAATGTTACTTGATTTGGGTAGAAATGATGCTGGTAAAGTCTCAATGATAAATTCGGTAAAAGTTACAGAAAGCTTCATTATTGAAAGATATTCTCATGTTATGCATATAGTTTCAAATGTTGTTGGAGAATATAATAAAAAATTTTCAAAATTTAAATCACTCTTAGCTGGTTTTCCAGCAGGTACTGTTTCTGGAGCTCCAAAAATTAGAGCTATGGAAATTATAGATGAATTAGAAACATCAAAAAGAAAAGTTTACGCAGGTGGAATTGGATATTTTTCTGCAAATGGAGAATTTGATACATGCATAGCTTTAAGAACTGCAGTTGCTAAAAATAAGAAATTTTATGTTCAAGCAGGTGCAGGTATAGTTGCAGACAGTAAACCTAAAAATGAATATGAGGAAACAGTTAATAAAGCGAAAGCTTTAATTAATGCTTTAAGATAATGAAAGTATTGTTAATAGATAATTACGATAGTTTTACTTTTAATTTGTATCATTATATCTCCTCATTAAATGTTAAAGTTGATGTAGTTAGAAATGATAAGATTAATTCTAAAGAAATCATTAAAAAGAAATATGATAAAATTGTTATTTCACCAGGACCAGGCAACCCAAATCAATCTGGCAATTGTATTAAAATATTGAAGTCATTATACAAAGAATTACCTTTTTTAGGAGTATGTTTAGGTCATCAGATAATCGGACAAGTTTTTGGATCAAAAATTGTTCAAGCAAGAAAGTTAATGCACGGCAAAACAAGCAAAATCAAATCAAAAAAAATTGGTATTTTAAAAAACCTCCCAAAAACATTTGAAGCTACCAGATACCATAGTTTGGTAATTGATAAAAAAACGTTATCAAAAGATCTAGACATTACAGCAGAGACAAAAGATGGGATTATAATGGGTGTACAACATAAAAAATTTAATATTCATGGTGTACAATTCCATCCTGAAAGTATTAAAACTAAGTTTGGAATGAAAATTCTTAAAAACTTTATTAACAATTAAATTTATGGATCAAATTTTAGAAAAACTTAAAAATAAAAAAGATTTAACTTTTGAAGAAAGTAAAACTGCTTTTGAAATATTAATGACTGGTAAAGCTAGTGATGACGAAATTTTGAGTTTTTTAACCTTATTATCCGAAAAGGGAGAAGTTTCAGATGAAATAGCAGGTGGAGTATTTGTTCTTAGAGAAAAGTCCAAAAGAGTAAATGTAAGTGATTGTATTGATACTTGTGGTACTGGCGGTGATGGTATGAATACTCTTAATATTTCAACAGCTTCTGCCCTACTTTTAGCTAGTATGGGCACAAAAGTTGCTAAACATGGCAATAAAGCTGTTTCCTCAAAATGTGGGTCTGGTGATGTTTTAGAAGCTCTTAAAATTAAAATTGATTTAGAACCTGAGGATATAGAAAAAGAAATTAATACCAATAATTTTGGTTTTATGTTTGCACCAAATTATCATAGTGCAATGAGATTTGTAGGACCTGTAAGAAAGAAAATTGGAAAAAGAACCATTTTTAATATGATTGGTCCATTAAGTAATCCAGCTCTTGTAGAGAGACAAGTTATAGGTGTTTTTGATAAAAAATTATCAAAAATTTTTGCAGAAGGACTTAAAAATTTAAATTTAAAATTTGCATGGATAGTAAATAGCGAGGACGGATTAGATGAAATATCTCCATATGCAATCACTAATGTTATTCAATTAAAAGATGGTCAAATATCTGAAATAAAAATAGATCCAAATACTTTGGGTGTTAATGCAGATAATTTTAAAAATTTGGTTGGTGATGATGCAAAATTTAATGCTAATAAGATGATTGAAATATTTAAAGGTGAAGATAATGATTTTTCAAAAGCAGTTTGTTTAAATGCTGCGGCAGGATTAATTGTTGGAGAAAGATTTTCAGACTTTTCTGAAGCATATAATTACACGAGAGAATTTATCCTTTCTGGGAAAAGCTTTTTACATCTAGAAAAAATACAAAATGTCTGAAAATATACTTCAAAATATCATTCAAAAAAAAATTGAAAAAGTTGATAAATTAAAAAAATCCTTAGATCTTAAAACTTTGTATGAATTAATTAATAAAAACAACAGCTATATTAATTTTAAAGAGAAAATAGAAAATAATATAAAAAATAATAAAAATTCAATTATTGCTGAAATTAAAAAAGCAAGTCCTTCAGCTGGTATAATAATTGATGATTATAATCCTGTAGACATTGCTCAGATTTATTTAAATAATAAAGCAACTTGCCTTTCAGTTTTAACAGAAGAAGATTATTTTTTAGGAAATTTAATTCACATAAGCAAAATAAAAGATAAAATAAATTTACCTATATTGTGTAAGGATTTTTTTATCGATAAATTTCAAATACCTTTGGCAAAAAGCTATGGCGCTGATGCTATTTTAATTATTTTGGCTGGGGTTTCGGATGATCTTGCTTCTGAATTATATGATGAAGCTATGAAATACAATATGTCGGTTATAGTTGAAGTTCATACAGTAGAAGAAGCTAAAAAAGCATTGAATTTTAAAGATGCATTAATTGGAATAAACAATAGAAATTTAAAAACACTTAAAACTGATATAAATACAACTTATGATATTTATGAAGTTGTAAAAAATCACAAAGGTCCTTTAATATCTGAAAGTGGAATTAAGAATAAAGATGAGCTATTAGAGCTAAATAACAAAACATCAATTAAGACTTTTTTAATTGGTGAATCACTTTTGAAAAACTTAGATAAAAATTCTATTTTTTCAGTTTTATAGTCAAATAAAGCCCTATTTTACTAGTTTTTTTTAGTATTGTTAATTTAAAAGAACTTTTATAGAACATTATTTGTACGATATTTGTTCTTATGCTAACAAAAAAACAAAAAAACCTGCTTTTATTTATCAACAAGAAGTTGAGAAGTTCAGGCGTATCTCCTTCTTATGAGGAGATGAAACAATCTCTTAATTTAAAATCTAAATCAGGAATTCACAGATTAATTAGTGCTTTAGAAGAAAGAGGTTTTATAAAAAGATTAGCTCACAAAGCAAGAGCTTTAGAGGTAATTAAATTACCAGAAACAGCTTCTGCCAATGATATTTATAATAGCTTTTCACCTAGTGTGATTAAAGGTGGATTAGATGAAGAGCAATCTAATTCTGATGAAGTGGAAGTACCAGTTCTTGGAAAAATTGCTGCAGGAACGCCTGTTGAAGCAATACAAAATGAGGTTTCTAGAATTCCGCTACCAAATAATTTAGAAAAAAATGGTGATTACTTTGGTTTAAAAGTTCAAGGTGACTCAATGATAGATGCAGGTATTCATGAAGGTGATACTGTTATTATTAAAAGAACAGATACTGCTGATAATGGTAAAATTGTAGTTGCATTAATAGATGAGCATGAAGCAATGTTAAAAAGAATTCGAAAAAAAGGTAAAGTTGTGGCGCTTGAAAGTGCTAATAGAAACTATGAAACTAAGATTTTTGGACCTGATAGAGTAAAAGTTCAAGGAGTTTTAGTATCTTTATATAGAAACTTCTAAAAAAATAGTCTAAACAGCATTGATGTCTAAAGTAGCAACACGTTTTGCTCCATCCCCTACTGGAGCTCTTCATATTGGAGGGGTTAGAACTGCCTTATTTAATTGGTTGTTCTCTAAAAATCAAAAAGGAACTTTTCATCTAAGAATTGAAGATACTGATAAAGAAAGATCCAAAGAGGAACATAAAATACAAATTATTAATTCATTAAAGTGGATAGGGATTGAGCATGATGGTGAAGAATATATTCAGTCAAAAAAAATAGAAGATCACATTAAAATTGCTAATGAATTATTAAAAAAAGGTAGCGCATATAAATGCTATTGCTCTGCTGAAGAGATAGAGGAACAGAAAAAACGAGCTAGGCAAAAAAAAATGCCATATATTTATAATAGAAAATGGAGAGATGCTGATGAAAAAGATGCTCCTAAAGATATTAAACCCGTAATTAGATTTAAAAGTAAAATAGTGGGAAATTCTAAACTTAATGATTTAGTTCAAGGAGATGTTGAAATTGAAAATAATACAATAGAAGATTTTATAATTTTAAGAAACGATGGAACACCAACTTACAACTTATCTGCAACTGTTGACGACCATCAAATGGGAATGACACATATAATTAGAGGTGATGATCATAAGATAAATACTTTTAAACAAATACAAATATATCAAGCAATGGGTTGGGATGTCCCAGAATTTGCGCACATTCCATTAATTCATACTATAGAAGGTAAAAAACTTTCAAAAAGAGATAACGCCTCAACTTTAGATGATTACTCGAAAATAGGTATAATGCCAGAAGCATTAAGAAATTATTTACTTAGACTTGGATGGTCATATCAAGACAAAGAAATATTTACTCTGAATGAGAGTATTGAATACTTTAATTTAGAAGGTATTGGCAAATCTCCATCAAAACTAGATATGAGCAGAATATTATCAATGAATGAGCACTACATAAAAACAATTGACGAGAACGATCTTTATGAATGTCTAGATGAATATTGCAAAATCTATAAAGAAGAGATTAAAGATGATAAAGAAACAAAAGTTAAATCATCATTACCATTTTTAAAAAATAAGGCAAAAACCTTAGAAGACATTTATAATAATGCAAAATTTATCATTAACGATGAAGTTAAATTCAATGATAATGATTTGAAATTAATTGATGATAAAGCTAAAAAAATTATTTCAGAGTTTATTATAGAATTATCATCTTTATCAAATATAAATAAAGAGAATTTAGAGCCTGTAATAAACAATTTAATAAAAACAAATGATACAAATTTCAAAGGAGTCGGTCAGCCAATACGAATTAGTTTAACAGGATCAAAATTTGGTCCTGGATTGTATGATATAATTATAGCTCTTGGTAAAAAAGAAGTTTTAAAAAGATTAGCTAAGATAGTTTCTTAAAACTAAACAAGCCTCATCAGAAGAGGAAGTTTTAGATCTAATTCCCTCTAGTGTTTTTGAACAATCGGATAATTGTTTTTTGATTAATTCAGGGTTTTTTAAAAGATAAATTACTGATTTATAGATTTCATCAGCATTACATTTTTTTTGAAGCAATTCTGGAATAACTTCACGATTATTAATTATATTTATAATATTTGCAAACTTAACATTAACTAACATTTTAAATATCATAAAATTTATAAAACTAAGTTTATAAATAATTATAGAAGGTATGTTTGCGCTAGAAATTTGCAATGAAACTGTTCCCGATTTGGATATAGCAAAAGTAGAATTAGATAAAATTTTTGATTTAATACTTTCATCTGAAACCACATCTATATTTTCAATATTAAATTTTTTGATTTCAGACAAAATTAAATTTTTATTTTCATCAGTTGCATGAAAGTAAAAATAAAAATCATTATGTCTTTTGTTCATTAGTTTGATAAAATCAATTAAAATATTTAATAATGCATCTATTTCAGATTTTCTACTCCCAGCAAAAATTGATATAATTTTTTTATCTTTAGGAATTATATTTTCAATAATTTTTTTATTTTCTTCATTATTTTCAATTAAAGGATGTCCAACAAAGGTATTTTTAATATTTTCTTCATCAAAATATTTTTTTTCAAAATCAAATAATAGAAGAATATGATCAATAAATTTTTTAATTTTTTTAACTCTATTTTTTCTCCATATCCAAACTTGAGGAGCCACATAGTGAATTGTTTTGACGTTGTTGTTGATTTTTTTAACTCTTTCTGCAACTCTCATTGTGAAATCAGGACTATCTACAGAAAATAATATATCAGGATCAAATTTTATTATTTCATTAACTGTTTGGTTAATTTTATTTCTGATTTTAAATATATTAAAAAAAATACTTGTAAAACCAAGGTATGTGATTTCATTTAAATTGAAAATAGAGTTAATTCCTAATTTTTTTAAATGATTTCCACCAACAGATAAATATTCAATATCGGGATTTTGAGATTTTAGCTTTGAAACAACTGTTGAAGCTAATTTATCTCCAGATGGCTCTCCTGTAAGAATAAATATTTTTTTCATATAACATTAATAAATATCTTATTTTGGTTAGCAAATTTAATACATTCTGCCTTGTCTAAAAAAATATTTTTTTTAGATTGTAATACTACACCAGTCAAACCATGTTTCTTAATATCCTTAAAAGTTTGTAAACCAATTGTTGGTAAATCCATTCTTAAATCTTGCTTCTTTTTGGGTAATTTTATTAAAATACCATCTGATTTTTTCTTTAATTTTGATAACATTTTTTTTGTACCACCTTTTCCCTCTTTTGCTAAAATTTTATCTCCTTTAACTACTAGCGCTTGAATATGGTCTAGACTTTTAGTTTTATTAAAAAAAAATTTCCCTTTTTCAATTGATATTAAATCCTGTTTATTGGGCTTTAATTTGGTGTAACAACCTTTTTTTAAAGATAACTCTGGATTAAAAAAAATAGAGCTAATAACTTTTATTCCCTCGTTATTTAATATTTTAATTATAGATTTAATTATAGCTGCATCACCTATTTTAGCTGCTCTGATTACACTTGGCATATAATAAATTCCCTTAAAATCTAATCTCAATGAGGAAAAATTTGGTTTTGCTATCTTACCTGCAAATAGAACTTTTTTACATTTCTTCTTTTTAATTAAATTAATAATTGCTCCAAATCTTCCAATACTTATTCGAAAAGAATTCTTATCTTTATTAAACTTATTGTTTTTAGAAAAATCTATAATGAAGTATTTTATTTTTTGTTTTTTTATTTTTTTAAGAACTATTTCTGAAAAATCTGTATCACCTAAAAACAAACCTATCATTTTATTTTGAAAATGGAGTACATATTGGTCTTTTCTTATCTTTTTCTATAAATCCAATAACTTCTGCAACTAACTTATTGCTCTTAAAATCTTTTGATAAATTATTTAAGTTATCAGTTAAATTTTCGTTTTTAAAAATTTCCTTGTATGCATTACTTAAAATCATAATATCTTTATTTGGAATATCTTTTCTTCTTAAACCTATTAAATTCAGTCCTTGTAAAATACTTCTATTTCCATGTGCAACACCGTATGGTATTATATCTCTTACAACACCACACATCCCTCCAATCATGGCTGACTTACCCACTCTAGTAAATTGCTGAACAGCTGAATTACCACCTATTATAGCATTATCATCGATATGGGCATGTCCTCCTAATGGTACATTGTTGGCTAGAATTACATTATTTCCAACAAAGCAATCATGGGCAATATGAGCTGAAACCATAAACAAACAGTTGTTTCCAACTTTTGTTAATCCGCCACCACCTTTTGTTCCTGGATTAATTGTAACATATTCTCTAATTTTATTATTATTACCAATTTCTAGCTTTGTTTCCTCACCTTGAAATTTTAGATCTTGTGGATCATTTCCTATTGAAGCAAAGGGATAAAATTTATTGTTTTTTCCAATTTTAGTATTCCCTCTAATATTAACATGAGATTGGATTTCTGTTTCTTCGTCTATTTCAACATTAGGACCAATAACAGTATAAGGACCTATTTTTACATTTTTAGAAATCTTAGCTTTTGAGTCAATTATAGCAGTCTTATCTATCATTTATTATCTCTTAAAAATTCTCTAATATTTTTGGCTGGATAACCCATTACTTTTGTGTTGTCAGGAATATTTCTTATTACTCCAGAGCCACCACCGATTTCTACATTGTTTCCAATACTAAGGTGACCTGATATTCCAGCTTGGCCACCAATTTTAACATTGCTACCAATTATTGAGCTTCCAGCTATGCCCACTTGACCAGCTATAATAGAATTTTCACCAATTTTTACATTATGAGCTATATGTATTTGATTATCCAAATAAGTATTTTTTCCAATTATTGTATTAGACATAGAACCTCTATCTATTGTCGCTCCACAACCAATTTCACAATTATCCTCAATTAAAACTATTCCTATGTGAGGGTACCTTAAATTATTATTTTTAATTGGAAAAAATCCAAAACCATGTTTACCAATAACACAATTGTCTAGTATTCTTATATTATTCTTCATTAAAGTATTTCTAATAATATTGTTAGATCCTAAAGAGCAATTATCACCAATT
>QCDE01000018.1 GCA_003281005.1 Pelagibacteraceae bacterium AG-349-O05
AGTGGTTTGGTTTAAATGGTTTATTTGTGTTTTTAATTATTGCTCATGCGATAATCGGAGTATTTGGGTTGTATAGAATGAAAGTCAGAGAAACTGTTGAAAACCCAGACTCAACATTTACACCAGTTCCAGCAACAATTACTCCTGCAGGATTAGAGCTAGATCCAGATGCGCCTGCAACACTTGATGAAAACACAGTTAATGAAACTGTAAAACCTTAATTGTTAATTACCTCTATTTTATCACCTATATTTATTTTAGATGAAGAGAGAATTTGGCATCTAAGACCACCTTTTCTCATAAATTCTTTAAGAATATTTTTTTGATCAAGCATTTCAGTCAAATGTCTGCACGGACGACATAATTCAATCCCCTCTAATTCAACATTTCCTACTTTTAATTTTTTTCCAATTAAATCATTTAATTGAATGCCTTTTGTAACGATATTCCGTCTAAAATTGATGTAAGGTATATCGAGCCCAAATTTAATATTATATTCATCAATATTCTCAGACTCTATTAAAGACAATTGATTGTATGGATCATTAAAATCATGAAAATGTCTATCACCTACTATTCCTTTATTTGCTAAAACCTCAATTGAATTTACTTCCTTGATGGGTTGATTGTTGTTGGCAGCTATTCCTAATTTAAATACTTCAGCCATAAATTATTGAAGAAATAGTTGAGCTCATATAATCTTTTCAAAATAATATGACTTATCTATCATCAAATCAACTTAAACAATATGAAGATCAAGGGTACATATCCCCTATTGAAGTTTTGTCTGGTAGTGAAGCATTAGAGGCAAGAAAGGAAATTGAATTAATTGAAAAAAAATTACCAAATGAAATAGATAAATCTGGAAGATATAATGTTCATTTAATTTCACCAAAACTTGATTCGATTGTTCATAATTCAAAAATCTTAGATGCTGTAGAAAGCATTATTGGAAAAAACATCTTAGTTTGCAGCACTACTTTATTCATTAAAAACCCTAACGAACAAGGTTTTGTTAGTTATCACCAAGATGCAAAGTATATAGGATTAGAACCACACAATTGGGTCACAGCATGGGTAGCATTAACAGACTCAAATGAAAATAACGGATGTATGAAAATGTGGCCTAGATCACATTTGAATATTAAAGATCACAATGAAAAATTTAATGAAGGTAACTTGCTTACTCGAGGACAAACAGTAGAAAATGTGCCTGAAGACGAAGTTAAATCTATAGATTTAAAAGCTGGTCAAATGTCTTTGCATCATCCAAGAGTAGTGCATGGTTCAGGAATAAATAAGAGTAATGATAGAAGAATAGGATTTGTTATCCAAAGTTATATAGGCACAAATGTAAAACAAACCTTAGGTAAAAATAGTGTTCAAATTGCAAGAGGAGAAGATAAATATCATCATCACGAAATTATAAATAGAAATAATGCTTTAATGAGTGAAGAAAGTATTTTACTTCGAAAAAAAGAAAATGATTATTTGCAAGAAATTTTTTATAAAGGTGCAAAACAAAAAAGTTCTTATTAATTTCTTAATGTTTTAAATATACTTGCAGATATAAAATAAACATTAGATACAACCCATAAAAACATTAAAAAAATCTCATATACTGGGTTAGTGTTCAAATCTTTTATTAAAATTAGCAAAATTGAAGTAATGAACCAGAATATTGCAAAAATAATTGATAAACTTTTAAATTTTTTAACTCTTAAAGGATGAATACATTTTAAAGGGGAAAATTTTAGTAATATTAAAAAAATTAAAAATATCAAATTAAAATTTTGGCTGGTGCCAAAAATATAAAAGTAAAGTACGATTACATTCCAAATAGCAGGGAAACCATTATAGTAATTATCATTTGTTAAAATATTCAAATTCACGTAAGAATAAATAGAAATACAAATCAAAATTATAGGAATTAACAAAATAAACTGGTCTGGTACATACCTAAACCAATAAATCATTACTGATGGTATTATAACATAGTTAAAAAAATCAATTATACTATCCAACATTTTACCATCAATATGTGGTAGATTTTTTTTCACATTAAATTTTCTAGCCAAAGTTCCATCAACACTGTCTATTAAAAATGCAAACCCAAGCCAGAGAAAAGCCTCTTTTTGATTGTTATTCATAACAGCAATTAAAGCAAAGAAACCAGCAACAATTCCAAATCCAGTCAACAAATGAACAAGAATACTTAGAAATCTATCTTGTTTAAAAAGTTCATTCGTTTTAATATTTTTTTCTTCACTCATTTTTTTCTAAAATTATCTTGCCAATTTTATAAAAATATCTCCCATCCCACTTTGCAACTCTTCATCGGGCGTATTGTTTCTAAATTCACAAAACAAACCTGTAACCTGATGATTATCTATTTTGACAATTTCAGATTTGTCACAAGATTTTGCTTTATGAAATAAGCCAATAACCAGCCTATTATTTAGTTCTATAACTTGATCTTTTGATAAACTTTCACCATCACAAAAGTAATCTCTATTTACTTGATTTGGAAAATTTTTTTTACCACATGGGTTTTTGATTGTTAAGACATAGAACTCTTTTTCGATATCTTTAAATTTATGTTTCATTTTTTCAACTTTTGAATATTTCATTACATCACAAGAACATGGAATACAGCATCTGTAGTAATCCCCACAAATTTTTTTATTTGTATTGACTTCTTGTAAATATACATTTTCAGGTTCGGCGTTAGGATCAATTAAAGAACCAGATACAGCACAATAAAGTTTATTAAACTCTACAAATTCCTGATAAGTAATATCTTTATTTAATATATGTTTAAAAAATTTTGGACCAGCAGCGTTTCTATTTCTATCTGGAAATATTTTACTCCAATCATTTACTAATTCTTGATAATAATTTCTTTCTTGAGCTTCTAAACTTGAGTTATAGGAAAAAATTAAAAATGCAGCACATATTACTAAAAAAAATTTTTTCATAAAAAGATTAATTATTTTGTTTAACTTCCAATGTTTTATTTAAATTTTTAATTTCAAAAATACTTTCTTTTCCATTTGTCCAAGTGACCAAAATCTTAATATTTTTTTCATTTTTTCGAATTCCATAATGTGCCACTGGCTCCATTTGACACAAGTAACCCGAGCCTGCATCTATTGTTTTAGAATGAGTTCTTAAATTTGAAATAAGTGTAACTGTTGCACCCCTTGCCGGAGCTCCATAAATATTCATTGGTTTAATTCTTAAATAATCATTATTTTTTGAATTTGCCTTGTATAAAGTTAAAGGCTGATAACCTGACTCACCATGAGATATTAAAAGCTCAAGTATTCCATCACCATCTATATCAGCTACTGCAGCTCCAGTTCCTAATCCATTAGTTTCTAAAGCATTTCCAATATTTATTTCTTTGAACTCACCATTATCTAAAATCTTAAATAATTTATTTGGCTCACCAATATTATTCATAAATACTTCATCATAACCATCATTATCAAAATCAGCTGAGATTACTGTTCTAATTCTCGATGGGGCACTAAATGATTTGTCAGCTATGTCTACAAACTTATCATTTTTTAAAACAAATGCTCGATGTGGCCCTTCCCAATTTGAAGTTAATATATCTAATCTACCTCTATAATAAATATCGCTTAGCGCAGTTCCTCGGCCGTTTTGAAAGGTATCATCAACAGCATAATCTTTCGCAAGTTCAACAAAATTTCCATTATTATTATAATATAAAAAATTCTCTCCTCTCTCATTTGCAGCAAAAATATCTGATCTTCCAGATAGAATATTACCTGAAATAACCGCCCTACCTCCGGTAATTTTATCGATACCCAGCTGCGAAGATTTGTCTATTATTTCATTTCCTTCTTGCTCATAAAATCTTGTTGGTCCTCCGTAATTTGCGACGTATATTCCGTAAGCTCCATTTCCATTTCTATCTACACATGCAACTGATCTACCCGCTGTAAGATTTAAATTTTTCTGGTTTATTTCTAATTCAAATAAATCAAAAAATTTATTTCCATCAAAATCTAATAATCTGTCAGAATATCTTTTGTTTCCACTATAAGTGTCTGTATTTAAAAAATATATTTCCTCGTAACCATCTTGATCAATATCACAAGATGCTACTCCTATGGTTTTATGATTTTTATCAAGAAATATACTTTGGTTAATTGAATTGAATAAAATACCCTTTTTATAAGCTAAAGCTAAATTATTAAATCCAAATCCAGTAACTATAAATTCAAAGCTACCATCATTGTTTACGTCCGAAACAGACACGCCATAACTTAATCTAGGTTGATTTTCTAATATTTGATAAGTTATATCTTCAAAGAAATCGTCTGACTTGGAATAATTAACAATATTTAAAAATATAAATAAAAATATAAATAATTTTTTCATTTAATTTCCACTAGACTAAAAATTTAAAATTAAAACTGTTAATATTGGCATAGTTAATTTAGTGTAATTTCAATAGTAAATTTAAAAATTTTATAAAATATGAGTGATCTCAACAAAGCACCAAACGATTTTTTTGATAATTGGAATAAAATCCAATCAATGTCATATAAAAATGTCATTGAGCTACATGTCAAGAGAAGTAGCGAAAAAAAGATATTAGCTTTGATTCAATTTGAATTAGATCAATTTTCAGAAAATGTTCAAAAGGATTTAGCTATTTCTGAAACAAGTTCTTTCTATCAAGAAATATCTAATCTTTTTAGAGATTCAAACTGGTGGTCAACCGCTACAGTAACAGAAGCTTGTAAATATTATTTAAAATGTGCAAGAAATAATATTTCTTACTTTGAAAACTATATAGAGGCAGATAGTAATTTGTCTCAAAATCAAAAAAATGAGATATTTGCCTTATATCAATTATGCACTCTATTTGTTTCTTGGAATGCTATTAAAGATAAACAGATCAGAGAAATTATAGATATTAGAAAAAGTTTATTTTTTAGATAAATATATAGATTAATAATATTCATACTTTTTTTCTTATCTTTTATATCTATCAGAGTGAATATTGACATAATTACCTTGTTCATAAGCATTGTACCAAAAAATACGTCTTTTTACTCTAGCTAGTGCAGCACGATTACGCTCTATTCTCTCCTTTTCTTTCATTTCTTTAGTAAATTCTCGATGTCAAAATAATCCCAAAGTCTTAAATGAAACTTATGTCACAGAGACAGATAATAAATATATTTGTAAATAAAATCTCATGAAAACAATATTTGTTATAGGTTCAAAAAAACATATACTGAAGTACACAAGAAAAATGCCCGAAGGTGAAGTTAAGAAAATGAAATCTTTTGTTACAAACAAAGGTCAAAAGCTTGAGAAAACTTCAAAATTTAAAATTTTAAAAGTATCAGACGACAAAACTTCAAGAACTTTCAAAATCAGTCTTTAATTATTAAAAATGAACAAAATCGTATGGTTCAAGAACGATCTACGTGTATCTAATAAAGATGCTTTTAACGAAGCTATAAAATCAGGAAATATTTTACCAATTTACATATTAACTTTCATTAAAAATAAATCCCTTAAAAACTCATCAAATTAGGCAACAAACTAGATATACGACTAGATATATTTGAGATAAATCAAATAGCCATATTTCAAGCAAATAGACTCGTGGTTTAGGATTTAGTAGTATTATATTATGAAAAAAATTTTAGTTATTACATTATTAATTTTTATCTCAAATACAGTTCTTAACGCAGAAACAATTAAACCAAAAAAAACACCGCTAAAAAAATTATCCAAACAACTAGGCAATGGAGAATTAATTAAGATTAATTCATATCAAACTTCTGATTATAAAGGCATTATGGAGGGCTGGTATAAAGAGAGTCCAATAATAGTTGATGCTCTTATTACTTATCCAGAGGGAGAAGGTCCATTTCCTATTTTGTTAATCGTTCATAGTAGTGGTGGTGCTGATGAATTTACTGCAGATTGGTTAGAATTTATGAGAGATCAACAAAAGCCATTACTAGACATGGGTATAGCTACTATGTATTTAGATAATTTTTCCGCAAGAGGTGCAAAACACACTTACCTTGATCAATCAAAGGCCTCTATATGGTCTACTTATATAGATGTGTTTATGGCATTAGAGTATCTCAGCAAAGATCCAAAAATAAATATTAAAAAAGTTGGTGTCTCTGGCTATTCACGTGGAGGAAACCTTTCAATTATGGCTGCTGAAAAAAGATTGAGAGATATATTAGTTAGCAAAGATCTTTATTTCGCTGCGTCTCAACCAAGATCTGCTGAATGTGGAATTACTGGAATGTTTAGAAATCCAACTCCAATTAAAGAAACTAAAATTTGGTATGTACATGGTTTAGCTGAGGATTATACTTTACCAGGTCCATGTGTAGAAATAATGGAAAAAATGCAAGCCAAAGGTGCTGATATTAAAATTGATTTGAGAGAAGGATGGTATCATTTATTCACAGGAAATTATGAACCTGAGTTTTCAAAAAGGACTCAATATTTTTGGAAGTGTACTAATTTTTACACAGAAGATGATGGTAATCCTAATAAAGAATTTCTTGATTTAATTTTAAAAAATACAAAAATAAAAAGTTTGGATGAATTTAATGAGTTATCACGTAAAAATCCAAGAAAAGCTTTTAAAACAATGTTCAAGGGTCTTAAAAAAGAAAAATGTATTGGAAAAGGTGTTACCGAAGGGGGTAACCATGGAAAAACTTTTATGCCAGAGTATTTAGCTTTTTGGAGAGAAAATTTACTAAATTGAACTAGTTTAATAAAAAGTAAGTTTCAAATGATAAATTAATGAAAAAAGTCTTTATAAACAATATAGGAAGAAGAAAGTTTTTAAAAACATCACTTTCAACATTAGCTTTTGCTACTTTGCCAAAAATTTCTTTTGCACAATCTAACCCTGATGTTGTTGTTATTGGCGCAGGATCATCAGGTTTATCAGCTACTGCTGAGCTAATGCAAAAAGGTGTATCGGTATTATGTGTTGAGGCTATGAATAGAACTGGTGGAAGATGCTATTCGGATACCTCAACTTTTGGAATACCAATTGATATAGGTGCCCATTGGCTACATGGATTTTCGGAAAACCAATTTGCAAAATTTGGAAAAAAACATAAAGATAAATTTAAAATATATCCAGAAGATGCTCCATCTGTTGTTTACGATGGCAAAAGAAAAACAGAAGCAACAGAACTTTGGAAAATATACAAACAATTAAAAAAAATTAAAAGAAGAAGTAGAGCAGATGTTCCGTTTATAACTTTGGTACCAGAAAAAATAAAAAAAAATACCTGGTTTGATACTGCTGCTAGCATGGTAGGTGATTCTAGAGACCTAGATAATTTTTCTCCACATGATGATAATGTCAATTGGTATGATCCTGGAAATGGAGATGGTCTTTGCAGAGAAGGGTATGGCTCTTTGTTAGCTTATTATCGAAAAGATGTTCCTGTTAAATTGAATACAATTGTTAGTGAAATAAAATGGGACGGAAAAGGAGTGCAAGTTGTAACTAATAAAGGAACGATAAGTACAAAAGCTTGCATCGTTACTACTTCTATTGGTGTCCTTAAGGCCGAAAAAATTAAGTTTACTCCACCTTTACCGGTAAGAAAAATCAAAGCTTTAGATGGAGTTTCGATGACGTATTCAAATCGAGTTTTAATTCAATTAAAGAAAAAATTTTACAAAGCAAAAAAAATAAAAAATGACACGTGGTTTAATACTAAATGTAATAGTAATGGAGCTAAGTCACCTAAAACTTACTATGGGTCTCTTAAAATGGGTGGATCCGATGTCTCTCTTTTTGGTATGTCAGGACAATTTGCAAAAGATATAGGAGAGGAGGGCGATAACGCAATGATAGATTTTATTTTAAATGATCTTAAATCAACCTTTGGTTCAAAATTTTATAAAAAGTATTTTATTAAAGCTAAAGCTATAGCGTGGTCAAAAAATCCTTTTACCTTAGGTGCTTACACTGGAGGAATACCTGGAAAGTCAAATAATTTGAGACGTGAATTAAGAATGCCAGTAGGAGATAGAATTTTTTTTGCAGGAGATGCTACCGCTCTAGCTTTTAGCACAGTTCATGGTGCTGATCGAAGTGGTAAAAGAGCTGCAACTGAAGTTTATACATCAATTTAAGCAACAAACTAGACACAGAACTAGATCTTTTTTAGATAAAACAAGGTTTTGAGTAGTATGAATAAAGAAAACGCAAATAAACTGTGGAAAATTATTCAGGAAGCTGGCGATTATTTACTAGGACAATTACCTGACCACCCAAATCATCCTAAGGGAAGAAACCCCTACGCTCACGTTGCTATATGTGTGAAAAATAAATTCAATGCCAGCTATAAAGATATTCCTGATGAAAAATATAATGATGTTATTAAATACATTGAATTTTTAAAACGAAATCCAAGTTAATTATTGTTTTGGAAAATAATCTTTGAGTTCACCTTCTCGGTAAACATCAGCAGTACAACAATGTAAACCTCCACCAAAAGCATAGGCATCTCTAAGTTCTACTGGCACAACTTCCATTCCTAATTTATTTAATTGTTCAGCTTGATAAGTTTCACTTTTTTCTACACATACAGTTTTAGGGTCTAAAACTAAAACATTCATTGATAACCAGGTTGATGAATAACATAACGGTGGTGGTTCGTTATGTGCTGGTTGTGCACTGTCTACAATTTCCCAACCATTGTCTTCAAATAATTTTCTTTGTTCTCTAGGAAGTCTTCTTTGTGGGTTATTGATAATTAAACCTTCTTTTATTGGTGTAAAAGTTGCATCAATATGAATTGGATAAGGATCACCTGGGAAGTTAACTGCATGAACTCTATGATCTTTATAATGTCTCTTTAGCCAATCAATTCCTTTTAAATTTGTTGTAAAACCATGTTGAACAACTAAATCTTTTCCAAATCTTAACACATCAGCAGCATCAAATAACGGTTCCTCTTCGGTGGTTACAAAATATTTTTTTTCAGTCCACTCTAATCTTTTTTGAACACCTATTTTATCTGATAAATAATCCTTTCTATAATCTGCATCAGTTAATCTTGGCTTTGGAGCAGACTCGTGTCTCATATTAGGATCTTGATTATAATAATCTTTTAGAAGTGGTCTGTAACATAGATATTCAAACCAACGACATCGGTAACTCATTGTAGCTTCTAAGATCTCATTGCCCACTGTTAACAAAACATCTCTTGGAGGCATGCAGCCAAACATAGTTTCGGATTCCCAATCAGGTGTAGAAGTTTTTTGATTAAAATCTATTGGTATCGGTCTATCTACTTTAATACCTCTTTTTTCAAGAATGTCTGAAAAGTTATCTAATAATTCATTTGCTTTATCGACAGTATCTTTTGTTCTTGGTCCAAACTGGCCTCGCATATCACTATCTTCTGGAACTTTTGCATCTAATGCAGGTTCAGGTGCTGGTATACAAGTTCCATCTGCTCTTCCAACAATCACATGTTTTAATGGATCCCATTCATTCCAACTATTAACAACAGTTTTATTATCACTCATAAAAATTAGTTTATTATAATATTATGCTCTGGGCCGAAAGGAAATTTTGTAATGTTTTCTGCTCCATCTTTACCTATTACTAAAATATCATGTTCTCTATATCCACCTGAACCAGGATTGCCTTCTGGTATCATTATCATTGGCTCCATAGATACGACCATGTTTTCTTCTAACACTGTATCAATATCTTCTCTTAATTCTAATCCAGCTTCTCTTCCATAAAAATGTGATAGCATACCAAATGAATGCCCATAACCAAAAGTTCGATACTGAAGATAACCAAGCTCAGCAAAAAGTTCGTTAAGCTCATGACAAATATCGGAACACTTAACACCTGGTTTAATTATTTCTAATCCTCTTTTATGAACTTTAACATTTGCCTCCCACGCTTTAAGAGATGCATCATCAGCATGATCTAAAAATAAAGTTCGTTCAAGTGCAGTATAATATCCTGAAATCATTGGAAAAGTATTTAAAGATAAAATATCTCCTTTAATTAATTTTCTATTGGTCTTGGGATTATGTGCTCCATCTGTATTGATACCTGATTGGAACCAGACCCAAGTATCCATGTACTCTGCATCTGGATAAGTTTTAGCTATCTCTCTCTCCATTTTATCTCTTCCAGCAATTGCTACTTCAATCTCCGTATTATCTTCTTTAATATTTTTAACTATCTCTTCACCACCAATGTCTGCAATTCTTGCACCATTTTTAATGATCTCAATTTCTTCGTTTGATTTAATCATTCTAAGTTTCATCAAATCTTTTGAAACATCACTAAACACAGAGAAAGTAAAAATAGATCCTATTTTTTCACGCATATCTATCGTGACATAATCATTTTCAATTCCAATATTTTTTGGAGGTTCATCTCTTCCAATAATTGAGACAATGGCTTTTAAAAAATTATCTCTTTTCCAATCAGTATAAATAACGTTATCACAATGGGATCTCCGCCACGGTTGACTTGCATCAATGTTAGCTGAAATTGTTGAGATTTTATTTTGAGTGATTATACAACCGTATGGTCTACCAAAAGAGCAATAAATAAAACCTGTGTAATATGCAACGTTATGCATTGAGGTTAAGATAAGCATATCAAGACCATTTTGATCCATCACTGTTCTAAGTTTGCTTACACGATCGTTATATTCTTTATCTGTAAATGGTAATTTTACTTTTTCACCATTTTTAAGTTCAAAAAAATCTGGTCGTTCCATATTAGTTTAATGCTATATACCTTTTGTTCCATCTCATTATTAAACTGTAATAAAATATAGATACAAAAAGAAAAAAACCACCGATTATAGTATTTGTGGATGGTACTTCATTAATGCCAAATAATGGTAACCAAACCCAAAAAATTCCGCCTACAACTTCAGTTAAAGATAATAAAGTCAATTCTGCTGCTGGTATCGCTTTAGATCCAATTGAATATAAAATCAAACCAAAACAAACTAGCGTCCCATGCAAAGAAAATAAAGCTCCGTTGTAACTAGATGAAAAGAAAACTAAGTTTTTTGACAAAATCATAATTGTTGCAAAAACAAAACAAAAGAAACCTGCAAAAGCTACAGTTGTGAATTTTGGTGTTTCTTTTCTCCATCTAAGAGTTACAGAAAAAACTGAGAAACCAATTGAAGAAGTTAACCCGAACACGAAACCAATTAATGATTTTTCGCCAGTATTTCCAAGTGCCATAATAATGATACCAACAGTTGCAATTATTATTGATATCCAAACATTAAGAGAAATTTTTTCTCTTAAAAATAAAAATGCTAATAATGCTGTAAAAAAAGGCATTGCTGCTAAACAAAGCAAAGTAACTGCAGCGCTAGTATTTGTAATTGAATAAATAAATGTAATCATAGCGATGCCCAATCCAGATCCACCAATTACTCCAGATAAACCTATTTTATAATAGTTTTTGTAAAAATTTTTTCCTTCCTCAAAAAATAAATAAAGATTTAATAAGATGAAAATTGTTAAACCTCTGCCAAAAATGTACTGCCAAGGTACCAATTGAGGATTATCCATGTATCGAACTACTAATGGGCCAAACGACCATAATAGACCGGCAAAAAGTACAACTGGAATGGCTATTCTTGGATTTCTCAACTCTAACATATTCAGAAATCTAATTGTAAATAGAATTTTCTACAACAAAAATACGTTTCTAAACTAAATTTTGATTTGAAAGGTTGGGGAAAAAACAATCAACGATATCTCCTTTTTTAAATTTTGATTTACCTGCTGGTAACAAAACCCAAATATTTGATTTTACAAATGATTTAATTCTAAAAGACTCTTGACCTTTTAAAATTTCAACATTTATTTTTCCATTTTTAGTTGTGCTTAATTGACTCTTTACAAATCTTGTAAAATTCTTTTTTTTATTAAATCCATTAGTTAAAATTGCTTTAATAGATTTTTCTTCTAATAACCCTAAAGTATTTAAAATATATGGAATTACAAAAAATCTAAAACATGCAGCTGAAGAGATTGGATTTCCAGGGAGTCCAAATATTGCCTTTTCTTTCCCTTTGATTTTTGCAAACATTATTGGTTTTCCAGGCCTAATAGCAGCACTTTTAAAGTAGCTTGATAACTTAAATTTTTTAACAATATCAGGTATAAAATCAAACTTACCTGCAGACACTGCACCTGAAGTAATAATAATATCATCTTTAGATTTAATTAATTTATTTATTTTTTTTTTAAAAATATTTTGATGATTATCTCTTAGTATACTTCCACTTTTAAAATTAAATAAAAAATTTTGATTCAAGTTTTTAATATAGTGCGTGTTAGAATTTCTTACCATCCAAGATGGAATATTATCTTCGTTTGATATTTCGTTTCCAGTTGAAAAAAATAATATGTTAATTTTTTTTTTTACTTTAATTTGTTTGATACCTAAGCTTTTAAAGGCTAATATATGGTTTGGTTGAACAATTGTATTTTTTTTTATTACAATCTCCCCTTTTTTATAATCTGAACCTGCAAACCTAACGTGACTAAATTTTTTTATTTTTTGGTCAATTAAAATATATTTTTTATTAGGCACAAAAATTATTTGTTCTATAGGAATAATTGTATCAAAACCCTTTGGAATAATTCCTCCAGTCATTATTTCGGCAGTATCAAATTTTTTTATTTTTTTTTTAAGCGGTTTCATTCCTGCTGCAATTGAGCCAATAATTTTAAATTTTTTTGGGAATTTTTTTTTTAATCCATTAGTATCTTTTGAATTAACCGCGTACCCATCAAATGCAGCGTTATCTGCTGCTGGATAATTTATTTTAGAGTAAATGTTGTTCGAAATTACCCTATTTAAGGAATTTATGCTCTTTATAGTTTCGTCTTTAATTTTAATTTTGGCTTTTTTTAAAATTTTCTTTGATTTTTCGTAACTAATCATTTTTGAATATTTCTTCAGCTTTTTTTAAATCTTGTTTTGTATTTATATTAAAGAAAGGATCATTATTTGAAAACTCCATATTAATTATTTTTACCCCAGTATTATTAGCCCACAACTCTACTTTTCTTTCTCCATTATTTAGATCCTTCTCTAACTTATCTAATAAATTAATCGACCATAAGCCAAATATATTGTGTCGTGTGTTGTTTGACTTAATAAAAAATAAATCGCTTTCATTGAAATTAATATTTTGAATAAAATCTTTTAGTATTTGTCTCTTAAAAAAAGGTGTGTCAACAGGGAAAGTTGCTATCCATTTGTAATCTTTTTGATTTTCTTTTATCCATTTCATTGCTGAAAAAACTCCTCCTAACGGACCAAGATCTTTTTCGAAATCTTCTATTATTGAAATTTTTTCTGAGTTATGAAAATTAATTTTATTATTTGATACTATTAAGAGTTCCCTGAATTCATCAATTATTTCAGTCAACATGTGATCAATTAACAATTTACCAGCTAACTTTACTTGGGATTTATCTTCTCCAAACCTTTGTGACTTACCGCCTGCTAGCACAGTGCCTAAAATATTGTTATGATCCATTAATCAAAATATAAAACATTAAAAGTTGAATTAAAGAAATTAAATGGATTTAAAAATTTTAGAAATAGCAGCCCATACTGAAAACAATAAAGTTGTTGAAAACTATACTCATAAGTCAAAACATAAAAATCCATTATGTGGTGATGAGATGGAAATAAGCTTAATTGTCAAAGACGATGTTGTAAAAGATATGGGTTATCAGTGCAAATCATGTGTTTATTGTCAGGCATCAGTCAGCCTATTATCCAGAAAAATTAAGGAAAAAAAAGTTGATGATATAAAAAAATTTATAAAAATTGGTGAACAACTTTTTGAGGACGCAAAAGTAAGCATGGAGAAACATTGGAAAGAGTTTAAAGAAATTTTAGATAAAAAAAATCTTTCAAGAAAGGAATGTTTGCTTTTACCTTTAAGAACTATTGCCAAAGCATTAAAAATTTAAATGATCAAAATTACAAAACCCTTATTGCAAAAAGCTTTAATTGCAGGTTTTTTTTCTGCATTTACAATTGGTGTGCTAACAGTCCTTACTTATAAAAGTACACTCGGATATTTTATTGCAGCCTCTTTCGGTTCTTCAATGGTTTTACTATTTGGTTTTCCTGAAAGCCCATTCGCACAACCAAAAAATGTTTTTTTTGGACATTTAGTAACTGCTCTAGTAGGAGTAATTTTTGTAAACTATATTCCACTCCCTATTTATATCAGTATTGCAATCGCTGTCGGAGCGGGAGTTTTTTTAATGATTTTATTTAATATTGTTCACCCACCTGCTGGTGGAAATCCAATTATAGTTATTATAGGAAGTGCCTCTTATGATTATTTAATTAATCCAATTATTTTTGGTTGTATAATTATATTGTTATTAGCAATTATAATTAACAAATATTTATTAAAAAAAAACTATCCGTTAAAATAGTTTTATGAATTCAAAATACAAAGTTTTAAAATATTCATCTAATAAATTTGAGAATATAGATGATTTAATTTCAATTGAAGAACCATTGGAGATTTCATTAAAATATAATGAGTCTAATAAATGGATAAATCAAAGTTTATCTATAACGATGAGAACTCCAGGTGATGATGAGGATCTTGTAAGAGGATTTTTATATAATGAACAAATTATAAAAAATATTGATGATATTGATTCAATAGAAAGTTATGGAGATAAAGTTGGTCAATACAATATTCAAAATAAAATATTAGCAACTTTAAATAATTCTGAAAATGTGAATATTTCAAAAATTAAAAGAGATTTTTTAACTAATTCATCCTGTGGTGTATGTGGAAAATCTTCACTTGATGCTCTAGAAATAATTAAAAAAAATAAAACAAATCCATTAGAACCCAAAATCAAAAAAGAGGTAATTGTTAAATCGCCAGACACATTGAGAGAAGGACAATCAGAATTTAGTAAAACAGGTGGAATTCATGCTAGCGGTCTTTTTGATAGTAATGGAGAATTGGTTGTTGTCAGAGAGGATGTGGGAAGACATAATGCTCTAGATAAACTTATTGGTTGCGCATTAAAGAACAACCAAATTGATCCGAAAAACCAATTTATAACATGCTCAGGCAGACTAAATTTTGAATTAGTTCAAAAGGTTTTGATGACGGATATAGGTATAATGATTGGCGTTGGTGCGCCAACTAGTCTTGCCATCGATTTAGCGAATAAATTTGACATTACCCTTGTTGGTTTCGTAAAGAGAGACAGTTTTAATATTTACACAAATAACAAAAAAGTTATTGTGGACTAAATTAATAGAAGGGTATTTGTGTCAAAAAATATAAGTAATTTATCAGGTAGAATAGGCTTAAAAGATAACCTATTTAAGCAAATCTCAGAAAATACCTTAAGCGATAGTCCAAAAGATATTACTGAAATTGCCAAAAAACATAACCTAGGTGTTTCAACTCTACATGGTGCGGAGTCCTTTTATGAATTTTTAAGACCTTCTCATAGAGAAAAAAAAGCGTTCGTCTGTAACGGTAGTGCATGCATGTGTGCAGGTACTCAAGACAAATTAAAAGATAAACTTAAGGAAAAACTAGGTGATGACAAAGTTGGAGAAATGTTCTGCTTAGGTCATTGTTATGAAAACCATGCATTTCACTATGATGGAGAAAATTATGCTGGTAAAGATATAGAAAAAATTGATCAGATTTTAAAAGGTGAGGAAATTAAGCAAGAAAAATTTTTTTCTAAGAGTTATGCAACAACAAGTTTTTTAATGGATGATAAACTTTCTTCTACGGACCAATTCAAAGATCAATTAAGTAAATTTTTAAAATCAGATAAAAAAGAAATAGTAAAATCATTATTAGACTCAAATTTAACAGGAAGAGGTGGCGCAGGTTTTCCAACAGGAATGAAATGGGATTTTTGCAGTAAAGCAAAAGGAGATAAAAAATATGTTATCTGTAATGCAGATGAGGGCGACTCTGGTGCTTTCTCAGATAGATATTTATTAGAAGACCAGCCTTTAAAAGTTATTTTTGGAATGGTAATATGTGGATATGTAATTGGGAGTGATGAGGGTGTTTTATATATAAGAGGAGAATATCCAAAATCAATTGAAGCATTAAACGGTAGTATAAACGAACTTAAAAAATTAGGATTATTAGGTGAAAATATTTTAGGAACAGATTTTTCATTCGATTTAGGAATTTGTATTGGTCAAGGTGCGTATATCTGTGGAGAAGAAACAGCTTTGATTGCATCTATTGAAGGAAGAAGAGCAGAAGTTGATGTTAGACCTCCTTTTCCCGTTACAGAAGGATTATATAAAAAACCAACTGTTGTTAACAATGTTGAAACTTTAGCAGCTGCAACTGGAATTTTAATAAATGGTTCTGAAAAGTTTTCATCTATAGGAAATAAAAAATCAGCAGGAACTAAATTAGTTTGTTTGGATAGTTTCTTTAACAACCCAGGTGTTTATGAAATTGATATGGGTACTCCAATGAAAAAAATATTTAATGAAATTGGTGGAGGATATAAAGAACCATTAAAAGCTTTTCAAATTGGTGGGCCACTTGGTGGTGTGGTTCCATTAAGTGAAATAGAAAATCTTAATTTAGATTTTCAGGAGTTTACTGCAAAAGGTTTCATGTTAGGTCATGCTAGTGTTGTGAGTATTCCTAAAGATTTTTCTATGGCTGAATACATTCATCATCTTTTTGAATTTTCTGCTGAAGAATCATGTGGAAAATGTTTTCCTGGAAGACTTGGATCTTACAGAGGTAAAGAAATGTTTGACCAAGCTAAAAAGAAAACTGCCAAAATACCTTTGAAATTGCTTGAAGAATTGCTTGTTACAATGAAAAAAGGTTGTTTATGTGCTTTATGCGGAGCTATACCCACTCCTATTCAGAACATTCTAAAGTACTTTGGGGATGAAATGAAAAATGATATGGTAAAAGATAATTAATGAGTTCAGAGAAAAGAAAAATTGCTTATATTGATGGAAAACCGTATGAAATCGGACCAAATCATTCTTCTATTTTAAAATTTGTAAAAAGTTATGTAGGTGAAAAAAAAGTTCCTACTTTATGTGATGATCCAAATTTAGCACCTTATGGAGCTTGTAGAGTGTGTTCGGTCGAAGTTGCTTTAGAAAAAGATGGTCCCACAAGAGTAGTTGCTTCTTGCCATACTCCAGTTGCTGAAAATCAACACATATTTACTTCAAATGAATCTTTGAAAGATCTTAGAAAAAATATTGTTGAATTAGTATTAACAGACCATCCAATGGAATGTGATAGTTGTGAGGTAAATAATAATTGTGAACTTCAAACTGTTGCTAATGACTTAGGTATTTCTGATCACAGATATAACAGTCCAAAACAACATAAAGGTATCCCTAGAGATAAATCTCATGATTACATGAGAATGAATTTAGACAATTGTATAAATTGTGGAAGATGTGTCAGAGCTTGTGATGAAATTCAAGGTTCATTTGTACTTACAATGAGTGGAAGAGGATTTGAGTCAAGAATAACAACTGATAACGACATGATGTTTGGAGATAGTTCATGTGTTTCTTGTGGTGCATGCGCTCATACTTGTCCAACAGATGCTATTTCAGATGTTTTTCAATCAAAATCTGCTGCAGTAGATAAAAAAGTTAGAACAACTTGTTCATACTGCGGTGTTGGTTGTAATTTAGAGGCTTCGATTAAAGATGATAAGGTTGTGGCTATTGATACACCAAAACAAACAGAAGTTAATGCTGGACATACGTGTATTAAAGGAAGATATGCATTTAGTTTTTATGATCATCCAGACAGATTAAAAACACCTTTAATTAAAAGAAATGGAAAATTTGAAGAAGCTTCTTGGGATGAAGCTTATGATTTTATAAAAAAGGAAATGAACAGAATTACAAAAGATAATGGTCCAGATGCTTTTGCTGGAATTTCTTCTGCAAGATGTACGAATGAAGAAAATTATGTTTTCCAAAAGATGATTAGAGCTGCAGTTGGAACAAACAGTGTAGACTGTTGTGCAAGAATTTGTCATTCACCAACCGCTTGGGGAATGCAACAAACTTTTGGGACTGGAGCAGCAACTAACTCTACGGAAGATATTTATCATGCAGATTTATTTTTGGTAATTGGAGCTAATCCAACAAATGCTCATCCTGTTACAGGTGCAAAAATAAAACAGCAAGTAATGAAAGGTAAAAAATTAATTGTACTTGATCCAGTTACAACTGAACTAGCGAAACTTGCTGATTATCATATTAAACTAAGACCTGGAACTAACGTTGCAGTTCTAAATATGATGTTGCACTTTATTATTAAATCAAAACTTTATAATGCAGATTTTGTTAGAGATAGAACTGAAGGTTTTGATAATTTCTTAAAAGAAATTGAAAGACAAGATGTTGATCATTTAGCAAAAGTAGCTGGTGTAGATAAACAACTAGTTAAAGAAGCAGCAATTGCATATGCAACTGCTAAAAATTCCATGGAGTTTCATGGTCTTGGAGTTACTGAACACGAACAAGGATCTAAAACTGTAATGTTAATTGCAGATCTAGCAATGATTACTGGAAACATTGGACGAAAAGGTGTCGGGGTTAATCCTTTAAGAGGTCAAAACAATGTTCAGGGTGCAGCAGATATGGGATGTCAACCACATCAAGGTGCTGGTTATTTTCCTGTAGCTGATGAAAAGCATCAAGAATTCTACACAGAAAAATATGGAGTAACTCACCCAACTAAGCCAGGATTAAAAATTCCTCAAATGTTTGAAGCTGCAATAAAGATGGAATTAAAAGGTTTATGGATTATAGGGGAAGATATTGTTCAAACAGATCCTAACAGCGCACATGTTATTGAAGCTATGAATTCTTTAGAACTTTTAGTGGTTCAAGAAATATTTATGAGTGAAACAGCAAAATTAGCAACTGTTGTTCTTCCAGGTACTACTTTCTTAGAAAAAGATGGAACTTTTACAAATACTGAGAGAAGAATTCAAAGAGTAAACAGAGCTGTACCACCTCTACCAGGCACTAAACCTGATGGATTAATTGTAACTGAGATGATGCAGAAGTTAGGATTTGATCAGCCAACTTATGATGCAGATCAAGTTCTAGAAGAAATTGCTGATATAGTTCCTTTCTTTAAGGGAGTAACTAGAGAAAGATTAGGAAAATTTGGATTACAATGGCCAGTTCAAGAAGATGGAACTGATACAAAAATTTTACATACAGATACTTTTAAATTAGGAAAAGGTAGACTTAAAAACTTTGATTGGAAAGAATCATCAGAAATTGAAGCTAATCAAAAAGACTATCCTTTGATTTTAACAACAAGTAGGGTTTTACAACATTACAACGCTGCAACTATGACTAGAAGAACAAAAAATATAAATATTGTTGATGAAGATGTTTTATTAATTCATCCTAAAGATGCAGCTTATAGAGATTTAAATACTGGTGATATTGGAAGACTTTATTCAGGTAGAGGTGAGGTTGCACTTAAAGTTGAGGTTACAGATAAAGTTAAAGAAGGAATTGTGTTTACCACGTTCCATTTCCCAGAGCATATGGTTAATATGGTTACAGGTCATGGTAAAGATGAAGAAACAATGTGTGCAGAATACAAAGTATCTTCTGTTGAAGTACAAAAAATCTCTAATCAATTTAAAACAGAAGTTAAACCAAAAGAAAATCAAGCTGAAGTTAGTTAATTAAAATGACCATTGGTTGGCATTTTGATAATACATATTCAAAGTTATCAAATACTTTTAAAGAAAATATCAAACCAACTCCTGTTCATGATCCTGAATTAGTAATTTTAAATGAGGAACTAGCGTCTACTTTAAATTTAGATTTTTCAAAAACAGACAAAAAAAAATTAGGAGAAATATTTTCTGGAAACTCCTTACCGGAAGAAACTAATACCATTGCGCAAGCATATGCAGGTCATCAATTTGGACACTTTACTATGTTGGGAGATGGTAGGGCAGTTTTATTGGGTGAGCATTTAGTTAACAATGAAAATCGTTTTGATATTCAATTTAAAGGTTCAGGAAGAACTTCTTTTTCTAGAGGTGGTGATGGAAGAGCAGCTCTAGGACCTATGCTTAGAGAATATATTATCAGTGAAGCGATACATTCATTGAATATTCCAACCACTAGAAGCCTTGCAGTAGTTAAAACAGGAGAAAAAGTTGTAAGAGAAAATCTTTTACAGGGCGCTATATTAACAAGAGTTGCATCAAGTCATCTTCGGGTTGGAACATTTCAATATATAGCTGCAACTCAAAACATTGAAAATTTAAATACTTTAGTCGACTACACAATAAACAGGCATTATCCTGAAATTAAATCGTCAAATTCAAAAGCATTAGATTTGTTAAATCTTGTTATGGAAAAGCAATGTCAGTTAGTAATTAATTGGATGAGAGTTGGATTTATTCATGGGGTTATGAATACTGATAACATGGCAATTTC
>QCDE01000019.1 GCA_003281005.1 Pelagibacteraceae bacterium AG-349-O05
AGTGATTACTGCTAAAATTTCAAATAATCATAAGAAGTATTCAATTACTTGGTTTTCTATGGCGATTTCAATTCTTTTAATATATTTATATTTTAGGAAAAAAAATTATTAAATGAGATACGTAAGTACAAGAGACACATCAAAAACCTTTGAATTTAAAGATGTTTTCATTAAAGGTCTTGCCGATGACGGAGGTTTATTTATTCCAGATGCATTAGTGAAATATGAGAAAAATGAAATTAAAGAATTAAAAAAACTTAGTTATTCAGACTTAGCAAAAAAAATTGTTTATCCATTTATTGGTAATTTTATGTCTGAATCTGAAATGAGTAAAATTATTGATAAATCTTACTCCACATTTAGAAAAGATAATGTTGTAGATTTTATAAAGATTGGAGACAAAACAATATTAGAATTATTTCATGGTCCTACTCTAGCTTTTAAAGATGTTGCTATGCAACTTTTAGGTAACTTTTACGAATATTACCTAAAAAATGAAAATCAAAAAATTAATATTGTAGTTGCCACATCTGGAGACACTGGTGCTGCAGCAATTGATGCAATTAAAGGTAAAAAAAATGTTAATATTTTTGTGCTTCATCCAGACAATCGTATTTCACCAGTTCAAAGAAAATTAATGACAACAGGTAAATATGAAAATGTATTTAATATAGCTATAAAGGGAAATTTTGATGATTGCCAAAACCTGGTTAAATCTATGTTTGCAGATAAGCAGTTTTCAAATGATATCAAAATGTCAGGGGTAAACTCTATTAATTGGGCGAGGATTATTGCTCAAAGTGTTTATTATTTTTATAGTTATTCATTAATTGAAAATACAGGTGAACCAACAAATTTTTCAGTACCAACAGGAAATTTTGGAGATGTTTATGCTGGTTATTTAGCCAAAAAAATGGGCTTGCCTATAAATAAGTTAATTGTTGCAACTAATCAAAACGACATTTTACATAGAGCAATATCAAAAGGTAGTTATGAAGCAGAAAAGGTTTCAGAAACTATTTCTCCTAGTATGGATATTCAAATAGCTAGTAATTTCGAGAGACTTATATACGATCTTAATAATGAGGATGATAAACAGACTTCATTAGATATGAAAAATATTAAAGAGAATGGAAAATATTTAATTGGTGATGATAAATTAAATAAAATTAGAGAAAATTTTTTATCAGCTAGTCTGAGTGAGAATGAAACTTTGGAGGTTATTAAAAAGGTGTATGAAAAATTTTCTGTAGTTTTAGATCCACATACAGCAATTGGATATGGTGCTTTCGACAAACACAACCTAAGAGGAAATAATATTGTACTAGCAACGGCACATCCATGTAAATTTCCTGATGCTGTTTCTAAAGCTATTAATTTAAAATCTGATTTACCAAAAGAACTCGAGTTTATTTTGAATGAAAAAGAAGATTATGATATAGTAGAAAATAGTTTAGAAAAAATTAAAAACTATATTATAGGTAAAATTAAATGAAGATTAAAGAAGGGGAACAACTTCCAAATTCAGAATTTTATTATTTAGACTCAAGTGGAGCAGCAAAAAAAATAACTACAGCAGAAGTTTTTAAAAATCATAAAACAATTGTGATTGGTGTTCCTGGAGCATTTACAAAAATTTGTTCCGCAAAACATCTTCCAGGGTATGTTAATAATTACGAGGAAGCAAAGAATAAAGGGGTTACAAAAATTATTTGTGTTTCAGTTAATGATCCAAATGTGATGAAAGCATGGGGTGATAGTCAAAAAGTTCAAGATAAAATATTTATGGCTGCAGACCCATATTGTGAATTTACTAAATCAATTGGAGCAGAAATAGATAGACACGATCGGGGTCAGGGAATGAGGTCAGCAAGATATACAATGTTAATTGACGACAATGTTGTAAAGAAAATACAAGCAGAAGAAGATACTGCCACTTGTGAAATTTCAGCAGCTCAAAATTTTTTAAAATTAATCTAAATTTGCTGCTTTTTTCGCTAGTAAGTCCACCTCTTCATTTAAAGGGTTTCCATCATGAGCTTTAACCCAATTCCATTGAATATTAAGCGATTTATTTAAATTATATAGATCAATCCATAAATCTTTATTTTTAACATCTTCTTTTTTTGAGGTTTTCCAATTATTAGCTAACCAAGTATTAATCCATTCAGTTATTCCATTTTTTACATATTGAGAGTCAGTATATATTTTTATTTCAATACCAGGCTTCATATTTTTCAATGCATTAATTGGGGCTAACAACTCCATTCTATTATTTGTTGTATTTTTTTCGTTACCACTAATTTTTTTTATTTCTTTTCCATCATTTATAATTGCAGCCCATCCACCATTACCTGGATTTGTTAAACAAGAACCGTCAGTATAAATTGTAATCATTAATTTAAATAATCTTTAAATGAACTTAAATTATTGTGAGAAAGTAATTTTTGATAATATTCATTAGGGTCTTTAATTTTAATCAATGCTGTTTTTGGTGTATTTGAGTAGTCATACAATCTTGTTAATAAATATCTTAATGCTGCACCTCTACACAAAATATTTATAGATTTTTTTTCTTTCATTGAAATTTTTTTAACACTTTCATACCCCTTGATTAAATTTTTAATTTTTTTTTTATTTAAATGGAATTTTCTCTTTTTATGATCAAAACAAAGAGCATTGATGCATATAGCAATTTCATACATAAAATAATCATTGGCGGCAAAGTAGAAATCAATAATTCCAGAAAGTTTTTTTTTTTTGAAAAAGATATTATCTATAAATAAGTCACCATGGATAACACCTTTTGGCAATTGTTTAGGCCAATATCTATTAATATCTTTTAGATTATTATTTAAGAATACTTTTAAATTTGAAAACTTTTTTGACTTAAATTTAATACTTTCCAACAAAGGTTTTAAATTCTTAATACCCATCGAATTTTTTCGATTAAGCTTCATTTTATTTGTGACCACATGCATTCGAGCAATTGTTTTACCAACTGTATAACAATCATTTATATTTAATATTTTTTTATCTTTACCTTCTAAGAATGATACAATACATGCAGTTTTATTTTTTAATTTAATAAGATATTTATTATTTCTAGTTTTCAGAGGCTTAGGACAATTTATTTTTGAATTATTTAAATTATCCATCAATTTCATAAAAAAAGGTATTTCTTTTTGTAAAACTCTTTTTTCAAATATAGTTAAAATGTATTTTTTCTTTTTTGATTTAAGAAGATAGTTTGTGTTTTCAATTCCTTGCTTGATACCTTTAAAACTTATTACTTTATTAATATTAAAATTTTTATTAATAATATTAATTTCTTTTTGATTTATTTTTGTATAGACAGCCATTTTTTAATTTAATTTTTTGGGAGCTTTAAATACTACATCTTCTTTAATTATTTCAACTTCATCGATATTTATAGAAAATTTATTTTTTAAATCATTAATAAAATTTTCAACCAAAATTTCTGGCGCAGATGCTCCTGAAGATATACCTATAGTACTGCAATTTTCTATTTGATCAAACGGTATTGAGCTTTCTGAATGAATAAGTTGTGAATTTTCACAGCCTGATTTTTTTGCCACTTCAACTAGTCTAACTGAATTTGAAGAGTTTCTACTTCCAATAACAAAAAACATATCACAATTTTTTGCAATATTTTTTACTGCCATTTGACGGTTAGTAGTTGCATAACAAATATCTTCTTTCATTGGTTCTTTTATATTAGGAAAATTGGTTTTTAAAATTTTGATTATTTCTTTTGTATCATCAACTGACAAAGTAGTCTGAGTAATATATGCCAATTTTTTATCTAGTTTATTTTGATAGTTTGTGGCATCTTCCTCATTTTGGATTAGATCTATAGAACCTTCATTTAATTGACCCATAGTTCCAATTACTTCTGGATGATTTTCATGACCAATTAAAATTATATGGTAGCCAGCTTTATTAAGATTTTCTGCTTCTCTATGAACCTTAGAAACAAGTGGACATGTGGCATCAACATAAGTCATTTTATAATTTTTTGCATCTTCAGGTATTTTTTTTGGAACACCATGCGCTGAAAAAATTACTGGTCTTGATTTATCCTTTATCTCCTCCAGCTCTTCAACAAATATTGCTCCTTTATTTTTTAAATCATCTACAACATACTTATTATGCACTATTTCATGACGCACATAAACTGGAGCTCCAAATTTTTGTATAGATTTTTCAACTATTTCAATTGCTCTTTCTACCCCGGCACAAAATCCACGGGGCGCAGATAATAATATTTTTAATTCTTTATTTTTCATTTTTTTCTAAAAAATATTCCAGCAATATATGTGGAAAGGTTAAAGACGCCAAACCTATAAATATTATTTTTAAAATTGCACTATCCAAATTGTAGGAATTTTCTAGCAGATATAACGCAATAAAAGAAAAAATAGCAGTTAAAATTGTTAAAGGAAAAGCTTTTTTAACAAACAATCTAAATCCATTAACTAAACTATTTGGATCAAGATCAATAGCTAGTGAAATTGAATGTCTAATCGAGTGTAAAAAACAGAAATAAACAGTAAAAGCTATTAGTGGAGATAAATAGTAATTTAAAATTAAAATAGAAAAATAATCTAAAAAAACTACAAATTTTTTGATTTCAAAATTCTTTAGGAAAAGAAAAATACTAGACAGGGTGCTACAGAATATTCCTATTTGAATTACATTATTTGTCTCAATAAAATTTAAACTTGAATAAAATGCCTCATTATCGATTAGTAATAATTTAAAAATCGCTATTGTTTCCTGAAAATGAAAATATAAAGGAGCAAGTATAATTAAAAATCCCTTAAAAAAATAAAGTATTTGAGTGAAATAAGATCTATCATTAATCAAAAATTGTGTATCCTCTTTTCCAAAGTGATAGGAGGCGATAATTAAAAAAACAATTAAAGTTATTGATGGCAATATTATCCAAGTAAGTATTACTATTGCTGCAATTAAAATATACGTGATATAGAATATATAAGTTGATTTTATATTAAATAATCTTAGCAGTTTTTTTCCTTTAATATGATCCAAAGACCCATGAGAAACACCTATAATTAAAATTAAAAGTAAACACAAAATCGATGAAATATTTAAATTATTAAACTTAAATAGCAAAATACAAAAAAGGTTTACAACAAAGAAAAAAATAAATGAATGATTTAGATTTATTTTTTTTATTTTATTGATCATCTTAAATTAATTCTTTTAAAAATTTCCACTTTGGCATTTTTAGAATTACTTCTAAATCTTCAAAAAAACTGCTTTTATTTGATAAAAAATTGATAGCTGTTTTAGGTTTTGAATTAAACACTTTGAAAAATATATTTCCCATTTCATTAGAATTGTTTTTAAGAACCCTCAATAAGATTTTATCTAAAAAATCATATTTTGAATTAATTTTAAATAGATTTACATTTTTTATATTTTCTATGTTTTCTCTTATATATCTGCTTTGTTCTTGAATATTTAGGAAAGTATAGCCCGTACTTAGTCTAGTCATTCCTCCTGCTGAGCCTATATAAATTTCATTTAATTTATTTACATTTTTTTGTCTAAAAAGTGGGATTGCTCCAGTTTCTTTGAAATTAATTTTACAGTTTCTAATATTTAGATGTTTACTTAAATAATTATCAATTTGTTCATCATAATCTTTTAGTTTTTCATTATTTAGTTCGGATATCCAAGTAGTTTCAACTAAGGCGTTTTTTTTTGTAAATGGTAGCGTATAAAAAAAATGAACTTTATTTCTTTGATCACAAGCAAAGTCCATCAAATTGAATATTTCTTCATCAAAGAAGTCTTTATCTGTTTCTATTTCAACTCCACAAAAGTGCTGCCATAACTCACTCTGTTCATTCTCAAAACTAGGTACACTATTAAATACAATTGAATTTGATTTATCTATTTGATCAATACTTTTAAAAAACTGAATATTTTTATTTAATTTAAGTTTTGAAAGTATTTTTTCGTAGAACATACCACTATCTATCGTTTGATATGGTGTAGGTTCGCAATTTACATGTTTTATATTATTGGGTGTATTTATTGTAAAATTATTCCAACTCTTTTTGACACAGTCATCAAAGTTGTGTGAAAAAACCTTCCAAAATGACCAAGTTTTATCTCTTTTATAATCTTCTCTTGGCTCAATAATTGCTAAAGTTTTATCTTTTAACTTTTCATAAACTTCCAGCTCATATGCCAATGAAAGACCTGCGCAACCTCCGCCTATAATTATGTAATCAAATTCTTTCATTTAAATTTATTTTTTCATTAATTAAATTATGATCATGATTAATATTATCATCGTTTTTACTTATAAGTGATAACTTAATTAAGTCAAAAATAGATAAAAAAGTTTCAATAATTTTTTCAATATTTGAAACATAAATTTTTCCTGACTTTTTATAATTTTCTATGTTTTGTTTATTTAAAATTTTATATCCTATTTTTCTATAAACCCTTCTTGCAACTATAATAGAAAATCTGAAACTTAATGGTATTTCTTTAATTGAGTAAAATGAGTTTTTATAAAACTGTTCTGAAAGCTTGATTGTATTCTTTATATCTTCAAAACTTTCATTGATATAAAATCTATTATTTTTTTTATCTTCCATAACATCTCTAGAAATATTTGTTAATTGCATAGCAATTCCAAGATCAATAGCTGATTTTAGAGATTGTTCTTTGTGAACATTCAATATTTTAGCCATCATTAATCCAACTGTTCCAGCCACCCTGTATGAATATATTAATAATTCTTTTTTAGAGTTAAGTTTAACATTTTCTTTAATATCAGAATTAATACCCTCAAATAAATCGTCTATAATTTTAGTTGAAATATTAAATTCATTAATAAGATCCCACATGTTTTTAATAACCGGATCATCATAATTTTTATTTATAAAATTATTTTTAAATTTAATAAAATTATCTTTTTTTACTTCTATCTTATTTTCATCATCAGCAATATTATCCGCTTCTCTACAAAAATCATAAAGCGCAGAGCATTTTTGATAGGTTTTTTTTGGTAAAAAAAAACCTGCCCAATTAAAAGATTTTGCGTAAGTAGCTAAATAATTCTTTGTTAACATTAAAATAATTTATCTAAAACCTTTGCTGAAGAGAGAACACCTGGAACGCCGGCCCCAGGATGTGTACCCGCACCAACAAAGTACAAACCATCATATATTTCTGATTTATTATGAAATCTAAAATATGCGGATTGTGTAAATTTAGGTTGAATTGAAAACCCTGATCCAAATTTTGTATTTAATTCTTTTTCAAAATAATCAGGTGTTAGATAAAAGTCCTCAACTATATTATTCTTAAGATCTGGCATTAAGTCTTTTTCCATTTTTTCCACTACAAGATTTTTCATTTTCTCACCTTCAGTTTCCCAATTTATCTTTGATTGATTGTTAGGAACAGGCACCAACACATAAAAACAATCATTTCCTTCTGGGGCCATAGTTTTATCGGTCGCCGTAGGTCTGTGAAGATAATAGCTAATATCGTTATTTAATTTTTTTTTATCAAATATGTCATCAAGATGTTCTTTATATTTGTTTCCAAACTTTATTGTATGATGCTCAACATTCTCATAAATTTTTTTTGTTCCAAAATAGTAAACAAACAAACCCATAGAATATTCCATTCGATTTTTTTTCCAATTAAACAACATGGAATTCCCGTTACTTTTGCTTAACATTTTTTCATAAAATGCAGGTGGATCTGCATTACAAACAACATTATCTGCACCAATTTCATTGTCATTATTTAATTTTACACCACTTATTTTATTATTTTTTGATATAATTTCTGTAACTTCACTGTTTTTTATTATTTCAATACCAACCTCATTCATTAATTTTTCAAAACCTTTAATTATATTTCCTGTTCCTCCAACTGAATAATGTATTCCCCATTTTTTTTCTAAATAAAGAATTAATCCATAAATAGAAGTGGTGGTAAAAGGATTTCCCCCAACCAGTAAAGGATGCATGCTAAGCATTCTTCTTAATTTTTCATTTTTTATATAAGATGAAACTAGTGAGTAAACTGATTTATAACTTTTAAGTTTTAATAGAGCAGGTAATTGCTGCATCATTACAAAAGGTTTGTCAAATGGCACATCTGCAAGCTCTAAAAAACCTTTATCAAATATCTTTTTTGTAAAATTAACTAATTTTTCATATCCATTTACATCTTCTTTGCTAAGCTTCTCAATTTGGTCCTTCATCTCTATTTCGTCGCCTGAATAATTAAATTTAGTTTTGTCCTCAAAAATAAACTGGTACCAAATTTTTAGTGGAGTTAGTTCTATATAATTTTTTGGATCTTTATTGAATAACTCGAACAATTCATTAATTAAGTAGGGTGCAGTAATTACTGTTGGTCCAGCATCATAAATAAATCCGTTTTTCTTAAAAACTCTTGCTCTTCCACCTAGGTCTGGATGTTTTTCTATTAATTTTACGTTATGCCCTTTTGCCTTAAGTCTTAGTGCTGCTGCAATCCCACCGAATCCTGATCCAATGACTATAGAGTTCATTTTAATAATTTATAGCTTTTTTTAAAAATTGTAAGTGTATTATGAGTTAATTTTTTTTAACTCTGCTTTAGTTTCATCTAAATTTTTTTGAAACATAGCATCTAATTTTGACTTATCTACAGATGTAGTTATTATTTTTTTAACTGAGTCCACGGAAATCTTTATTGATGCGTCCTTAATTTCTTTTAAAGCTGCTTCTTTCATCTGACTTATTTTATTTTCAGCTAAATTTTTTTTAATCTCTGATGATTTATGAAACTTATCATTCATCTCAACTATTAATCTATCTGCATCTTTTTTGGCGTTCTCAAGAATTTCATTGCTAACAGACTGAGCTGTATCTAATTTTTTTTGTGAGTTATCCAATAGTGTTTTTGCCTCTGTTCTTAATTTTTCACTTTCATCAATTTCATTTTTAATGTCAGATATCATTTTATCTAACATTTCAGAAATTTTTTGAGGAATTTTAAGGTAAATTAACGCTCCAAAAAAAATAATAAATGATACGGCTACCCAAAATGTTGCATCAATTGCCATAGTATTTATCTCCATTTCTTTTATATAGATCGTCAACAATTGCAGATATGCTACTATTATTTACTTCAGCTCCAATTAGTTTTTGCAATAACTCAGATGAAGTCTCAATAGCAATTTTATTTATTTTATCTGGCGCATTTTTTCTTAATGCATCTATTTCTTTTTCAGCCTCAGCAATTTCATTATCAATTTGATTTTCAAGTACTTCTCTTTTTGCACCAATGTCTTTTAGTGCTTTTTCTCTTGCTTGATTGAGAATACTATTAGCCTCAAGTTTGCTTTTAGATATAATTTCATCGTATTCTTTTAGTTTTGCATCACTATTTTCTCTTTGTTTCTCAGCAGCCTCAATATTTTCTAATATTTGAGATTTTCTCGATTCTAAGTTGTTACTGATTTTTGGTAGTATTAGTTTAGATAAAACTAAATACATAATACCAAATGTAAGTATTAGCCAAAAAATTTGAGAAACCCAAAACTCTGGATTTAATTGAGGCATACCTCCGCTTTCAGCTGCAAAAGCTTCTTTAATAAAAAAGAAGCTAAAAAATATTGACTGAAAATATATTTTTTTAACCATCAATTTAAAACGCAAAGAGAATGATTAACGCAACTACCAATCCGAATAATCCTGTAGCTTCTGCAAGTGCAAAACCTAAAAGCAAGTTAGGAAATTGTTTTTGTGCTGCAGATGGATTTCTCATTGCACCAGACAAATAATTTCCAAAAATTATTCCGATACCAACACCGGCTCCAGCTAAAGCAATTGCTGCTAAACCTGCTCCGATCATTTTTGCTGCTTCTAATTCCATTATATCCTCCTCTGTTATTAATGGTGTAAATTTAATGCATCATTTAAATAGATGCAGGTTAAGATTGCAAAAACATAAGCTTGAAGAAAAGCAACCAAGATCTCCAAACCAGTTAACGCAACCGAAAAACTTAGTGGAAGCCACCCACCAATTATTCCAAGGCTAATTACAAAGCCTCCGAAAACTTTCATCATTGTATGACCAGCCATCATATTGGCAAATAATCTAACTGATAAACTTATAGGTCTACTTAAATAAGAAATAATTTCTATAACAACAATTAAAGGAAGTAATACTGCAGGCACTCCACTTGGAACAAATAATTTTAAATACCCAAATCCATGTTTAATAAACCCAATTACAGTCACACCAATAAATATAAATGCTGCGAGCACAAATGTTACAATGATATGACTGGTCACAGTGAAAGTATAAGGTATCATTCCAAACATGTTACAAAATAAAACAAACATGAATAGAGAAAATATAAATGCAAAGTATGGTTTAGCTTTTGATCCAGCTGTATCACTAATCATTTTGGATACAAAGGTATAGCTAAGTTCTGCTAATAATTGAATTTTGTTTGGTAGTATTGATTTTTTTTTTGATCCTAAATTAAAGATTAACAAAATAGACACAGTACTTAAAATCATAAACAAACTTGCGTTCGTAAAAGATATGTCGAATGCTCCAACTTTAATTTCTGGTCCAATTCTATAAACGTCGAATTGGGACATAGGATTTGCTGCCATAATACTTATTTATTTTGCATTTTTTTTGCAGATCTAATTACATTGGTTATACCAGCAACTACACCAACAAAAAAAAATATTAATATAAACCAGGGTTTAGTACCAAAGGTCTTGTCAAAAATAAACCCAATAATTGTCCCCACAGCCACTGCAGAAACAAGTTCTGTGCTCAATTTGAATGCAGTTCCTATAGGTGAGGGGTCATTCTTCTTATTGTAGAGATTTTTCTTTGAAATCTTGCTTTTTGCAATCTCTAAGCGAGTTTTGAAAGGGTCTTTAGGCATTTATATAGTTTAAGCAACCATACTCTCTGCTTTTTGTAAATCAACAGCCACGAGTTGACTAATTCCTTTTTGAGGCATAGTCACCCCATATAATCTGTTCATTTTTGACATAGTTAAAGCATGATGAGTTACAATTATGAATTTGGTATTGGTGATTTTAATTAGTTCCTCAAGTAAACTGCAAAATCTTGTTACGTTAGCATCGTCAAGCGGTGCATCAACCTCATCTAATACACATATAGGTGAAGGGTTTGTTAAAAATACCGCAAAGATTAAAGAGAGGGCGGTCAATGCTTGCTCACCTCCAGATAACAAAGTTATAGATTGAAGTCTTTTTCCAGGAGGACTAACTAACATTTCTAAACCTGCTTCAAGTGGATCATCAGAGTCCACCAATTCTAGTTTGGCATTTCCACCATTGAAAAGTTTTGTATAAACCTCATTAAATTTTCTATTAACTTTTTCAAAAGCTTCAATCAATCTTTCTCTTCCTTTTTGATTAAGTTCATTAATACTATCTTTCAGTTTCACAATAGCAGTAACAAGGTCGGCACGATCCTGTTCCATTTTTTTTATCTCTTCTTCATATTTACTTGTTTCTTCATCTGCTTTTAAATTTACAGATCCTAATTTTTCTCTTTCTTGTTTTTTCTTGTCTAAAGCATCTTCTTGATCAACTGGATTTGGAAGTTCTTCTACTCCGTTTAAATTTGAATTCTCTAAAATATTATCTTCATTCAAATTTAACTCAGAACTAATTCTATCAAGGAGATCGTTTTTTCTTTTTTGCAGACCTTCAATTGTAGCTCCTGAGCTTGCTTTTCTTTCTCTGATTTGAATTGATTGTTCTTGAATTTCATTTAATTGTGTTCTTAGCATTTTAATTTTTTGATCTGTTTCATCTATTATCGCTTCATTATCAATTTTTTCTTTATCTGAAATTCTTAAATTTTCTGAAATTTGACCCTTTCTTTCTGCCTGTGCTCTAGGCTGGTTTTCTAAATCACTTAATTGTTTTGATAATTTTTCTTTTCTTTGTGTTAGCTCGTTAACCATTTTTTCTGAGTTAGTTAATAAATTTTTCCAACTTTCAATTTCTGTTTCAATGGTTTTAATTCTTTCATTTCTTTTTATAGACTCATTTTTAATTGATTGATTTTTACTATAAGCATCAGCATATTTTTCTTGGAGTAATTTTATATTTTGTGATTTTTCACTAACTCCTAATAACTCACTTCTAGATCTCTCATTTTTTAAATCATTTAAAAAACTATCTAGCTCCATATTACATCTATCCAGAAGTGTTACTGCTTGATTTATTTCATTACTATCTATTAATTCTTTTACCCTTGATATTGTATTTTTTACATTTCTTATTGGATCAACACTTATATTTACAGTTTCTTCAGCTAAATTATTTACAACTTCATCAACAGCTTTTTGTTCTTCTTTAAGTTTATTTTTTGCACTTTCTAACTCTTCATTAGATAATTTTTCTGTTTCAAAATACTTCGAGTCTGTCTCAATTAATTCAGTTTTTTCTTCCTTTAATCTTTTTTCATTTGAGTTAGCGTCTATAATAATCCCTTTTTCTCTCGCGATATCATCATCAAGTGTTTGAATTGATTTTTTGATGCTTTCAATCTCATCTTGAATTCTTGTATTTTCCTCATCTAAACTTTGAAGTTCTAGATTAAGTCTTTGTATTCTCGATAAATTTTCTATATTTTTCTCTCTCAATGGATTTACTTTATCTGTAAAAGTTTTAATTGAATTTTCTAATTCAGATATTTTGTTATTAAATCCTTCCACTTCTCCTTCTGCCTCTGTATTAATTTCATTTTCTATTCTTATTTCTTTTTCTATTTCTAATAATTTTAAATAATATAAACCTGCTTCAATTTTTTTAATTTGATCTGAAATTAGTTTATATTTTGTTGCCTCTTCAGCTTGTTTTTGAAGATTTGCCAACTGTTTTTCTTGCTGTCTTCTTAGTTCATCCGCTCTTTTTAAATTATTCTCAGCCGCACCTAATCTTAATTCAGCCTCATGTCTTCTAACGTGTAAACCAGATATTCCTGCAGCTTCTTCTAAAATAGCCCTTCTATCTGTTGGTTTAGCAGTTACTAATGCACCTATTCTTCCTTGGCTAATCATAGATGGGGAGTGTGCACCAGTCGAAAGATCTGCAAAAAACATTTGCGTATCTCTTGCTCTTACTTCTTTATCATTAATGTAAAATTTAGATCCTTTATCTTTTTCTATTTTTCGTCTAATTTGTATTTGTTCCAACTCACGGTATTGGATTGGACCTTCTTTATCTTTGTTTTCAACTTCGATTGATACTTCTGCAATATTCTTTGATGCTTTATTAGATGTTCCTGAAAATATAACATCCTCCATACCAGATCCACGCATACTCTTTGCCGAGGTCTCTCCCATTACCCATCTTAAAGATTCTACAATGTTAGATTTTCCACAGCCGTTAGGACCTACTATACCTGTAAGACCATCCTCAATTAAGAAGTTGGTTTTTTCAGCGAAAGATTTAAATCCATTTAATTGGATTTTTTTAAACTCCATGCACTAACTTATATCAGTTTTTCTAATGCTTTTTTCAAATTTTTATAAGTAAGTGCTTTTTCAAATTTTTTGTTGTTGATAATTATCGTAGGAGTTGAGCTCACTTTGAAGTTTTTAGTACCGTCGATTCGATCATTTAAAACAAAATCCTCAATTTCTTTATTGTTTACACAAGAGTCGAAATCAATACTAAAACCCTCATTTTTCAAAAATTTTTGTAGATTTTTATTTGCCTCCTGTATCGAACTTCCTTTGACCCATTTCTGTTGATTTGCATATAAACTTTCCAAAATTTCAGAGTTTCCATCATTTTTACATTGAGCAACTTTCGATGCATTGAAGGCTGCGATATCTAACGGAAAATGTCTAAATTCAATCTTAGCGATTCCAGTATCAAGAAATTCTTTTTTAAGTTCTGGGAAAACATTTTTATGAAAATTAGCACAATGACTACAAGTTAATGACTCAAAAGCTATAATAGTTATTTTTGCATCTTTGTTTCCAACAGTTATCCTTTTAATTTCTTCAGCTTGTACATTTAAGACTGTGGTAAAAAATATTAATAATAAGAATATAATTTTTTTCATTTCTCTCTAAAAACTCTGGTTAACTCTGTTAATGATTTTTTAATTTTTTCGTTTTTAACATCTTTAATTTTATCTCGATATTTATTAATTGCCACATTTTTAACTTTTGTGTCACTTGAGCCAGCCATTTCATATTCATCATCAAAACTAATGAATTTAAGCTTTTCAATAACAGAATAGCCAAAAAAATTATTCATTTTATCTAAAATATCTTTTTTCGAATATTCTACGTCAACCTCATGTCCTCGCTTGACCATAACCACTAAGGTGCTAACACCAAATTTGTTTGAATTTTTAAATGTTTTTGGATAGCAAATTTTAAATAATTCGCTTCCAACTAAATATTTCCAATTGCTCAGGGTTTCTGAATATACATGACCTTTTTTATTTATTATTTTTTTGACATTTTTTGGCAAAGTGTCTTTGAAAGATCTTAATCCTTGAATGCTAGCGTTTCTCTGCTTAGTATTATTTTTAGATTGCATATGAAAGATCCAATAATAACAAATAATATTCTTAAATGGTATGATTTAAATAAAAGATCTTTACCTTGGAGAAAGAATGTTTCTCAAACAAAAAAGCAATATTACACTTTAGTAAGTGAATTTATGTTACAGCAAACCCAGGTTGCAACGGTCATACCTTACTTTAACAGATTTATTAAAAATATTCCCACAATTGAAAAATTATCTAAATATGATGATAGAAAATTAATTAAACTTTGGGAGGGTCTTGGATACTATTCAAGGGTAAGAAATTTAAAAAAAACAGCTCAAATAGTTGTTAAAAATTTTAATAAAAAAATACCTAGAAATTTTGAAGATTTAAAGTCCCTTCCGGGAATTGGAGATTATACAGCAAGTGCAATTTCTGCAATTGCATTCAATGAACCAATAGTTCCTCTGGATGGTAATATTGAAAGAGTGCTAAAGAGATACTTATTTTTAAAAAAACCAGATCAAATAAAGAAAGAAAATTTAAACGAGAAGAAAAAAATTTTTGGAACATCTATCAAGAGGTCTAGTGATTATGCTCAAGCTTTAATGGAATTAGGAGCACTAATTTGTAAACCTGTTAGTCCTAATTGTAAGAACTGTCCATTAGTAAAAAAATGCAAATCATTTAAAAATAAAAATTTTGATTTAGTGAAATTTAAAAAAAAAGGTAAGCAAACTTTTTACAAGCTAAATGTTTATAAAAAAAATAATCATTATTTATTAATCAAAAATAACAAATTTAATTTTTTGAAAAATTTTAATATCTTCCCGATGGAGGAAGTAAATAATCCTAAAAATTTTGATAAAGATTTGAATTTTAAAATGTCTAATATGAGCATGAATATTAAAATCGAATTTAAAAATAAATATAATTTAAATAAAAATAATTATTGGATTGATCCAACAAAGCTTCAAAATTATACACTGCCAACATTTACAAAAAAAATTGTAAAATTTTTAGAAAGTCATAAATGAAAAAAATAGCAATAATTGGTGCTGGAATTTCTGGTTTGTATATTGCCAATTTATTCAAAGATCATAAGGACTATCAGGTTACGATTT
>QCDE01000020.1 GCA_003281005.1 Pelagibacteraceae bacterium AG-349-O05
TTTTAACATTTGTCGCACTTTTTGTTATTTTCGTATCTTATTTATTACTACCTACTTTTTTCAATCAAACTGACATTTCAAAAAAGTTAAATAATGAGCTTCAAGTCAAATATGATTTAAATTTTAAATTTTCTCAAAATATAAAATATAATTTTTTTCCCAGACCCCATTTCATAACTACGGATTCTAAAATTCTTGATAATGAAAAAGAAATTTCTGAAATTAGCAAATTAAAAATTTTCATATCATTTGATAATCTTTTTTCAATAAAAGATATTGAAATAAGAGATATGATTTTAGAAAACGCAAATTTTTATCTTAATACAAAAAATTATAATTTCTTTAAAGAGCTATTAAATAGAAGTTTCCAAGGTGGAGATATAATAATTAATAATAGTAATGTTTTTTTTAAACATATAGATGATGAAATTTTGTTTATAACTAAAATTTTTAAGATGAAATATTATTTTGATTCAAAAGAACTAAAAAATATTTTCTATTCAGAAAATGAAATATTTAATATTCCATTTTCAATAGAATCTTTTTTTAGTGATGATAACAAAAAAAATTTATCTACAATTAATCTTCATTTAATGAAGTTCAATATTGAAAATGAATTGATCTTTGAAAATAAAAAAAAAATTGGCAAATCAAAGCTTAATTTAAATAAAATAAAAAGACTTGTAGATTATAAAATTGAAAAAAATTCATTTGATTTTCATATATTTGACAAAACTGATCAACCAAATGTTACCTATAAAGGCAAATTTAATTTCAAACCATTTTTTGCAAATTTAGAGGGAAGATTAGATGAAATAAATTTAAATTATCTTTTTGGTAATAATGCTATTTTAGCTCAACTTTTGAAAACAGAAATATTAAATAATAAAAATATTGATTTTAAATTAAATGTAAACGCAGATAGTATTTATAAAAATTCTAACTTTAAAAATATTAGTTTAAATTCAAAAATTCAAGAAGGTTTAATCGATACAGATAAGACAAAGTTTCAATGGAAAGATATTGCAGATTTTGAATTACTCGAAAGTTTGATTTTTGTTAGAAATGGAGAATTAGTTTTGGATGGAAAACTTAATATAAAAGTTAGAGATTATAATAATTTATATAAATTTCTTCTAACGCCAAAAAATTATAGAACTCAAGTTAATCAAATTGATTTAAATTTTTCTTACAATTTTGATCAAAAAATAGCAGAATTAAAAGATATTAAAATTGATAATAAAATTAATCAAAAGATTAATAAAATTTTAAATAATGTAATTTTAAAAAAAGATGATTTACAAAATAAAATTTATTTTAAAAACTTATTAAATGAAGCAATTAAAAGTTATGCTGGATAGATCATCTTTTTAGGATCCACTATTTTATTGTAATCTTTTTCTTTTATTAACCCGGTTTTTAAAGTTTCATATTTTAAAGTAGTATTATTTTTGAGTGCAGTTTTTGCTATCTTTGCTGCATTATCGTAACCAATATGTGGAGCTAAAGCAGTTACTAGCATAAGTGAATTATCTAGATGTTCTTGAATTTTCTTTTTATTAGCTTTTATTCCCTTGACGCAATATAGAGCAAAATTTTTTGTGCTGTCAGCAATCAAATCGATTGATTGTAATATGTTATGAGCAATTAGAGGTTTAAAAACATTTAACTCAAAATGACCATGAGATCCCGCCATAGTTATACCATTATGGTTGCCAATAACTTTTACACAAACCATTGTTACTGCTTCACATTGTGTTGGATTAACTTTCCCTGGCATTATAGATGAGCCTGGTTCATTTTCAGGTAGGATTAATTCTCCATATCCAGCTCTTGGGCCAGAACCTAAGAAACGAATATCATTTGATATTTTCATTAATGCTACCGCACAGGTATTAAGAGCACCAGAAAAATTTACAATTGCATCATGGGCAGCAAGTTCAGCAAATTTATTAGGTGCTGGTTTGAATTTAATTTTTGTAAATTTAGCAATTTCTTTAACGATTTTCTTATCAAAATTTTTCTTTGAATTTATTCCTGTACCTACCGCCGTACCACCTTGAGCTAGAAATAATATTTCTTTTAAAGCATATTCTATTCTTTCAATACTTTTTTTAACTTGAAAATGATATCCTGAAAATTCCTGTCCCAATGATAATGGAGTTGCATCTTGCAAATGAGTTCTTCCAATTTTTACAATATTTTTAAATTCGTTAGATTTTCTTTTTAACTCTTTTTCTAAAATTTTTAAGCTTGGTAGCATTTTACTGATCGATTGTTCAGCGATAGAGATATGCATTGCCGTTGGAAAAACATCATTTGTAGATTGCGATTTGTTTACATGATCGTTTGGATGAACTGGTTTTTTAGTACCTTTCTTACCACCTAAAATTTCTATTGCCTTGTTGGCAATAACCTCATTTACATTCATATTTGTTTGTGTACCAGAACCTGTTTGCCAAACTTTTAAAGGAAAATTTTCATCTAATTTACCCTTGATTACTTCATCTGATGCTTTGATTATTGCTTTCGAAATTTTACCATCAATTAATTTATCTTTAGCGTGTACAATTGCAGCTGATCTCTTGATAATCGCTATTGATTTAATAATTGAAATATTAACTAAAATTTTTCCAATATTAAAAAATTTATTAGATCTCTGAGTAGATGCTCCCCAATATTTATCATTGGGGACATTTATGCTTCCAATACTGTCAAATTCTTTTCTTAATTTCATTGATTAATTTTTAAGTAACAAATAATTATTAACATACAATAATTTTTTAAAAACATACAGGAGCATTATGTCGAATTTTAGTAAAGTAGGTACTTTCATGAAAACTTTTGGTCAGGAAGTAAAAACAAAACCATCATTTAGCACTGATAAAATAAATAAATTAAGGATAGATCTAATAAAAGAGGAATTAGAGGAACTTACAGAAGCTATGAATAATAAGGACTTATTGGAAGTAGCTGATGCGTTAACAGACATATTATATGTAACTTACGGAGCAGGGCACGCCTTTGGAATTGATTTGGATAAATGTTTTGATGAGGTCCAAAATTCAAATATGAGCAAATTAGATGAAAATGGAAAACCAATTTACAATGAGTCTGGAAAAGTCATGAAAGGTCCTAACTATTTTAAGCCAGATCTATCAAAGTTTGTGAATTAAATTTCTAACTTAAAGTCAATTGCAGCAGCGCTGTGTGTAATACTGCCAACAGAAATTCTATTTACTCCAGTAGAAGCAATTCTTTTTACAGTTTTTAAATTAACATTGCCTGAGGCTTCAGTTTCATAATGATTTTTAGCAATTTTAACACCATCTCTTAAATTTTTAATACTCATATTATCAAGCAGAACAGTATTAAATTTTAGACCTAATATTGATTTAAGTTGTTTTATTGTATCAACCTCAACGGTAATTTTTTTTCCGTTTTTATTTTTTATTGCCTTTAAGACCAAAGTTTTTAAATCTGAACTAGCTATGTGGTTATCTTTAATCAGATATTCATCACTTAAATTAAATCTATGATTTGTACCACCACCTAATTTTACAGCATACTTTTGGATTACTCTTAAATTTGGGATTGTTTTTCTTGTGCAACAAATTTTAGTTTTTTTTCCTGCTAATTTAACAAATTTATTTGTTTTAGTTGCTATACCAGAAATATAAGACAAAAAATTTAAAGCTACTCTTTCAGCTATTAGAATATTTTTTGCATTGCCTTTAATTAAAGCTACTAAATTCCCTTTTTTAACTCTAGAACCATCTTTTTTCTTGATAATAAATTTTATTTTATCATCAATTAATGAAAAAGTTTGTTTAGCAAATAACAATCCTGCAATAATTGCACTTTGATTTGCAATTAATTTAACCGTTATAATTTTATCTTCTTTAATTAAACTTGAAGTGATATCTCCTGAAGGATAAAGATCCTCGTTTAATGCTAGCTTAACAGTACTTTTGATAAATTCTTTGCTTAGTTTTATTTTTGACACTTAATTATCTGCCAATTGCTGCCATTCTTTCTACAGATATTCTGGCTTTATCAATTGTTTCTTTGTCCATAATTATTTCACCAGTTTCATTCTCTAGACAATCTAGTATTTTTGGAAGTGTAATTTTTTTCATGTGAGGGCACATATTACATGGTTTAACAAAGTCTACATTTGGGTTTTCTATCTGGATATTGTCACTCATTGAGCACTCAGTAACCATCATTACTTTTTTTGGTTGATTATCTTTTACATATTTTATCATTCCAGATGTTGATCCAGCGAAATCACTTGCTTCAATAACATCGGGAGGACACTCTGGGTGTGCAATAATTTTAATCCCTGGATTATTTTTTCTAATATCCTCTATTTCTTTTTTATTAAATTGATCATGAACAATACAAATTCCTTTCCATGAAATAATTTCAACATCAGTTTGAGATGCAACATATTTAGCCAAATAATCATCAGGTAAAAATATTACTCTTTTTACACCCAGTGATTTAACAATTTTAACCGCATTAGCAGATGTACAACAAACATCTGTTTCTGCCTTAACCTCAGCTGAAGTGTTCACATAAGAAACAACAGGAACCCCAGGATATTTTTCTTTTAATAATCTAACATCTTTACCTGTGATAGATGATGATAAAGAACAACCAGCATCCATATCAGGAAGAATAACTTTTTTATTAGGGCTCATTAATTTTGCAGTTTCTGCCATGAAATGTACCCCAGCCATTAAAATAATATCAGCTGAAGTTTTTGAGGCTTCAATTGCTAATGCAAGAGAGTCCGCAGAAAAATCTGCAACACCATGATAAATTTCTGGAGTTTGATAATTGTGGGCCAGAATTACAGCATTCTTTTCTTTTTTTAATTTATTAATTTTGTGAATGTATGGAGCATGCACTGACCATTCAATTTCAGGCATAACCTTAGAAATTTTTTGATAAATAGGATCTGTTGCTTTACGTACTTCTTGTGTAAATTCCATGGGGATTTTTACCAATTTGAATCATGATTGTCATTCATTTATTATGGGACATATCGCGGTCGTGCTGAAATTGGTAGACAGGCACGGTTGAGGGCCGTGTGGACCTAGTCCATGAGAGTTCGAGTCTCTCCGACCGCACCAAAGTGAATTTTATATAGGAGTTTTTGATGGATAAATTACTTTCAGTAATATTTATGGTTGCAGTTTTGCTTTTAGTTCTACCAAGTTTTTTACAATCAAATTCTCAATTAAAGCAATTTCTTAAAAATCTAAGTATTTGGATTATTGTAGTTTTTATAATTTTAATGATTGTTTATTTGTTTAAATAAGAAAATTATTTTTTTATCCAATCAGGTTTATTGATATTTATTGAAGCTTCTTTTGTTTTAAAATTTGCTTTCTCATCAAAGTTTTCGTTTAGGTATTTAATTAAAGCAAAAGGGTAGTCGCTATCAATTAAAACCTTGCCTATTTCTATTTCATTATTGTAAATACTTTCTCCTTCGTGTAGTTTTCCGTTAATTACATTTATTGGAAATAATCTTTTTGAAAGCTTGTTTTTTAATTTAATTCGCGCTGTATTTTCTTGGCCAACATAACAGCCTTTTTTGAAATCAATTCCATTTAATTCTTCAAAATTACATTCAATACCAAACAATTTGTCTTTTAATTTATTTAGATCTTTTGGAACAATTCCAAGGCTATGACTTAATGAATAATATTCTTTCAAGTCTGCATCATAAAGATCTAATTTTTTCAGAGATAAATAAAGTTTTTCAAGATTAATAATTAATCTAGCGCCCAAATCCTTATTTCTGGGATCTAAAATAATTGGATCTTCTCTATATTTAATTGTGCATCCAGGTTGATCTTTTGCTTCATCAAAAGTTAAGAATTTTTCATGAGAAAATGCTGCCACAACAAATTCATTACTTAAATTGAGAATTTCAACTTTTGATCTTAGCTTATATAGAGATAATTGTTTAAATAATTCCTCAGCCTGGGATTTTTCGCAATCCAAAAGATATCCAGACTTATGTTTTACGATTATAAATTCATATAAAAATTTACCTTGGGGTGTAAGCAAAGAACCAAAACAACTATTTACATCGCTTACTTTGTTTATGTCGTTACTGATAAGATTTTGAAGAAATTCTTTTTTATCTTCTCCGTTAATATAAAAAATTGCTCTGTCATCTAAAATGTAAACGTTTTTAATATTCATAATTGATTAATTATAGAATGTAATATAATAACAATTTCTCAAAATGTTAGATCTTATAATTAAAAACGGACAATGTTTCATCGATGGAGAGTTAAAAGATGTTGATGTTGCTATAAAAGATGGAAAAATTCAACAGATTGGACAAATTTCAGAAGAAACAAAAGAGACAATTAATGTAGAAGGCCAAACAGTATTACCTGGTTGCATAGATACCCAAACACATTTTAGAGAACCGGGTTCAACGGATACTGAAGATCTTCATTCAGGTAGTAGAGCGGCAATAGCGGGAGGAATAACCAGTGTATTTGAAATGCCTAATACTAATCCACCAACTTCAAATATTAGAGAGTTTCAAAGAAAACTAGATCTAGCTAAAAACAGAATGTATTCCAATTATGCTTTTTATTTTGGAGCAACAGCTGACAATGCAGATGATTTAGCAAGTCTAGAGGGTTTAGAAGGTTGTTGTGGTATTAAACTTTTTGCAGGATCTTCAACTGGTAATTTATTAGTTGCTGAAGAAGACGATATAGATAAGGTTTTTCAAAATGCCTCAAAAGTAGTTGCGGTTCATTCTGAAGATGAGGCAATTTTAAAAGCAAATAAGAAATTAATAAAAGAGGGTGATGTTCATACCCATCCAGTATGGAGAAGTGTAGAATGTGCAATAGCATCTACAAGAAGAATTGTTCGAATTGCGGAAAAGCATAATAAAAAAGCTCATGTGCTTCATATTACTACAAAAGAAGAAATAGATTTTTTATCTCAACATAAAGGAAATATTACATTTGAGATTACTCCCCAACATTTAACTCTTTATGCTCCAGATTGTTATGATAAGCTTGGGACTTATGCTCAGATGAACCCACCATTAAGAGATAAATCTCATTACGATAGATTATGGTACGGGGTGAGAAATAACTTTAATGATACAATTGGTTCAGATCACGCACCTCATTTAAAAGAAAATAAAGATAAGGTTTATCCAAATACTCCTTCTGGAATGCCAGGAGTTCAAACATTAATGCCCGTAATGTTAAATCATATTAATGATGGAAAATTATCTCTTAACCAATTGATAAACTTTGTTTGTGAAAATCCAGTAAAAATATTTGGAATAAAAAACAAAGGATTTATTAAAGAGGGTTATGATGCAGATTTTACAATTGTTGATATGAACAAAACGATCGAAATTAAAAACGAAAATATTGAAAGCAAATGTAAGTGGTCACCTTTTAATGGATTTAAATTTAAAGGAACACCTACTCATACAATTATTGCAGGTAAAATTAAAATGCAGGATGGAAAAATTTTAGGCGATCCTGACGGCACACCTTTACAGTTTAGCTAAGTTTTCCAGTAAAACTATTTACTAAAATTATACCTATCACTATTAAGAATAGTCCCATTATTGCTTGCCAAGCTAAAGTTTGTTTAAAGAATATATAGCCGAGAATTGCAATTGTAAAAATCCCAAGACCACTCCATGTCGCATACATAATAGCGATAGGAATCTTATCTGCTACAAAAGTTAAAAGATAGAAAGCACAAAGATAAAAGAATGCAAGAGCAGCTGTAGGTATTAGTTTTGTAAAATTTTGAGTTACAGGTAATAACATCGTACCAGCAACTTCAAAAAATACTGCACCTGCGAGAAATAAATATGTTTTAACCATTTTTTAAAATTTTATGCTTAATTAAATCTTCTTTTATTTCTGTTAAAATTGCTGGATCATCGATCGTAGGAGGCACTTTATATTCCACGTTATCTGCAATTTTTCTTATTGTTCCCCTTAAAATTTTACCTGATCTTGTTTTTGGTAGTCTTTTAATAACTATTACAACTTTAAATGCAGCAACTGGGCCTATTTTATCCCTTACCATCTGAACACATTCTTTTGAAATAGTATCATTATCTTTATCAACTCCAGATTTTAAAACTACAAGACCTATAGGTAATTGACCTTTCAACTTATCTGCAATTCCAAGTACTGCACATTCTGCAACAGATTGATGTTCTGATAAAACTTCTTCAATTGCACCTGTAGACAATCTATGACCAGCCACATTAATGATGTCATCAGTCCTAGACATAATCCAAATATAACCATCATCATCTATGTGACCCGCATCATATGTTTGGTAGTATCCCTCATAATTAGACATATAATTTTCTTTGTATCTTTCATCCGCATTCCATAATGTTGGAAATGTTCCTGGAGGCAACGGAAGTTTCACAACTATATCTCCCATCTCATTTGGGTTCGCCAAAGATTGGTCAGGCTTGATGATCTTTACATCGTACCCAGGAACAGCTTTACAGGCTGAACCATATTTTGTTTCCATCATTTCAATTCCAGTGCAATTTGAGCTGATTGCCCAACTAGTCTCTGTTTGCCACCAATGATCAATGACTGGAACTTTAAGTAAATTCTCAGCCCACTTAATTGTATCTGGATCAGCTCTTTCTCCAGCAAGAAATAAGCTTTCAAAATTGCTCAAATCGTATTTTGAGAAAAATTTACCTTCAGGATCTTCTTTCTTGATAGCCCTAAAAGCTGTCGGAGCTGTAAAAAGAGATTTGACTTTATAATCTGAAATGATTTTCCAAAATGCGCCAGCGTCTGGTGTTCCAACAGGCTTGCCTTCAAACAATACTGTAGTACACCCTTTGAATAATGGAGCGTAAACAATATAAGAGTGCCCCACAATCCAACCAATATCACTTGCTGACCACCAAATATCATCTGTATCAATGTTGTAGATATTTTTCATAGTCCATTTGAGAGCAACAATGTGACCTCCAACATCTCTCACTATACCTTTAGGGGTTCCAGTTGTGCCTGATGTATACAAAATATAAGCAAACTCATTGGAGTTCATCTCCAGGCAGTCTGCATTCTTAGCATTAGAGACCACCTCTTCCCAACTGACCTCATTTGGAGCATTTAATTTAACCTCATGACCAGGTCTTTGAAATAAAATCATCTTTTCAATTTTGTGATTGGCTATTTTTATTGCTTCATCGACAAGAGGTTTATATTCAACCGTCCTTCCTGGCTCAAAACCACATGAGGCTGTCACTAATAATTTTGCTTTACTGTCATCTATTCTACTAGCAAGCTCATTTGAGGCAAATCCTCCAAATACAACAGAATGAATGGCACCAATTCTTGCACAAGCAAGCATAGCAACCACTGCTTCTGGGATCATTGGCATGTAAATGATCACCCGGTCACCTTTATTTGCACCCTGGGCTTTCAATGCCCCTGCAAATTTAGAAACCTTTGACCTTAATTCCTCATAAGTGAACTTACTTTTGTTGTCTGTAATAGGACTATCGTAGATTAAAGCTGTTTTTTGACCTCTTCCTTGATCAATATGAATGTCCAAAGCATTATAACATGTATTTGTGACCCCATCTTCGAACCATTTATAGAATGGTGGATTAGATTTATTCAAAATTTTAGTTGGTTTTTTAAACCAATAGATATCTTCGGATGCTTCCTGCCAAAATTTTTCAGGATTTTTTATAGAATTTTCGTAAATTACATTAAACTTAGAAGACATAAAAATTTGATTCGAATTCCTTATTTTTTTTGGTTTTTAACTTATAAATTGTATTTAATTTCAAAAATTAAGTAAAATCAATGCTTATTAGTGACAATTAAGTCTTCATAAAACTAATTTAATTTGCTATCTAACCACCAAATTGGCTTAGGGAAACTTAAGTCTAGTTTATATAAACTAAATAAATAAAAACTAACGAAGAGGGAGTTTTTTATGAAAAAACTTAAACTGTTTGCTTTAGCAGCTATGGCCTTAATAGGTTTTTCAGGTATAGCTATTGCAGCAGACGCAACGATGTTGATGCAAGATGACTTCGTAGGAATTTCATTCTGGGTCATCTCAATGGGAATGTTAGCAGCTACTGCTTTCTTTTTCATGGAAGCAGGCAATGTCGCATCAGGCTGGAGAACATCAGTTATTGTTGCTGGTCTAGTAACTGGTATTGCATTCATACACTACATGTACATGAGAGAAGTATGGGTTGCTACTGGAGACTCGCCAACTGTTTACAGATACATTGACTGGTTAATCACTGTGCCATTACAGATGGTAGAATTCTATTTAATTCTAGCAGCTATTGGTAAAGCAAACTCTGGAATGTTCTGGAGATTGTTAATTGGTTCATTAGTAATGCTAATCGGTGGATACTTAGGTGAAGCAGGATACATTAATGCTACACTTGGTTTCATCATCGGAATGGCAGGTTGGGTGTACATTCTTTATGAAGTATTCTCAGGTGAAGCTGGTAAAGCTGCACAGAAGAGTGGTAACAAAGCTCTTGTAACTGCATTCGGAGCAATGAGAATGATCGTTACAGTAGGTTGGGCAATTTACCCATTAGGTTATGTATTTGGTTACTTAACTGGTGGTGTAGACGCTGACTCACTAAACGTTGTTTACAACTTAGCTGACTTCATTAACAAAATTGCATTTGGTCTAGTAATATGGGCTGCTGCAACTAGTTCAAGCGGAAGAAGAGCTAAGTAATTAGTTAAAATTTAAATTAAGGGCAGGTACATTTGTGTACTTGCCCTTTTTTTTTACCTTTATTCAAATAGGTATGATTTTACTTACTTGTCCTATTTAGATAAGAAACTATATATAGCTAATGGCAAAAATAACATATCACACTCAAGATAACAAAACCCATACAATTGATGTTCAAAATGGATTAACTGTCATGGAAGGTGCGGTACAGAATGATATTCCAGGCATTGATGCAGATTGTGGAGGCGGCATGGCATGTGCTACCTGCCATGTTTATGTCAAAGAAGAATGGTTAGATAAGCTTCCAGCAAAAGAAGATGGTGAGGAAGATATGCTTGATATGGCGTTTGAACCCAAAAATAATAGCAGGTTGAGCTGTCAGTTAATTGTTTCAGATGAGTTGGATGGATTAGAGGTAAATATTCCATCAAAACAAGGTTAAATGAATAAAACAGATGTATTAATTATTGGAGCAGGACCAACAGGATTGTTTTGTGCTCATCAACTTGGGATCATTGGTTTAAATTGCGAAATAGTAGACAATCTTGATAAAGCGGGCGGTCAATGTATAGAGCTTTATCCCGATAAACCAATTTATGATATTCCAGCAGTACCTGAATGCACGGGTGAAGAATTAACCAATAACCTTTTGCAACAAATTAAACCTTTCAATATAAAATTTCATTTAAATGAAAGAGTCGAAGAATTAAAAAAAAATCAAAATAGATGGCATGTTAGAACCTCAGGTGGAGTAAAGTTTGATGTTGCAGCAATTATTATAGCTGGTGGTGTCGGTTCTTTTGAGCCAAGGAAGTTCCCAGTAAAGGAGTGTGAAAAATTTGAAGGCAATAATCTATTTTATTCAATTAAAGATAAATCAATATTTAAAGACAAAACTATTTCAATTTTTGGAGGAGGAGACTCAGCTTTAGATTGGGCTATAGAGCTATCCAATACTTCCAAAGTAAATTTAATTCATAGAAGAGATGGTTTTAGTGGAGCAGAGGCGAGTGTTCAAAAAGTAAAAGAGCTTAATGATCAAGGGAAGTTAAATTTATTCACAAAATGTCAAATGCACTCAGTTGTAGGAGATAAAAACATTGAGTCAGTAAAAATAAAACATGACGAAGGTGACATTAAAGAGATAAAATCTGATTATGTATTAGGTTTTTTTGGTTTAATTATGCAACTTGGCCCTATTTTAGATTGGGGACTAAATATAAATAAAAAAACCGTTGAAGTTAATACTGAAAACTTTGAAACGAATATTAATAGTATATTTGCAATTGGTGATATTTGTTCTTACCCAGGAAAATTAAAATTAATTCTTTCAGGATTTCATGAAGGTGCATTAGCTGCAAGAGGTTGTTTTAAATATGCTAAACCAGACGAAAAATTAAGATTTGAATTCACAACAACATCTAAGGCTGCACAAGAAAGACTTGGAATTAAAAAATGATAGAACTTTTTTCTGCAAATACTCCTAATGGATGGAAAATTAGTATTATGCTTGAAGAAATTGGTTATGAATACAAAGTAACTAAAGTTGATTTAAGCAAAGAAGAACAATTTAAACCAGAATATTTAAAAATTAGTCCTTTTGGGAAAATCCCCGTCATTATTGATCATGATAACAATAAAAGCATATTCGAATCTGGTGCAATCTTAATGTACTTAGGTGATAAAAGTGGAAAATTTTACAATGAAAAAGATAGACTGATTATTAATCAATGGTTGATGGCTCAAATGGGAACCGTTGGACCTATGATAGGACAACATCATCAATTTCATCATTATAATCCTGGAAAAAGTGAATTTGGTGAAGAGAGATATTTTAAAATAACTAAAAGAATTTATGGAGAATTGGATGCAAGATTAAAACAATCAAAATTTCTTGCTGGTTCTGATTATACGATTGCAGATATTGCAACTTGGCCGTGGATGGCTAGACACGAATGGCATGATATTGGATTGAAGAATTATAAAAATTTAGCTAGATGGTTTTTGGAAATAGCAAATCGTGAAGCTGTAGTTAAAGGTTATAGTTTTATGGATAAAGATGCAAAAATTCCTCTACTTTAAAATTTATCCAAACAATCTGTAAAGAGTACTAAGTATTCCATAACCTGAAAATTCAATAGCAACAATTACAATAACAATTAAGATTAATTTTTTATTCATTTTAAAAATAAATATAACAACAATAGAATCCAGAAGAAAGGATAGTAAAAATAAATATATTTCTTTGCAAAAAGAAAGGATATTGAGCTTTGTTTAGAAGATTTTTTTCTCATTACTAATCATCTGCATGAACTTTTTCTTCTTTTTCATGCTTTTCTTGTGCTGCAATTGTATACTTAGCAACAGGTCTTGCCATTAACCTTTTTAATCCAATTGGCTCTGCTGTATCTAAACAATAACCATAAGTGTCTTCTCTTATTCTTCTCAAAGCTTTATCAATTTCTGAAATTAATTTAATTTGTCTATTGATTGCTTTCATTTCTACATTGCTGTCAATATAGGAGTTTGCTTGATCAACAATATCAGCAGAAATATTATTGTCATCCATCCCACCATTATAAAGAGCCTCATTATTAGCTTTGATTAGTTCCTTTTTCCATTCTGTTAGTCTCATTCTGAAATATACTTTATGTTTTTCACACATATATTTTTCAGTATCTTTTGGAACATAAGTTTTTGAAATTTTTACAGGACCTTTGGGTGTAACTTTAGCTGTAGTTGATTTTGGTTTACTAACAACTTTAGTTTTCTGTTTTGATACTTTTTTCTTTGCTTTGGCAGTCTTAGGCATAGCTTAAATTTAATCGCTCGCAGTATATTCAGCAAATTAGGGGTGTCAAGCAAGCTTAATTGATATAAATATTTATAAATGACCATTAATAACAAAAATATTAATAATGTTTTTTATATTTTTGCTACAGCTCATCTAATTTTTTGGACTCTGATTCCATCCCTTACAAATCACAATTTACCATTAGATACTATTGAAGCGTTAGCTTGGGGAAGTAATTTAGATTGGGGATTTAATAAACATCCGCCGATGAGTGCTTTTTTTGCAGAAATATTTTTTCAAATTTTTGGACCTCAAGATTGGGCTTATTATTTGTTAAGTCAAATTTTCTCTCTTTTTTAAAAAATATTAAATAAATAAAGAGTAGATCGATAGAAACTAGCAAATAAATAAATAGGTATTTTGATAAAAAACCAAAAGCAGCAAAAAGACCTACTAAAAAATAATCTAAAAATTTTATTTCTTTGCCACTATAAATTTTCCATG
>QCDE01000021.1 GCA_003281005.1 Pelagibacteraceae bacterium AG-349-O05
CCAATGGTTCCAATTACTAAAACTGGTCTTAAAATATTTGGCAAGATATGTTTAAACATAATAATTATATTTGAAACTCCAATTATTGTTGATGCAGAAACATAATCTTTATTTTTTTCTACTAAAGTTGCAGCTCTAGAAACTCTTGCAAATTGTGGCCACTCTGAAATTCCAATAGCAAATATTAAAACATAAATTGCCATTTCATCATGCATTTCTCTTGAAATTAAACCTCTTGCTATTCCATCAACCAACAATGCCATCAAAATACTTGGTACTGTCAACTGAACGTCAGTTAATCTCATTACTATCATTTCATATTTTCCACCAAAAAATCCAGCCGTTAATCCCAATCCAACTCCAAGAATTAAACTAAAAATAATTGCAGAAAAACCTACAATCAGAGAAATTCTGCATCCGTATAAAATTGTGGACAACATATCTCTTCCTTGTCCATCAGTACCTAAAATAAATTTAGCAAGGCCATCTTCTGTCCATGAAGGTGGTGTGAATGCATCCATCAATGATAGAGAGGATGGGTCAAAGGGATTGTAAGGTGTTACGAGCTCAACAAAAAAAGAACAGAAAAAAATTATAAACAAGATAGTAGATGATACAATGGCAGTTGGCGATTTAATAAAGCTATGATAAATATCACTATCTTTTACTCTTTCCCAAGTACTTAAAGTTTTGTTATCCACTTGCTGTATCTCCTTTAACTCTTATTCTTGGATCAATTAAATAATAAAGAATATCAACTATAAAATTTATCATTACGAAAACAAAAGCTATAAAAACTAAATAAGCTGACATGATTGGTATATCTACGAATTGAACTGCTTGAATAAATAAGAAGCCCATTCCAGGCCATTGAAAAACAGTTTCAGTAATAATTGAAAACGCAATTAAAGTTCCAATATTTATTCCTGCTATAGTTATTACTGGTATCAATCCATTTTTTAATGCATGTTTATATTTAATACTATTTTCACTAATGCCTCGAGCACGTGCAAATTTAATATAATCTGTTTGTAATATTTCCATCATCTCTGCTCGCACAAGTCTGATGATATAAGTCATTTGGAAAAGGCTTAATGTTACTGAAGGAAGTATAATTGCTTTAAGTCCTGAAACTGTTAAAAAACCTGTAGTCCAAAAACCTAAATCAACAACTTCCCCTCTACCAAAAGAAGGTAATATTCCTAAGATTACTGCAAACAAATATATAAATAATATACCAATTACAAATGTGGGGAGTGAAACTCCAAGCAAGGAGACGGCTAAGACAAAATCACTTAAAAAACCTTTTCGATTTATGCCTGTATAAACTCCTAACAAAGTACCAGTAATTAGTGCAATTAGTGCTGAAATAACCACAAGTTCAATAGTTGCAGGCAATCTTTCAACTATTAATTCTGAAACAGGTCTTCTTAATTGATATGAAATTCCAAACTCACCCTTAGAAGCATTAACTATAAATCTTGAAAACTGCACATGAATTGGATCCATTAAACCTAATGTTTCTCTTAATTCCGCTCTTTCCTCATCAGAAGTTTCTTCTCCAACCATGTTATTGATTGGATCTCCAACAAAATTAAATAAAGAGAAAGACACAAAGGCGACAACCAACATCACCAAAGCGGATTGAAACAGCCTTTTAAAAAAATATTTTATCAATTTGTGAAGGTTTAAATTTATAAGCCCTTTAAATTTTTAAAGGGCTTATAATAATTTTTAATTAGTTAAAACTAGCAGTTCTGAATAACGGTTCGTTATTCGGTCTGATAGGAACATTAACATTGCTTTTAGATGCCCAAGAAATTACTTGGTGATGTAAAGGAAGATAAGAAATATCATCTTTTACAATTTTCCAAGCTTTTGCAATTGCAGCATTTCTTTTATCTAAATCAACTTCACCTTCCATAACTCTAATTGCAGCATCAACATCAGCGTTACTAAAGTTAACTTTGTTCCAGCTAGCACCACTTTCATATAGGTAATGGAAAACATAGTGACTATCTAAAGTTGGAACACCCCATCCTAGCATATAGAAATCACCTTGATCATCTTTAAGCTCTTTGAAGTGTTTACTTTTAGTTTGAGCAAATAAGTTAACGTTAACTCCAATTTTACCCAACATTCCAACAACAGCAGTACATATTGCCTCATCGTTTACATATCTGTCATTAGGACATCTAAGTTCAACGTCAAAACCATTAGGATAACCTGCATCAGCTAAAAGTTTTTTTGCAGCATTAACATCGTAAGGTAATCTTTTATCAAGATCAGCTGTATATCCATTTACACCTGGGAAAGTTATAATTCCCGCAGGTTCACTTAAACCTCTCATAACTTTTTTCTTGATCGCTTCAATATCAATTGCTTGATAAAGAGCTTGTCTTACTTCTTTTTTCTTAAATGGATTATCACCTGTATTACCAGTTCTTAATTTGTCAGCTGCTTGATCCATACCTAAGAAAATTGTTCTCATTTGAGCTGTACTTTCAACTTTGTGACCTGAAGAAGATCCAATTCTTTTTAAGTCTTGAACAGGGGCATCAGTAACTATATCAATTTCACCAGATAATAATGCTGCTACTCTTGTAGCTGCATTTTTAATAGGCATTAATTCAATTTGAGTTACTTTTTTGTCCTTCATTTCACCCCACCAATGTTTATTTCTTTTAAACACTGTCTTGGTGTTAGGCTCTCTTAAAGTTATTTTAAAAGGACCAGTTCCCATAGCATTAGTAGCAGAGAAAGTTTCTTGTCCTGCGTCCCAGTTTTGTGGTGACATTGCAAAGTTTTTCTCTGACCAAGCTTTAGACATTATAAAAATGTTAGACAATTGGTTTAAAAGAATAGGGTTAGGTTTACTTGTAGTTATTTTAACAGAGTAATCTCCAACTGCTTCAACATTAGCAACAGTGCTGATGTATTCTTTAAAGTCAGATGTTCTTTGCTTAGCTCTTAATATACTAAAAACAACATCTGCTGATGTCATTCCAGAACCATCTGAAAACTTAGCATCTTCCCTTAAAGTAAAAATCCAAGTATTTGGATCAGTAGCTTTCCATTTTGTTGCTAAAGCAGGCCCTATTTTCATGTCCAAGCCTCTTTGAACTAGAGCTTCATAAACTTGTCTAGATACTTGAGTAGTTGGACCTTCATTTTGTGCATGTGGATCTAGTGTTAGACTGTCTCCTTGCATAGACCATTTAATAGTTTTTGCCCATGCTGAAGAAAATCCAAATACTAGAACTAATGACAATAGTATTCTTACTATATTTTTAGTCTTCATTATTCCCCTCGTTTTTAAAATTTATTTAAAAAAGTATAGGTGAAATAATCAAATTATTGTAGCAATAATTTACTAATAAAATTTAACTTTTATCACTATCGACTAATTTTTTCTTACTAATCCATGGCATCATAGCTCTTAATTCAGCACCAACTTTTTCTACTGGATGCTCAGCTAATTTAGCTCTTGTAGCAAGGAAGTTCTTTTGACCATTTTTACACTCATCCATCCACTCCTTTGTGAATTTTCCTGATTGAATTTCCGCCAAAACTTCTTTCATTCTTTTTTTAGTTTCCTCTTTATTAACAATTCTAGGGCCTGATTGATATTCACCGTATTCGGCCGTATTCGATATAGAATAATTCATGTTTGCAATTCCACCTTCATAAATTAAATCAACAATCAATTTAACTTCATGAACTGTTTCAAAATATGCCATCTCTGGTTCATATCCTGCTTCAACTAAAGTTTCATAACCATTTTTAATCAATTCAACAAGTCCTCCACACAATACAGTCTGTTCACCAAATAAATCTGTTTCAACTTCATCTTTAAATGTAGTTTCAATAATTCCAGATCTTCCTCCTCCAACTGCTGAGGCATATGATAGCGCTAAGTCTCTTGCCTTTCCTGAACCGTTTTGATGTACGGCAAATAAACAAGGTACTCCACCTCCTTTTTCGTATTCACTTCTAACTAAGTGACCAGGTCCTTTTGGAGCAACCATAAAAACATCAAGATCTTTTCTTGCTTTTATTAAATCATAATGCACATTTAAACCATGAGCAAAAGCAATACTTGTTCCTTCTCTTACTCTTTGTTCAATATGATTTTTATAAATTTCTGCTTGTAACTCATCTGGAGTTAAAATCATTACTACATCAGCCCACTCAGCAGCATCTGATAAATTCATTACTTTTAAACCTTTTGACTCTGCTTTTGCAGCACTAGATGATCCTTCTCTTAATGCTACAACAATTTCTTTTACTCCACTGTCTTTTAAATTCAATGCATGAGCGTGTCCTTGACTTCCATAGCCGAAGATAGCAACTTTTTTGCTTTTAATTAGATTTACATCTGCATCTTTTTCATAAAACATTTTCATATCATCTCTCCTTTTAAATTAATTAAATATTTTAGCACCCCTAGTCATTGCTACTGCCCCAGTTCTCGAAGTACTAATAAGTCCTAAGGGCTTTAATTTTTTATTCATTTTATCAATTTCTCTTCTAAGAGCAGTTATTTGAATTACTGCTGAAGTTTTTGTTTCATCTAATATTACGGGATTAAATTTTTTACAAGCATTTAAGCATTTTTCAATTTTATTTCTTTTTCCTACAACTTTAAATAAAGCCATTTCTTTAAAAATTACGCCTTTATCCTCTCTTTTAAACTCAGCAACTTTATGAACGGGCACTAACTTTGTTAATTGGAGTCTTATTTGATCAATTACTTGAGGTGTTCCAGTAGTAACAATTGTTATCCTTGAAATATTTTTTACTGCATCAACCTCAGCAACTGCTAATGACTCGATATTGTATCCACGTCCAGAAAATAAACCGACTACTCTTGCCAAAACTCCAGCCTCGTTATCTACCCATACCACAAAAATATATGTATCTGGTTTTTGTTTCTTCGTAGGTATGCTGTAAGCTGACTTTGATTTTGGCATTATAATTATACTAAGGCTTTGCCTTTTCCCTTAATTTTATTATCCTCTTGATCATTTGGACCTAAGATCATTTGGTTATGGGGTTTTCCAGATGGGATCATTGGAAAACAATTTTCATTAGGATCCACATGACAATCAAATATAACTGGTCCATCATAATCTATCATTTCTTGAATTTTGTCATCCAGATCAGATGGATTGTCTGCTTTAATTCCTTTGCATCCATAAGCTTCTGCCATTTTCATGAAATCTGGTAATGCTTCAGAATAACTTTCAGAATAATTCTTTTCATGAAGCAACTCCTGCCATTGTCTTACCATTCCCATATATTGATTATTCAAAATAAATATTTTTATAGGAAGATTGTACTGGACTGCAGTAGACATTTCTTGCATGGTCATTAAAACTGAGGCTTCTCCAGCAATGTCAATTACTAATTTTTCAGGGTGAGCAATTTGTACCCCAACCGCTGCTGGCAATCCATACCCCATAGTTCCTAAGCCACCAGATGTCATCCATCTATTTGGTTTATTAAATTTATAATGCTGAGCAGCCCACATTTGATGTTGTCCAACCTCGGTGGTAACATAAGTATCTTTATTCTTAGTTAATTCATAAAGTCTTTGCACGGCATGTTGAGGTTTTATACTTTCATCACTATTTACAAAATTAAGAGAATCTTTTTCTCTCCATTTTTCGATTTGTTCCCACCACTTAGCTATATTCGATTTATTTGATTTGTTATGACCATTTTTTCTTTTAGAAATTGTCTTATTAATTTTGCTTATAACACTCGTAACGTCCCCAACTATTGCAAGATCCACTTTGATAATTTTATTAATTGATGATGGATCTATATCAATATGAACCTTTTTTGAATTTGGTGAAAACTCATCAATTTTTCCAGTGATACGATCATCAAATCTTGCGCCAATATTAATTAAAAGATCACAATCATGCATAGCATTATTTGCTTCGTAAGTACCGTGCATACCAAGCATTCCTAAAAATTGATTATCATCTCCAGGGTACGCACCTAATCCCTGAAGTGTAGAAGTAATAGGAAAACCAGTTAGCTCAACAAATTCTCTTAGAGCCTGACTTGCTTTTGGACCTGAGTTAATTACACCTCCCCCACTATATATGATTGGTTTTTTGGCCTTGCTTAATAATTTAACTAATTCATCAATTTGATCTTGAGAAAATTTATTATGCGATTTTCCATTTAATTTTTTTTCTTTATTTGGTTTTTTGTATTTTGTTTTTGCAAACTGAATATCTTTTGGAATGTCAATTAAAACTGGTCCTGGTCTTCCAGTTGTTGCAACTCTAAATGCTTCATGCATAACTTTAGAAAGATCATTAATATCTTTTACTAACCAATTGTGTTTCGTACAAGGTCTTGTGATTCCTGTAGTATCACATTCTTGGAAAGCATCAGTTCCAATTAAATGAGTTGGAACCTGACCAGAAATACAAACTAACGGCACTGAATCCATATAAGCATCTGTTAAGGCTGTAACAACATTAGTTGCCCCAGGACCTGATGTAACTAAAACAACACCTGGTTTTCCTGATGACCTCGCATAGCCTTCAGCTGCGTGACCCGCACCTTGTTCGTGCCTAACTAAAATATGTTTTATAGAAGGATGATTTTTTAATTCATCATAAATCGGCAACACTGCACCACCTGGATAACCAAAGATATGTTCTACCTTTTGGTCTTCAAGACATTTAAATACAATTTCTGCTCCAGTAAATAATTTTGGCATTAGGCAATCTAGCTGAAGTTGTACTCATTGGTCAAGTTTAAGAATGAAAATTTTAAATTTTTTTCAAAAACTTATTTATGTCTTGTGGCTTTAGTTTCATCCAACTCATCATGTTACCTCTAGCCCAGGTACTTTGTCTTTTGGCGTATTGTCTAGTTTTTATGGCTATTTTATCTCTAGTATCATTCAAATTTTTTTGTTTTTTTAAATATTCTATAATTTCATTAACTCCAATGGCTTTGTTGGCAGTTTTATCTTTTCTAACTCTTAGGTTTATTAAATTATTTACTTCTTTAATTGCTCCGTTTTCTATCATCTCTCTTGTTCTTAGATTGATACGTTCAATTAATTCTTGTCTAGGAAAATCAATATAAACTTTAAAAAAATCATCTTCCGCGAAGTTTGATTTTGTGTTTTTAAACCATTCAGTTAGAGATTTTTTTGTAAACTTTTTGACTTCATAAGCTCTGATGGATCTTTGAGTGTCTGTAGGTTTTATTTTTCCTTTTGAGGATGGATCTAATTTTAATAGTTTTTCATAAAACTTCTTTTGTCCAAATTTTTTTTGTAAATCTCTAATTTGATTTCTTAATTTTAATGAAATATTTGGTATTTTTACTAAACCATCAGTTAAAGCTTTAAAGTATAAACCTGTCCCTCCAACAAGAATTGGAGTTTTTTTTCTCTTTTGAATTTCTTCGATTTTTTTAATTGCTAGCTTAAGCCAATCACCTGTGGAGAAGTTTTTTGTTACATTATAAAAACCATATAAGTGATGTTTTATTTTCTTATATTTTTTTGGATCTGGTCTAGCTGATAAAATTTTAAGCTCTTTGTATACTTGCATGCTATCTGCATTAACAATCTCTCCATCAACTTTTTTTGCAACTTTAATTGCAAAACTTGATTTTCCTGATGCTGTTGGACCTGATATTAATATAATCTTGGATTTTAAATCCATTGTTAGTCTAGCTTAACACCAATGTATCGTCTTTGATTTTGATTATTATAGATCGCGAGTAAAACTGTTTTTTGATTTGAATTTAAAACTTCCTTAGCAATATTTCTTAAGTCATCTGCTGATCTAATTTTTTTCTTTTGAGCTTCAATAATAATACTATTAATTTCGATTGTTTTTGCTAAAGGACTATTGTTTGCGATTTTTGTTATAACAAGTCCCGTTGTCTGATTTGGTAAATTTCTATTTTTAATATCTTCTTTAGTTAATGGTCTTACTGCAATTCTTAAACTTTCAACTATTTCTTCATTATTCTTTGGTTGAGTTTCTTGATTTTTGCTTATCTTAAAATCATCTGAAGTTTCTAGTCTTCCTAGAACAACATTTTTAATTATTTCTTTTTTGTCTCTCCAAATTTTGACTTCAACTTTTTTGCCAACTTCAGTTCTTGCAACAATAGCTGGGAGTTCCTTCATTTGATTTATTTTTTCTCCATTAAATTCTAAAATAATATCGCCAGCTTGTATTCCTGCTTTTTCTGATGGACTATTTTCTGCAACACTAGCAACTAATGCTCCTCGCGTTTTGTCTAATTTTTCAACTTCAGCAATTTCTTTAGTTACATCTTGAATTCTTACACCAAGCCAACCTCTTTTCGTTTCACCAAATTCAATTAATTGTTTAATTACAATTTGAGCGCTGTTTGATGGTATTGAAAATCCAATACCAATAGAACCATTACGTCCAAGAATTGCTGTATTAATTCCAATTACATTTCCTTTCATATCAAACAAAGGCCCTCCAGAATTTCCAGAATTTATAGATGCATCTGTTTGTATAAAATCTTCATATCTTGATAAACCAATTGATCGATTTCTTGCTGAAATAATTCCAGCAGTAACAGTTCCGCCTAAACCAAACGGATTTCCAATTGCTAAAACCCAATCACCAATTCTTGCTTTATCAGAGTCGCCAAATGCAACCGGGATAAACTTTTCATCTGTTTCTAATTGTAAAACAGCAATATCCATTAAAGGGTCAGCACCAAGAACCTTAGCTTTAAATTCTTGGTCACCATTTACTCTAACAATAATGTCGTCAGCATCTTGAATAACGTGATTATTCGTAACCACAATTCCTTTCTCGTCTATTATAAACCCAGAACCTAAAGCAGCTGATTGTCTTTCCTGAGGTGTTCCAAATTCTTTAAACATATCCTCAAAAGGAGAGCCTGGAGGAAATTGAAAAGGAAAAGGATTGGTATTTGTCACTACAGTAGTTGTAGTAGAAATATTTACCACAGATGGCATTAATTTTTCTGCAAGATCCGCAAAGGAAGCGGGAACTGGTTTGGAGTTTACATTAAACGTAAAGCTTAATGATATAACTAAAGTTAAGAATATAAGTTTAATCTTATTCATATTAATTCTTAATGTAATAAATAATTATAAAACCTATCACAGCAAAAATAAGTCCGCCTGATCTAAGCTGACTATCTTTAACAAATTCTAATTTTTTCAACATACTTTTCATTTTTGCTGGAAATAAGGCGTACAAAAGTCCCTCAATAAATAAGAAAAGACCAAAAGCTACAACTAGCTCACGCATTTAAGAATTATTGTTGGATTTCAGGTTTTATATTTCCAAAAAATTTAAAAAATTCACTATCAGGTGATAAAATTAGAGAGGTTTCACCACCAATAAGAGCTTTTTCATATGCTTGCATAGCTCTATAGAAAGCAAAAAATTCAGGGTCTTGGCCAAAGGCGTCAGCAAATATTTTATTTCTTTCTCCATCACCTTCCCCTTTCATGATCTCTGATTGTTTCTGAGCATCTGCTAAGATTACAGTAACTTCTTTGTCTGCAGTTGATGTAATTGTAACTGCCATCTCTGCACCTTTTGCTCTAAATTCTTTTGCTTCCCTCTCCCTTTCAGTTTGCATTCTTCTATAAATTGCATCACTGTTAGCCTGAGGTAGATCTGCTCTTTTAATTCTAACATCAACAATATTTATTCCAAAGTTTTGTGCTTCATTATTTACACCTTCTTTAATTAAAGCCATTTGCTTGGATCTATCTTTGGATAGCAATGTTTGTAATTCTTCTTGACCTAATACATTTCTAATTCTTGAATTTATAATTGTAGACAGTCTTGATCTTGCAACTCTTTCGTTTCCAACTGAAATATAAAACTTTAATGGATCAATAATTTGAAACCTTGCAAATGCATCTACTATTAAACGTTTTTGATCTGACGCAATAACCTCTTCTGGTGGAGCATCTAAGTTTAAAATTCTTTTATCTAAATAAACAACATTTTGAATGAAGGGAATTTTAAAGTTTAATCCTGGCTTCATTATAATTCTTTTTGGATCACCAAATTGAAGAATAATTGCTTGGTTAACCTCTTTAACTATAATTACTGATAAAAAAGCTACAACACCAATTGCAACTAATACTCCTGCTAATATTTTTCCAGCTTTCATTTTAATTTGTCGCTTTCTTTTTTAGTTCAGGTAAGGGCAAATAAGGAACTACACCTGAACCTGCATTTTTTTCAATAATTACTTTATCTATATCTGCTAAAACTTTCTCCATAGTTTCTAAATACATTCTTTCTTGAGTGACTGCTTTTGCATTTTTATACTCGTTGTAGATTGCTATAAATCTACTTGCCTCACCCTCTGCTTTTGCAACAACTTCTTTTTTATATGCTTCTGCAGCTTGTAAAATTTTTTGCGCTTCTCCTCGTGCTCTTGGAATAACATCATTGGCATAAGCTTCTGCCTCGTTTTTTGATCTTTCCATATCTGCTCTTGCAGCCTGTACATCTCTAAATGCATCAATTACTTGATCAGGCGGGTCGGCTTTTTGAGTTTGAACTTGTGTAATTTGAATTCCACTTTCATAATCATCTAAAATAGTTTGAATAATTTCTTGGGTTTCGAGCTCAATTTTTGATCTTCCTTCGGTCAAGATTGGTTGAATATCACTTTTAGCAATTACTTCTCTCATTGCAGTTTCAGCAGCTGCTTTAACTGTGCCCTCTGGATCTTGAATTTTGAATAAAAAATTACCAGCGTCTTTAATTACCCAAAATACTGAAAAGTCTATATTAACAATATTTTCATCTCCAGTTAACATCAAGCTTTCTTGTGGTACATCTGCAACCCCACCACCTGTAGAGAATCCACTGTCTCTTTCAGATCTAAATCCTATATCCATTCTATTAACCTTAGTAACTTTTGGTGTTTGAACTGTTTCAACAGGAAAAGGTATATGATAGTTCAAACCAGGCTGTGTAGTTTTTACAAACTTACCAAATCTTAATACCACTCCTTGTTCATCTGGTAGTACTCTATAAAGTCCACTCGCTAACCATACAAAAGCTAAAACTAATAAAATTAAACTTATTGATTTTCCACCTGAAGTTTTTCCACCAGGTAAAAATCTTTTAATTTTATCTTGAAGATCCCTAATTAATTCATCGACGTTTGGTGGTGTCGGACCTCTACCTGATCCATTACCTCCACCACCTCCACCAGGAGGAGCTCCCCAAGGACTTTGACCTTTAAAATCGTCTGACATGCCAAAGTATATAGTGTCTTTATTGGAAAAAACAAGTAATGATGCTTTTATGACTGATAAAAAACCTGAACTTAGTGCCGCAATGAAAAGTATGCTAGAGCCTAAAAAATTCACTAAAAATCCTATTCTTGGAACTAAGTTTACAATTGCAATCTCTAGTGCAAAAGGTGGTGTTGGAAAATCTACATTTGCAACGAATCTTGCTTTAGCTTTAAAAAAAATTGGATGTAAAGTTGGACTTTTAGATGCAGACATTTATGGTCCATCGATTCCTAAAATGTTTAACATTAATGAAAAACCAAAAAGCGATGGTCAAAAATTAGACCCAATTACAAAATATGACATTCAATGTATGTCAATTGGTTTTTTAGCTGATCAACAAACTCCAATGATATGGCGTGGTCCAATGGTTACAAGCGCAATAAAAACTTTCACTCAAAAAGTAAATTGGAAAGACTTAGATTTTATAATTGTTGATATGCCTCCAGGAACTGGGGATACTCAATTAACTTTTTCACAAGAAATTAAAATGGATGGAGCAATCATAGTCTCTACCCCTCAAGAAGTAGCTTTGTTAGATGTTAAGAGAGGAATTAAAATGTTTGATAAACTTGGAGTCAAGATTTTAGGTTTAGTTGATAACATGAGTTTTTTCATTGGTGACGATGGAAAAAAATATAAAATTTTTGGAGAGGGTGGAGTTAAAAAAACTGCAGAAGAATTTCAAAAAGAATTTCTGGGTGAGATTCCAATTAATCCAGAAGTGGGTAAAACTGGAGATGAGGGAAAGCCAATTGTGGAAACTAACCCCGAGCATGAAATTTCTAAAATATATTTAAATTTTGCTGAAAAAATTAAATCAACTTATCTTTAAGATCAAAAGCAGTCATTAATTCGTTCCACTCTCTTTTAGACAGTCCAAAACTTTCAAAATCTAAATTTTCACCTTTAATAAGTTTCTGTAAAATTAATTTTCCTTTAGCGGAAACCTCAGTTCCACCAACTCTATAATCCATAAAAGCATCATGAGTTATTGGCACCCACTTTTTCACAGTATCTAACATTATATCAGCATATACTCTAATTTCATATTGAGCATGACTATCAGCTCTTAACCTTAAAAAATTCATCAAATTTAATAAATCAGTTTTCCAATACCATTGGGTATAAGTATTTAATGTTAAATTCATTCTTGCAAGTTCTCTTGCTAAACCTTTTTTATTTTCATCAATAGTTGATCCATCAAATCTTTCATTAAGCATAGTCTCGTAATTATCATAAGTTCTTTCAGCATCACTTTTTAAAAGTTCTAAAACTTCCTCTGCCTGTTTTCCTTCCAAAACATCTCCTCTACCTTGTCGGTTACTAGTTGATTGAGCAGCTAAATTTTCTTGTGATGGCAAATAAAATTCTTTATCCAGAATTGAATATCTTGCAGAATATTCATTTACATTTGCTGTTCTATGTCTAATCCATTGTCTTGCAATAAATATTGGAAGCTTAATATGATATTTAATTTCACACATTTCAAATGGAGTGCTGTGCCAATGCCTCATTAAATATTTTATTAAACCTTTGTCAGTTGAAACTTGTTTTGTTCCTTTTCCGTACGATACTCTGGCTGATTGAACTATTGATGTGTCATCACCCATATAATCAACAACTCTTACAAAACCATGATCTAAAGCTGGAATTGCTTCATACAAGATTTTTTCAAGCTCAGGAGCAGTAACTCTTTTTGTTTGATTGCTTTGAGATTGTTGATTTTTTATTTCTTCTTGTTGTTCTTTAGTTAATTTCATGATTGTTATTGAATCTGTTGTAATTCCTTTTATATTAATAACGTTGGTTTTCCAACTATGGCGATAAACGAATTTCGTAATAACCATTGCGGACGTGGGGGCAGTACCCACCACCTCCACCATTACAACTTATGGGGGTGAACTAGATTCGACGGGTGACTAAAGGCTATTCTTTCGTTCGGGATTGTTCCACCGTAACGGGCTAATTTATAA
>QCDE01000022.1 GCA_003281005.1 Pelagibacteraceae bacterium AG-349-O05
TATTTAATATGAGTTACTCAGTTGGACAACTTCATAAATATGCAGTTAATCTTTACAAAACATTAGAGGAAGAAACTGGAAAAAATGTTGGCTTTAGTGTTGTTTCAAATATTCGTCTAGCAAGTACAAAAGATAGAATGGATGAATACCATCAATACGCAGGCGTCGCTCGAACTATCGGAGTAGATGTTAAATTTTTGAAACCAGAACAAGTAAAAGAAATTTGGCCATTATGTCATACAGATGATTTAGTTGGCGCAATACAACACCCTGAAGATGGATATATTCAACCAGCAGATTTAACACAAGCATTAGCAACAGGTGCAAGAAATAGAGGAGCAGAAATTTATAGAAATACAACTGTCCTATCAATGAGGCAAACTAAAGATGGATGGATTGTGGAAACAGATAAGGGATCAATAGAGTGCGAACATGTTATTTCTTGTTCTGGAAATTTTGCGAGACAAACAGGTGAAATGGTAGGATTAGATATTCCAGTAATACCTGTTGAACATCAATACATTGTTACAGAACCACATCCTGCAATTCAAAAAAGAAAAAAAGATGGATTACCAGAAATGGGCGTCTTAAGAGATAGTGATAGCAGATGGTATATGAGGGAAGAAGCTGGAGGATTGATTTTAGGTCCTTATGAAGATGGTGCGCCAGCTTGTTATGTAGAGGGGCCATCAAAAAATTCAGAATATGAATTATTTCAAGAAGACTTAGACAGATTAGCTCCACACATAGAAGGAGCAATTCATAGAGTACCTGCGTTTGGAGAAGTCGGAGTAAAGAAAGTTTATAATGGAGCAATCTGTTATACTCCTGATGGAAATCCAATTGTTGGACCAGCTTGGGAACTTAAAAATTTTTGGATAAATGAAGGACATAGTTTTGGAATAACAGCAGCAGGTGGTGCAGGCTGGCAGTTAGCAGAGTGGATCGTTGATGGCGAACCTACGATTGATATGTTAGGAGTTGAACCAAGACGTTACGGGAACTACGCAACTAAATCTTATTTGAAAGCAAAAAATGAAGAAGCATACAGCCATGTATTTATTGTTCACTATCCAGATGAAGAAAGACCAGCAGCAAGACCATTAAGAACAGCTCCTTGTTATGAACGAATGAAAAATTTAGGTGCTGTGTTTGGTCAGAAGTTTGGATGGGAAAGACCTAATTTTTTTGCAACAGACGGAATGGAACAAAAAGATGATTGGTCATTTAGAAGATCGAAATGGTTTGATGCTATTAAAAAAGAATGTCAAAATGTTAAAGAAAACGTAGGTCTTTTAGATATGACTGCTTTTGCAAAATGCAGAATTAGGGGACCTAAAGCAGAGGAATTTTTAGATTATTTAGTTGCAAACAAACTTCCTAAGAAAATTGGAAGAATAAATTTATGTCATGCTTTGAACACTAAAGGTGGAGTGCATTCAGAATTTACAATAATGAAAGAAGCGGAAAATAGTTATTATCTAGTTTCTGCTGGAGCAAATTTAAGATTAGACCATGATTGGATACAAAAATGGATGCCAGATGATGGGTCTGTAATATTTGAAGATCTAACAAATAGTACAGGAGTTCTTGTTGTAGCTGGTCCAAAAGCAAGACAATTAATGCAAAAGGTTTCAACAGACGATTTTTCTAATGAAAATTTCAAATGGTTGACTGCTAAAAATGTAAATGTTGGATATGCTCCAGTAAATGCAATGAGAGTAAACTTTGTGGGTGAGCTTGGTTGGGAACTACATCATCCAATTGAATATCAAAACCATATTTTTGATAAATTAATGGAAGCGGGAAAAGATTTAGGAATTAAACCTTTTGGGATTAGAGCAATGAATAGTTTAAGAGTAGAAAAATCTTATAAACTAGTTGGCACAGAGTTATCAATTGAATACTCACCATATGAGTCTGGTCTTGATAGATTTGTTCATCCAAATAAAGGAAACTTTATTGGGTTAGAAGCACTTAACAAATGGAGAGAAAAAGGTTTTGATAATAAATTGGTCACTTTAGAGGTTCATAATACTAAAGATGCAGATGTGCTTGGAAATAATCCAATTTTTAAAGACGGAAAAGTTGTTGGAAGAGCAACTGGGGGTGAATTTGGTTTTAGATTAGATAAATCAATAGCTCTTGCAATGGTTAAGCCTGATTGTTCAAATGTGGGCGACAAATTACAAGTTGATATATTGGGTGAAATGTACGACGCTACTGTTTTAAATGAGAGTCCATATGATTCAGAAAATAATTTGTTAAGAGCTTAATGAAAATTTTAGTAGCTGTAAAAAGGGTTATTGATTACAACGTTCAAATCAGAGTTAAAGAAGACGGAACGGGTGTAGTTACCGACAATGTAAAAATGTCAACCAATCCTCCTGATGATAATGCAATAGAAGAGGCTGTAAAAATTAAAGAGGCTGGTAAAGCTACAGAAGTAGTTGCAGTAACTGTTGGAGAAGAAAAAGCTCAAGAAACAGTTAGGAAAGCTTTGGCAGTTGGTGCAGATAGAGGTATTCATGTAAAAGTTGATGGAATTCTAGAGCCACTCGCTGTTTCAAAAATTTTACAAAAAATAGTAGATAAAGAAAAACCAGATTTAGTATTTATGGGTAAACAAGCAATTGATGACGATTGTAATCAAACAGGCCAAATGTTGAGTGCTTTATTAAATTGGCCACAAGCAACATTTGCCTCTAAGATTGATGTTAAAGATAATAAATTAGAAGTAACTAGAGAAATAGATGAAGGTCTTGAAACAATTGAAATAAATGTTCCAGCTATTGTAACTTGTGATCTTAGGCTGAATGAACCAAGATATGCATCACTACCAAATATAATGAAGGCTAAGAAAAAACCTATAGAGGAAATTGCTGCTTCTGATTTAGGCGTGGATGTATCACCAAGATTAGAACAATTAAAAGTAGAGGAACCTCCAAAAAGAAAAGCAGGTATAAAAGTAGCAAATGTTGCTGAATTAGTTCAAAAGTTAAAAAATGAGGCGAAGGTAATTTAATGGCAGTTTTACTCATAGCGGAACACAATAATAAAGAATTAAGACCATTTACTCTTAATGCAGCTACAGCAGCATCTCAAATCGATTCAGATGTTCATGCTGTAATTATTGGTCAAAATTCTGCAGATGCTGCAAAACAATTATCTGAACTTCCAGTAGTAAAAAAAGTATTGAGTGTAGAAGGAGCTCACTATGAAAACTTCACAGCAGAAAATTTTGCTCCAGTGATTGTTAAACTAGCAGAAAATTATTCTCACATTGTTTGTTCAGCAAATACATTTGGAAAAAATTTGATGCCACGAATTGCAGCTCATCTTGATACATCGCAAGTAAGTGACATCATTAAAGTAATATCACCAGATACTTTTTTAAGGCCAATTTATGCCGGTAACGCTTTTGCAACAATTAAAAGCAATGATGCTAAAAAGTGCGTTACAATCAGACCCACTTCTTTCGATCCATGTGAGAGTACAGGTGGATCAGCCCCAATTGAAAAAGTGGATGCTAATGAAGAGTTTTCAAATACTAAATTTATCAAAAGAGAAGAAATTAAATCTGATCGACCTGAACTTGGAACAGCAAGAATTGTTGTATCAGGTGGCAGAGGAATGCAAAGTGGGGACAATTTTAAATTAATTACAGAAATTGCTGACAAACTAGGTGCAGCAATTGGAGCATCAAGAGCAGCAGTAGATGCTGGATATATAAGCAATGATCATCAAGTAGGTCAAACAGGAAAAGTGGTAGTACCAGATCTATATATCGCTGTTGGAATTTCAGGTGCTATTCAACATTTAGCAGGAATGAAGGAAAGTAAAGTTATAGTTGCAATTAATAAAGATGGTGAAGCTCCAATCTTTAGTGTTGCAGATTATGGACTTGAAGCTGATTTATTTGAGGCACTGCCTCAGTTCATGGAAGAGCTGAACAAATTAAACACTATACAAAAATAATCCTTACAGTTAAAAACTAAAGTATGTCTAGAGAATCAATGGAATATGATGTTGTAATCATTGGTGGAGGACCATCAGGACTATCAACTGCAATAAAGTTAAAACAATTAGATCCAAATCTAAATGTTTGTTTATTAGAAAAAGCATCGGAGATTGGAGCTCATATTTTAAGTGGAAATGTATTTGAAACGCGTGCTCTAGATGAATTACTACCAAATTGGAGAGAATTAAATTCTCCAATCAAAACAAAAGTAATTAAAGAAAAATTTTTATTTTTAGGAAAAACCAAATCTTTAAGTTGGCCAACTTGGCTCCTACCTGCGGTGCAACAAAATCATAAAAATTATATTATTAGTCTTGCAAATTTATGTAGATGGCTTGCTGAACAAGCTGAAAGATTAGGTGTAGAAATCTTCCCAGGATTTCCAGCAAGTGAAATTTTATATAACGAAGATGGATCTGTTAAAGGTGTTGCAACTCAAGATATGGGCATAGACAAAGATGGTAATAAAAAAGATAGTTTTGAACCCGGTATTGAACTTTTAGGTAAAGTAACTGTTTTTGCAGAAGGTTGCAGAGGCCACTTAGGCAAACAACTTATTGAAAAATTTGAATTAAACAAAGGTAAAGATCCTCAACAATATGGAATTGGTTTTAAAGAAATTTGGGAAATAGAGGATAAAAATCATGAGGAAGGCTTAGTAATGCATACAGCTGGATGGCCATTAGATAACAATACATATGGTGGTAGTTTTATGTATCATGCAGAAAATAAACAAGTTTTTCTGGGCTATGTAATTGGTCTAGATTACAAAAATCCACATTTATCACCTTATGATGAATTTCAGAGGTTTAAAACACATCCAGCAATTAAAAAAATTATAGAAGGTGGAAAAAGAATTTCTTACGGTGCAAGAGCTTTAATTGAAGGAGGATTTCAAAGTTTGCCAAAAATGTTTATGCCCGGTGCTTTACTGGTTGGGTGTGATGCGGGAACTTTGAATATGCCAAAAATTAAAGGATCTCATACAGCGATGAAAAGTGGGATTATTGCAGCCGAAACTATTAATGAACACTTAAAAGAAAATAAAGATTTATCTATTTATGAAGATAAATTTAAAAATAGCTGGTTACATAAAGAGCTTTATGAAGCCCGGAACGTGAAACCTAGTTTTAGCTGGGGATTAATTTTAGGAATAATTTTCACAGGTATCGATCAAATTTTATTTAGAGGAAAACTTCCTTTTACACTTAAACATAAACATGCTGATCATGAAACATTAAAACCTGCAAATCAAATGCCAAAAATAGATTATCCAAAATATGATAATGTAATAACTTTTGATAAAACAAGTTCAGTGTATTTAACAGGAACCAATCATGCAGACAATCAACCAGTTCATTTAAAACTTAAAGATCCTGATTTACCAATAAATTATACTTTAGAAAAGTTTGATGAACCTGCTCAAAGATATTGTCCTGCAGGTGTGTATGAAGTTCAAAAAGAAAATGATGTAAATAAATTTGTTATTAATTCTCAAAATTGTATTCATTGTAAAACTTGTGATATTAAAGAACCTTCTCAAAATATAACTTGGGTTACTCCAGAGGGTAGCGGTGGTCCAAGATATGGAAATATGTAAATTAGGATAAGTCTATTGCAAACTTTTTTAAAGTTTCAATAGGTACATATTTAAGAGTATTTTCGTGGGTTCTTTTCAAAAATATTGGACATCCTTTACCGGCTTCAACTGCTCTTGCATACCAACTAGCACATAAACACCATCCATCTCCATCTTTTAAACCTGGAAACCCAAATTCAGGATGTGGAGTAATTAAATCGTTACCTGCTTCTTTCATCCACTCTAAGCATTCGGTAGTAACTTTAGCACAAACTGTATGAAGTCCATGATCATTCTCGTCGGTATTACAACAACCATCACGAAACCATCCTGTTAAAGGATCATTTGAACATTCCTCCAGGTCTTCACCTAGAACATTTTTTTGTTTTTCACTCATTTAAATTTTAGTTGGATTTGGTTGACCTTTATAAACTTCTTCAGGATCAAATTTTTTTTCTTTTTCAAGAAATTCCATTTCAACTTTTCTTCCATTTTCTATTGGTCCCATAGGAATTGATCTATAAAAACATGATCTATAACCAACATGGCAACTTGCTCCATCACCTATATCAACTGTTAGCCAAATCGAGTCTTGATCATCATCAATTCTTATTTCAGTAACCTTTTGTGTAAAACCACTTGTTTTACCTTTGTGCCAAATAGCTTTTCTTGATCTGCTATAATAATGTGCTTCTTTAGTTTCAATTGTCTTTTTCAAAGCTTCTACATTCATGTATCCATGCATTAAAATATCTTTTGTTTTTGAGCACATGGTAATCACAGGAATTAATCCATCATTATCAAACTTAGGCGAAAGAAGATTTCCTTCTTCAATATCATAGATATTTTCTCTTTTTTTGAACATACGGGGTGATTATTTAGCACATATATAAATATATTAAATATTTTTAAATTGAGGTATTTACTGTATAAAAAAGCACTATGAAATTAGTAAAAGACACCGATAACAAAAATTTAGATATAAAAAAGGTTTCGGATAAAGAAGCTGAAGAAGCTGTTAGGACAATTTTATCTTGGATGGGTGAAGATCCTAAAAGAGAGGGCTTGTTAGAAACTCCTAAAAGAGTTGTAAAAGCATTCAAAGAATATTTTCAAGGTTACTCTGAGGATGCAAAAAAAGTTCTAGATAAAACTTTTGGTGATGTCGAAGGTTACAGTGATATGGTTGTTCAAAAAAATATCTCAGTACAAAGTCACTGTGAACATCATATGGCTCCAATTATTGGAAAAGCTCATGTTGCATATATACCAAATGAAAGAGTTGTAGGATTAAGCAAGATTGCAAGAGTGGTAGAAATATTCTCAAAAAGATTACAGACACAAGAAAGATTAACTGTTCAAATAGCTAACACTCTGATGGAAGCTTTAGACGCAAAAGGTGTAGCTGTTACAATAGATTCAACTCATCAGTGTATGACTATGAGAGGTATTAAAAAAGAACAAGCAACAACAGTAACTAATTTTTACTTAGGTCAATTTAAAGAAGATCTTAGTTATCAAAATAGATATTTACGATTTATCAGCACTGAGTTAAAAGACTAGTGTGTCTGACCAATTTAAAGCACTGATTCTTAATCAAGAAGGTGAGAACTTCTCACGTGATATTAAATCTATTGATAAAAGTTTTTTAAAGCATGGCGATGTAACTGTAAAAGTAGATTATTCTGACCTAAATTTTAAAGATGGAATGATTTTAAAAAATGGCGGACGATTGGTTAAAGAATTTCCACATATTCCAGGAATAGATTTTTCAGGAAAAGTAATTGAAAGTGAAAATTCAAAATTTAGAGAAGGAGATGAGGTAATTTTAACTGGATTTAGAGTTGGAGAAATATTCTTTGGTGGATATTCACAAATTGCAAAAGTTAATGCAGATTTTTTAGTAAAAAAACCCAATAGCTTATCAACTAAACAAGCTATGATTTTAGGTACAGCAGGCTTTACCTCATTAATGAGTGCTTTTGCAATACAAGCAAGGGAAAGTATTTTATTGGGCGAAAAAGTAAATGATGTTTTAGTAACAGGTGCAACAGGAGGAGTCGGCAGTGTAGCAGTTATGGCTTTAACTAAAATGGGATACAACGTTTCTGCTGTAACTGGAAAAGATTCGAAATCAGATTATTTAAAATCATTAGGTGCAAAAAACATTATAAACAGGGCCGAATTTGACAAAGATCCTCGACCAATAGACAAAGGTTTGTGGGATGGAGTAGTTGATACAGTTGGTGGAAAAATTTTGGCAAATGCAATTGCTCAAACAAAATCAAATGGAATAATAGCTGTGTGTGGAAATGCAAATAGTAATGAACTTAATACAAATTTATTACCATTTATGTTGAGGGGTATTAAAGTTTGGGGCATGGACTCTGCTAATTGTAGTATAAAAAGAAGAGGTTTCATCTGGGGAGAAGCAACAAAATTAATTGATTTTGATTTATTGGAAAAATCAGTTTTAACAGTAAGTTTGGAAGAATTGATTGAAACTTATCCTAAAATTTTAAAAGGTGAAATTTCTGGAAGAGTATTAGTTGATTTAAATAAATAATGGATTGGGATAAATTAAAAATTTTTCATGCTGTGGCTGAAGCTGGAAGCTTTACGAATGCTACTGTGAATTTAAATCTTAGCCAATCAGCCATAAGCAGGCAAATACAATCTTTAGAACAAGATTTGAAAGTCCAGTTGTTTGAGAGACACGCAAGAGGTCTGACTCTTACACAAAATGGAGAATACGTCTTTAAAACTGCTCATGAGGTTATTAGTAAACTAAAAGAAGTTGAAACATCACTAGGTGATCAGAAGAGCAAGCCAACAGGAAAATTAACAATTACAACTGTAAGAAGTTTTGGAACACATTGGTTAACACCAAGAATTCAAGAATTTATGACACTTAATCCAGAAATAGAGATCGAACTAGTTTTCGACGATAAAGAATTAGATCTAAGTACTCGTCAAGCTGATATTGGAATTTTTATGAGAAGACCAAAGCAGCTCAATTATATTCAAAAGAAGTTAGTGGATATTAAATATTACATTTATGGATCAAATAAATATTTAGAAAAAAATGGAATGCCTAAAACAGTAAATGATTTAAATAAACACAAATTTATTTCATTTGGAAAAGGAGCACCTTCACCAGTTTATAACCCTGATTGGGCTTTAAAAATTGGAATGCATGATGGAAAGAAAAGAAAATCAATTATGAAGGTAAACAGTGTAAGTGGATTACTTTATGGTGTTGAATCTGGTGTAGGATTAGCTGCACTACCAGAATATTTGGTATCAAATTCTGCAAACATAATTAAAGTCCTACCTAAAGTAGAGGGACCAATAACAGAGGCACACTTCGTTTACCCTCAATCATTAAAAAATACAGCTAGAGTTCAAGCTTTTAGAAATTTCTTATTCAGTAAAATAGGCGACTGGAAATAAAAATACCCTCTATAAATAATATCAAATAATCCTTGTATTATGCGACAAAATATGCGATTGATAATCATTCGCATTGAGAATAATTCTCATTCGCAAATCAATTAGGGTAAAGAAAAGGATAAAATGAAAAAAGTAACAATAATAAGTTTATTTGTTTCTTTAATAGTCTCGTCTTTTGCAGTTGCAAATGAAGTAAATATCTTCAATGCAAGACATTACAAGGCAGATAATGAGCTTTATAGCAAATTTACCAACAAAACTGGAATTAAAGTAAACCTGATTAATGGAAAGGCTAGTGCATTAGAAAAAAGAATGATTGAAGAAGGGACTGACTCTTCAGCTGATCTTTATATTACTGCTGATGCTGGAAGATGTGGAGCTTTCAAAGCTAAAGGAATGACACAAAGTGGTTTGGTGTCTCCAACAATTAAATCTTCTGTTCCAAAAAATTTTAGAACTACACACTGGGTAGGAGTAGCAAAAAGAGCAAGAATAATTTACTACTCACCAGAAAGAGTTAGTGGTGCTGAATTATCAGGATTAACATATGAAGGTCTAGCTGATCCAAAATGGAAAGGTAGATTAGTAATTAGGAAATCAAGTAACATTTATAACAAATCTCTTGTAGCTTCTTTGATTGAAAATAATGGACAGAAAGCTGCTGCTGAATGGTCTAAAGGAGTTGTTTCTAACATGGCAAGAACACCAAAAGGAAATGACAGAGCTCAAATTATGGCGGTTGCAGCTGGAGAAGCCGATATTGCTGTAGCAAATACTTATTACTTGGCACTAATGCTATCTGGTAATAAAGGAGCAGAACAACAAGCGGCTGCTAAAAAAGTTAAGGCATTTTTTCCAAATCAAAATGATAGAGGAACACACATGAATATAAGTTGTGCAGCTTTAGTAAAAGGAGCTCCTAATAAGGCAAATGCTATCGCTCTTGTTGACTTTTTATTATCACCAGAGGCTCAGGAACATTTTACAAATAATACTTTTGAGTTTCCAATGATAGCTGGGGTATCTCCAAATCCATTAGTAGTGAATAACTTAGGATTAGATTTTAAACAAGATTTAACAACTAAAGTTTCAAGCTATGGAAAAAACCAAGCCGCTGCATTAGAGGTAATGACAGCTGCTGGATGGAAGTAAGGAACAAGTGAGAAAGAATTTATTTAATTTTAATTTAGACATTTCTCCAGGCAAAAGTGGTTCTATAGATGGTCAGATAACTTGTGAGCCATGCTTGTCACAATGTGAAAAAATTAAAAAAAAAATAAATAATAGAAAATTATCTGAGATCAGAAATGATGATATTGATCGTATCATTAATGTTTTTGATTTAAAAAGGTAATTTTCAAAAAGTGAACATAACTCAATAGTTATTTACCCTACTATTGATTATGTTCACTTGAACAAAAGGGTAAAAATGTATTTAAAAAAAATTAATTTTTGGTTTTTAAGTTCTTTACTGGTCTCAATTTTTGTTGCTATACCAATTGTAACTGTATTTACTAGTTTTTTTGAGGAAACATCAAATTATTATCAAATTCTAAAAGATACTTTTTTGTTTGAATACATTTTTAATTCACTAGTTTTGCTAATTAGTGTTTTGATTTTAACTTTTTTAATTGGAACTAGTACGGCTTATTTAGTTTCTTTTTACAAATTCCCTTTAAGTAATTTTTTTAAATGGGCTCTTATATTATCTTTTGCTGTACCTCCTTATATTTACGCATATTCATTGACAGCTTTCTTTGAAAATTATGGAACTTTATATTCGATATTGAAAAATCTATTTGGAGAGGCAAATTATAATCAAAGCATTCCAAAGTTTGATGGTCTGATAGGGGCTGTACTTTCGCTATCTTTTTCACTATTTGCTTATGTTTATATTCTCTCAAGAGCATCATTCCAGTATCAATCTCAAAATTTAATTGATTTAGGAAGAAATTTAGGATTTTCAAAAGCAAAATCCTTTTATTCTTTAATTTTACCTGCCGCTAGACCAGCAATTGTTGCAGGCCTTTCTCTAGTTGCGATGGAAACTTTAGCTGAATTTGGGGCAGTTGATTTCTTTTCTATAAATACTTTAACAACAGGTATTTACAATTCTTGGATTACATTTGATGACTTAGCTTTCTCAAACAGGATATCTTTTTTTCTTCTTTTATTCATTTTTGCAATATTTATTTTAGAAAATTTATCTAGGAAGAAGGCAAGGTATCATGCCAATACTAAAGGTGGATTTAAACAAAAAGAAAAAATTCAACTATCAGGAACTAAAGCATTTTTTGCATTCTCAATTTGTTTCTTAGTTTTTTTCCTAAGTTTTTTATTTCCACTAAGTCAAATGCTTTATTGGACTTTAAAATTTCCTGAAAATCTTTTTGATATTCCAGTAATAACTTTAACATTAAACACCCTATACTTGGTGTTATTATCAAGCTTAGTTTTAATAATTTTTTCTTTAATTTCCAATTATGGAAATAGAGTTTCTAAAAATAAAACTTTAAACGCTTTGTCTACTTTATCTATTTCTGGTTATGCAATTCCTGGAGTAATTTTAGCAGTGGCATTTATAACTTTTATTGCTTGGTTTGATGACAATGTTGTAAAAGCACTTGGTTTTTTATCTATTAAAAAAATGTTTATTGGCTCTATTCTAGGACTTGTCCTAGTTTATTTTGTAAGATTCTACTCTTTAGCTTTTAATGGAATAAAATCTGGTTATGAAAAAATAAATATTTCTGTTGATGAAAGTTCATATTTGCTTGGTTACTCTAAAAAGAAAACTTTTATGAATATTCATTTACCTTTCTTAAGAAATTCTCTTTTATTTGTTGGAATACTAATTTCTTTAGAAATAATAAGAGAATTGCCAATCACTTTGATTTTAAGACCTTTTAATTTTGAAACATTTGCAACTACAGCTTATATATCTGCCTCAGAAGACTTATTAGAAGCCGCAGCTGTTCCTTCATTATTTTTAATTTTGATTGCAACTCTATTTATAATGCTTACATCTAAATATATACTGAGGGAAAATGATCGATAATTGTTTAGAGATTAAAAATGTTGATTTCACTATAGGTGGAAAGATTAAAGTTAAGAACGCATCTTTTGCGATTGAAAATGAAGGGGATACTTTATGTATTCTTGGCCCATCTGGAATTGGTAAAACCACAATACTTAGAACTATAGCTGGTTTAGAAAAAATTGATAAAGGTTCAATTAAATTAAACGGAAAATTATTATCTTCTAAAGATAAAAATGTAGAACCTGAAGATAGAAACATATCTTTAGCTTTTCAGGACAACAGTTTATTTCCTCATTACACAGTTGAAAAAAATATTTTATTAGGCGCTGAGAGAAACAAAGGAAAAAGAAAGAAAAAGCTTAGTTTTAAAGAGATTATAGATTTTCTTGATATAGAAAAAATATTACCAAAATTTCCTCATGAAATTAGTGCAGGGGAGGCTCAAAGAGCGTCACTTGCAAGATCGCTATTAACTCAACCTGATCTTTTGCTTTTAGATGAACCACTATCTAATGTAGATCAAAGTTTTAAAGAAGAAATTCAAGTAAGATTAAAAAAAATATTAAGTAAATTTAAAATCACAACAATAATTGTTACTCATGACTCTTATGAAGCTTTTTATCTTGGCACCAAATGTGCAATTATATTAGATGGTCAAATTAAACAGTTTGATGATCCTTATAATGTTTATCATTTTCCAAATTCAGTCGAAGTAGTAAATTTTTTAAATCGTGGAATTTTAATTCCAGCAAAAGTAAC
>QCDE01000023.1 GCA_003281005.1 Pelagibacteraceae bacterium AG-349-O05
CAACCTGATTTCAAAACTCCAAAGCACGTTGTCGAAGCAGCGAAAAAAGCTTTAGATGATGGTCATCACGGATATGTGCTTTCAAACGGAATTTTAGAATGTAGACAGTCAGTTACTAGATGGATAAAGAAACGATATAGTGCAGACGTAAATCCTGAAAGAATTATTATTATGCCAGGTGGTAAACCAACAATGCATTATGCAATTCAGTGTTTTGGAGAGCCAGGAGCAGAGATAATTCATCCAACTCCAGCGTTCCCTATTTATGAATCAATGATTAATTATACTGGTTCTACTGCAGTACCTTACGATCTAACGGAGGATAAAGATTTAAAGTTTAGTGCAGATAAAATTTTATCTCTAATTACTGATAAAACTAGATTATTAATTTTAATAAATCCAAATAACCCTACTGGAAGTTTTGTAGAAAAATCAGAAATAGACAAATTGGCTGAAGGTTTAAAAAAACATCCTCATGTGACTATTTTAAGTGATGAAATTTATAGTAGACAAATTTTCGATGATAAGGAAATGCCAACATTCTTTAATTATCCCGAATTAAGAGAAAGACTAATTGTTTTAGAAGGTTGGAGTAAAGCTTACTCAATGACAGGTTGGAGACTTGGTTGGAGTTTTTGGCCAGAAAATTTAGTTGAGCATGTAAACAAATTATTAATTAATAGTGTCTCATGTGTAAATGCTGCCGCTCAATTCGCAGGCATTGCTGCTTTGGATGGACCTGATGACTCAATTGACGAGATGATGGAAAAATTTACTTTGAGAAGAAAATTAATTCATGAAGGCTTAAATAGTTTACCAGGTGTAGAGTGTAGTTTACCTGGTGGAGCGTTTTATGCATTCCCTAAAGTTATTGGAACAGGTATGGACGGCTCAGAATTTTGTAAAAGAGCAATGCATGAAGCCGGTGTTGCTATCGTTCCGGGAACAGCTTTTGGAAAGACATGTAAAGATTACGTAAGATTTAGCTTTGCTGCTTCAAGAGATAACATTTCTAACGCATTGGAAAATATCAAAAAAATGTTAGGTTAAGCTATGTCTGAATTAGCTTTACCAAAAATTGATAACTCTATCTTAAATAGAAAAAGTGAGATAGTAAAAAATCTCTCAAAATTAACAGATAAAGAAAATGTTCTAAGTGAAGCTGACGAATTGAGACCTTATGAAACTGATGCTCTGTCAGTTTACACACAAACACCTTTAGCGGTAGTACTTCCAGAAAATACTGATGAGGTAAGTGAGATATTAAAATATTGTTATAGTGAAAACATAAAAGTAGTTCCAAGAGGTGCAGGCACAGGTTTATCTGGAGGTGCATTACCTCTTCAAGATGCTATTCTTCTTGGTTTAGGAAAATTCAATAAAATACTTGAAATTGATTATAAAAATAAATGTGTAGTAACACAGCCTGGAGTAACAAATCTTGGAATTACTCATGCGGTCCAACACAAAGGGTTTTATTATGCGCCAGATCCTTCTAGCCAGTTAGCATGCTCTATAGGTGGAAATGTTGCTGAAAATTCTGGTGGAGTTCATTCACTAAAGTATGGAACGACTACAAATAATATTCTTGGCGTACAGATGGTAATGATGGATGGAACCATTTGTAGATTTGGAGGAAAGTCTTTTGATCAAGAGGGATATGATCTTATGGGTTTAATTTGTGGATCAGAAGGTTTATTGGGAGTTGTTACCGAAGTCACAGTTAAAATTTTGAAAACACCTGATGTGGTAAGAGCAGCTTTAATAGGCTTTCCATCTATAAAAGAAGGAGGAGATGCTGCTTCAGAAATTATTTCAAGTGGAATAGTGCCAGCAGGAATGGAAATAATGGATAAAGCTTTAATTGAGGCAACAGATAATTTTAGTAAAGCAGGATATCCAAGAGATGCGGAATTATTATTAATAGTAGAACTTGATGGAACAGAATCAGAGGTTAATGAATTAATTAGAAAAGTAGAAGCTATTTGTAAAAAAAATAATTGTTCTAGTCTTAAACTTAGCAATAGTGAGAAAGAAAGACTTTCTTTCTGGGCTGGAAGAAAAGCTGCTTTTCCAGCTTGTGGAGCTATGGCCCCTGATTATTATTGTATGGATGGATCTATTCCAAGAGGTAAGCTTGCTGAAGCATTATTAGAAATTAAAAAATTATCAGAAAAATATGAATTACCGGTTGCAAATTGTTTTCATGCAGGTGATGGAAATTTACATCCACTTATTATGTTTGATGGAAATGATAAAGAGCAACTTAGAAAAACTGAGGAATTTGGTTCCGAGATATTAAAAACATGTGTAAGACTTGGTGGAGTGATTACAGGTGAGCATGGTGTTGGTATAGAAAAAAGAGAACTTATGTGTGAAATGTTTAATGATAACGATATACAACAACAACTGAGTATTAAAAAATCATTAGATGAAAAAAATCTATTAAATCCTGGAAAAGTTTATCCTATACTTAGAAAATGTGCAGAGGAAGGAAGGGTTCATGTCCACAAAAATAAAGATAAATTCCCAGATCTTCCAAGATTCTAATAACGTATATTACCCCAAAGATGAAGTTGAAGTTTCAGATTTAATTCGGGAACTATATAAACAAGATTCTCCAACGGAAATTATCGGTAACAACTCAAAAAGCTTTATTGGAAACAAAACTCAATCGGCTAACACCACTTCTTTGTCTAAAATTTCTGGTATCATCGACTATAGACCTGAAGAATTGTATATCAAAGTAAAAGCCTGCACACCAATTAATGAAATCGAGAAGGTCTTAAGTGAAAATAGTCAGGAGCTAGCTTTTGAACCAATAGACTTCGGGTATATTAAAGATGGCAAATCAAATAAAGGAACGATAGCAGGATACTTATCATGTAATTATGCAGGTTCACGGAGATTTAAAGTTGGAAGTGTACGAGATCATGTCCTAGGTTTTAAAGGAGTTAATGGAAAAGGAGATATAATTAAATCAGGAGGTACTGTCGTTAAAAATGTTACGGGTTATGATTTATCGAAACTTATAGCTGGTTCGTTTGGTACACTTGTTGCTTTGACTGAAATTACATTAAAGGTACTACCAAAGAAAGATTCTTCTAAAACTGTAATAATTTATCCTAATAATTTTGAACAAATTTATGATTTGTTTAATAAATTATCTAGTTCAAGTAGTGAAATTTCTGGTGCTGTCTTTATTCCAGAGCATTCAAATGATAAAGAATTTTCAGCTAAAAAAAATAATGTTTTTAAGTTTAATGATCTTGAATCAAAAGTTTCGTTTGTGGCATTTAGAGTTGAGGGGGATAAAATTTCAATTGAGGAAAAAATTAATAATTTAAAAAAAGAACTTGAATTAAACAATTCAGATATTTCTATTCTTGATGTTTATCAATCAGAACCATTTTGGGAAAAAATAAATAATTTAGAGGTGTTCGAAAAGACAGAACACAATTTAATACGAATGGTGATACCGCCAGGAAATGGTTCAAAATTATGCAAATATTTGGAAAATAATCATAATTATTTTATTGATTGGTGTGGGTCGTTATTCTGGATTGAAGTTAATAGTAAAAAAGAGGAAAAGATTAAAGATTTAAAAAAAATGGCAAACGATTTTGGAGGTTATTTGACAGTAATTAAAACTTCATCCGAATATGATTATGGTGAACCTATTTTTACCGTTGATAAAGTACGTTTGATGATTTCTGAAAAAGTAAAACAAAGTTTTGATCCAAAAAGAATTTTAAACCCAGGTAAAATGTATAGAGGTGTTTAATGCAAACAAAATTTACTGAAGAACAGCTTAGAGATCCAGACAATTTTGCAAACGAAAAAGTTTTTAAAAAATGTGTGCATTGTGGAATGTGTAATGCCACATGCCCTACTCATCAACTTTTGGGTGATGAGCTAGATGGACCTAGAGGACGTATCTATCTCATTAAAGATATGTTAGAAAATAATCGTAAGCCAACTGAAAAAGTTGTAAAGCATATCGACCGATGTCTCTCATGTTATAGTTGTATGACGACTTGTCCAGCTGGTGTAAATTATATGCATATAATTGACCATGGAAAAAAATATATTGAAAAAAATTATCAAAGATCATTCTTTGATAGATTAATAAGATATTTTTTATCTATCACTCTTCCAAATACAAAAGTTTTTAGATTATCAAGTTTATTAGTAAAATTATCAAAGCCATTTAAATTCTTAATGCCTTCAAAAATTAAGGACATGATTGAGTTAATGCCTACAAAATTTCCTAAAAAAAGCTTACCTATTAAAGAAGTTTATAAATCTTCTACTAAAAAAAGAATTGCTAGAGTTGCTCTTTTAACAGGATGTGTACAAAAAGAAATATCTCCTCAAATTAATGAAGCAACAATAAGGCTATTAAACAGACATGGCGTAGAAGTAGTTGTTCCAAAAAAAATTCGTTGTTGTGGATCTTTAAATCATCATCTTGGAAAAGAGGAGGATGCACATCAAGATTTTAAGAACAATATAAACACTTGGTATGAGGAGCATCAAAAAGGAAATTTAGATGCAATTTTATCAAATACATCAGGTTGTGGAACAACAATGAAAGATTATGGATTTATTTTTCGTGAGGACAAAGAACTAAGTAAAAAAGCAAAAGTAATATCAGAGCTTACAAAAGATATATCGGAATATATATTTGAAAGTTTAAAACTTGATATTAAAGATAAAGGAAAAAAATATAAGGTAGCTTATCACTCTGCATGTTCAATGCAGCATGGTCAAAAAGTTCATTTTCAGCCGGTATCACTACTTGAAAAAACTAACAACGAAATTATGGAAATCCCAGAAGGACATATATGCTGTGGATCAGCTGGTACTTACAATATATTACAATCAAAAATTGCAAAACAATTGTTGAGGAAAAAAGTAAATAATATTGAAAGTTTAAATCCAGATTTTATTTCTACTGGAAATATTGGTTGTATTACCCAAATCGCTCATGGTACTAAAGTTCCAATATTACATACAATTGAAGTTTTAGATTGGTACACAGGTGGACCAAAACCTGAAATTTTAAAATAGAAATTATGAAAAAAGTTTTAATTACAAGACGCTTGATAAGAGAAAGCGAAGACAAAGCATCTAAGTTATTTGATGCTAAATTTAATACTAATGATGAACTTTATTCACAAAAAAAAATTATTGAAATGAGCCAAGGATTTGATGGTATATTATCATCATTAACTGAAAAATTAGATGCAGAAACAATCAATCAATTACCAGACACAATTAAAATAATTTCTAATTTTGCAGTAGGATTTGGAAACATTGATTTAGAAGCAGCAAAAAATAAAGGTATAACAGTAACAAATACACCGGAAGTTTTATCTGATGCTACAGCAGAGATTGGAATTTTATTAATTCTAGGAGCATGTAGAAGAGCTTTCGAGGGAATAGAATCTGCAAGAGAGGGTGGATGGAAATGGTCTGCTGACTATTTAATTGGAAAACAATTAACTGGAACAAGATTAGGAATTTTGGGCATGGGTCGTATCGGCCAAAAAATTGCAAAAATTGCAAAATCTTTAGGTATGATCATTCATTATCATAATCGTTCAAAATTAAGTGAAGATAAAGAACAAGGTGCAACATATCATGATAGTATAAAAAGTCTTTTTTCAGTTTCAGATGTTTTATCAATTTGTTGTCCTGCCACAAAAGAAACAGAGAACTTAATAAATAAAGAAACTGTTGAGTATTTTCCTAAAGGTGCTGTGATAACTAATGTTGCAAGAGGCGATATAGTAGATGATGAAGCTTTAATTGATGCATTGAATAGAAGAAAAATTTATGCAGCAGGATTAGATGTTTATAAAAATGAACCAAATTTAAATCCTGGTTATTTAAAAATCCCAAGTGCTTTTGTTTTACCTCATCTTGGGAGTGCAACAAAAGATACAAGAATTGCAATGGCAAATTTAGCAATAGATAATCTAGACGAGTTTTTTAGAACTGGAAATTGCAAAAATAAAGTAAATTAAATGTCTCAATCGATAGTGTTTATTGGCGTTGGCAACATGGGTTGTCCAATGGCTGTAAATTTAATGAAGGGAGGTAAATCTGTAAAAGTTTTTGATGTTTCAAAAAAGATGCTGGAAATTGCAAGAGATAAAAATCTTGAGATAGTATCGAACTTAGATGACTTAATTACGGATGATGTTGAAACAGTTATTACTATGCTACCAGAAGGTAAGCATTCGAAGGAGGTTTATTTAGGAGAAAATGGAATAATAAATAGAGTTTCAAAAAATTGTTTGCTAATTGATTGTTCAACAATTGATATTCAAAACTCTATTGAAATTGGAAAAAAAGCTTCGGAATTAGGAATAAAAATGGTTGATGCACCAGTTAGTGGTGGAGTAATGGGAGCCCAAAAAGCAACTTTAAATATAATGGTTGGTGGATCAAAAGAAGCATATGAAAAAGCGTTTCCTTTATTAAAAATCATGGGAAAAAATATATTTCATGCAGGTGATTTAGGTAGTGGGAATGGTGCCAAAATTTGTAACAATATGGCTCTAGGTATTGCAATGATTGCTGCTTCAGAGTCGTTAATGTTGGCAAAAAGGTTAAATATCGATATCAAAAAAGTTCATGAAATTATGAAAAATGCATCAGGTAACAGTTGGCCAATTTCTGTTTATCCACCTTTACCAGGTTTAATTGACGGCACACCCTCAAATAATAATTATCGACCAGGTTTTTCTGCAGGCATGATGAATAAAGATCTTAAACTTGCAAATGATTGTGCGAAAAGCGTAAATGCCGAAACACCATTAGGAAAAATGGCTTTAGAAATTTATGATCAATTTTGTAAAGAAGGAAATGAAACTAAAGATTTTTCAGCTATTTCTAAAGTTATAGGTGGAAATGCTTGGGATTATCCAATTGATTAATTAAATTTATTGAAGGCCATTCCTCTTAAAAGATACGCAGATGTTGAAGAAATTGCACTAGCAGTATTGTTTCTAGCACCTCTAAAATAAAGTTTTTAAATGGATCTCTTCTACTTTGAGTTGAATTTATTAAGTATTTGAAAGTTTAAAAGTGGCATTGACTCCTGATCCGATTAATTTTTTAATGATGTTTTAAATTTAATGGGAGAGTAAGCTATGAAAGCACAGGTTTTACATAAGTATGACCCAGAGATGAAAGAAAAAGTTTGGGTCACAGGTGAAGAGTTACCAAATCCAAAAATAGAAAAAGCCAGCGATGTAATTGTTAAAATTGGAGCTGCAGGTGTTTGTAGAACTGATTTACATATTATAGAAGGTGTGTGGAAACATATTCAAGACCCGGATGGAAAATTACTCCCTTGCGTTATGGGTCATGAAAATGCAGGCTGGATAGAAGATGTCGGAAAAGATGTAACAGAATTTAAAAAAGGGGATCCAGTAATTTTGCACCCTTTAATTTCAGGAACAGATGGAACATGTTTAGATTGTAGAAGAGGTAATGATATGCATGCAGCAGCAGGTGCATTTCCGGGATTAAGTATTAAAGAAGGCGGATATTCAGAACTTTTAAAAACAAGTGTTAGAAACTTGATTAAATTGCCAAAAGTCTTAGCTCCCAAAGACGTGGCTCCTTTTTCTGATGCAGGCTTAACAGCTTATAGAGTTGTTAAAAAGGCGACAAGACACTTACTTCCTGGTCAAAGTTGTGTGGTGATAGGTGCTGGAGGTTTAGGTCACATCGCAATTCAATGTTTAAAAGCAATGTGTGCAGCAGATATTATTATCGTTGAAAAATCTGATAAAGCTTTAAAACATGCAATGGAACTCGGAGGAGATCATGGAGTAATTATTGATGGAAACGAGGTTGAAAAAGTTAAGGAAATAACAAAAGGTGTTGGTGCAGAAGCAGTTATAGATTTTGTAGGAGAAAAAGGTTCAACATCAATGGGTCTTAATATGACCGCTAACGGTGGTTTCTTTTACATAGTTGGTTATGGTGAGGAAATAAAAATACTCGCTGTTGATGTAATTATATCTGAAAGAAACATAATTGGAAATTTAGTAGGAACGTGGTCTGAGTTATATGAATTAATGGAGTTAGCTGACAGAGGAAAGGTTAAGTTGTCCATGCAAGAATATAAATTAGACGATGCTAACAAAGCGCTACATGATCTTAATGATGGAAAAGTCAAAGGTCGTGCAGTGTTAGTTCCATAAATAACAAAAGAGAGGAAAGGAAGATGAAGACAATAAAAACTTGCGTAACTGCTCTTATATCAGCTTTGTTGGTATTTAGTCCAGTTGCGTATGCAGATAAGTGGAGCGATCAGTTTCCACATATCAAGGCTACTGGAGATATTCCAGGCGAGTGTTCTTACGAGTCTATGTCTAAGAAAAATTACAAAGGTAAGACACTTAAAATAAATACACATGCTGTTCCAGTTATGGGAGAACCAACTGCTTTACATGCTGAGCAATTTGCTAAACTTACAGGAGCAAAAGTTGATGTAACACATACACCTGCTGGTGATTTGTATGCAAAAGCTATGGTTCCATTTCAAGCAGGTCAAGCTCCATATGATATAGTTTTTGGATTTTCAAACTTTATTAATGATTGGAAAAGATACTTAGAGCCAGTTCCAAAAAAATATGTTGAGATGAAACAAATGCAAGACGTTACTCCATCTCACATTGGTATAGCATCTTGGGATGGTGTTATGTATCAGTTTCCAGTTGATGGTGACAGACACTATTTAAAATACAGAAAAGACGTAATTGACAATCCTAAGTATCAAAAAAAATACAAAGCTGATACTGGTAAAGAGTTAAGAGTTCCGCAAACATGGAAAGAGTATGGAGAAATGGCTGCATACTTTAATGGTTGGGATTGGGATGGTGATGGCGAAAAAGAATATGGATCTGCAGAGGTCATGAAAAAAGATGACTTGATGTATGCAGCTTTTTATTCAAGATCTGCCGCTTATTCAAAAAATCCTAAAACTCCAGGTGGTTTTTTCTTTGATTTAGAAACTATGAAACCATTAATTAATAATCCAGGTTTTGTGGAAGCTTTAACCGACTGGGTTGCAGCTACTAAATATGTTCCTCCAGGAGGAATAAATTTTGGTCTAGGTGATGAAATTGGATCATTTGGTGGCGGACAAACTTTGTTTAGTTTTTCATGGGATGATGCATTTGTTGCTGCTATGCAACCTGATAGCCCAATTAACAATAAAGTTGGTGCCGCTCAATTACCAGGCGCAATGAAAGTTTGGAATAGAACGACTAACTCTTGGGATGAAGGATTTAACCAAGCTCCTTTCTTTGTGTGGGGATGGGCAGTTGGTGTTGCTAAGAAAAGTAAAGAAAAAGAAATGGCTTTTGATTACTTATGTTTCTTTGCAAACGAAGCAAATCACCAAGCCGACATAGGTATTGGTCGTTTCGGAGTTAACCCATTTAGAAATGATGACTTTAAAGCAGATGTTTGGACTCAAATTGGTTGGGATAAAGATATTGCTCAATCATATGTTGATACCTTAGCTCAAATGGAGGAAAGTAAAAATAGAGTTTTTCCTTTAAGAGTTCCGGGTACATTTGAGTTTAACGCTGCATTAGCTACAGCTGCAGCAAAAGCTTTAGCTGGACAGTTATCACCGCAAGCTGCTTTAGACGAGGCTGCTAAGCAGTGGGAAGATATACTTAATAGAGTAGGAAAAGATAATGTAAGAGCAGCTTACTCTGTTGGTGTAGCAATGGAAGATAACAAGCTTTAAAAAATACTTTGTGGCCGTCATAACGACGGCCACAACTAACAAAATCCAAAAATTGCAATTATGAATTTTAAGCACAAGTATGTTTTTTTATTTCCTGGCTTATTTGTGCTTATAGGAATACTTATTTTTCCAATTATTTTTACTATCAGATTAAGTTTATCAGGCTGGAATAGTTATACACCTGAAATGAATTTTATAGGAATTACAAATTATATTAGACTTTTTACTGATGACCCAAGATTTTGGGAGTCTTTTTTCAGACTTAGTTTTTTATCAGTCACTACAGTTATTCTTCAATACATTATTGGTTTTGCATTAGCACTTATAGTGTGGAGAGAAATTAAATTTAAAAGATTCTTCAGAGTCATTTTCTTGATTCCTATGATGACTACTCCTGTAATTATGACAGTAATTTGGAGAACTTTTTTTCATGAGTCTCTTGGTCCTGTAAATGATCTTTTGGGAAACTTAGGAGTAAAGCCTATTTTATGGCTCAGTGATCCAGTTATTGCTAAATTTACTGTAATTATTGTTGAAGTATGGCAGTGGACCCCATTTATGTTTTTATTGTTACTTGCAGGTTTATTGTCTCTGCCAAAAGAACCTTTTTTAGCCGCTGCAATAGATGGTGCAAGTCCTTTTAGAAAGTTTGTATATGTTACCTTTCCACTTATGGCGCCAATATCAATAGGGGCAATTATAATTAGATTAATTGAGGCCTCAAAGATAATGGATACAGTTTTTGTATTAACTTCTGGAGGACCAGGTACAGCAACAGAAACTTCAAGTTTTTATATTTATATTAAAGGCTTAAGGGAGTTTCAAATGGGTTATGCTGCAACTCTTTCTTTTACGTATTTAGTTATAATGATTATAAGTTTAACGATCATTGCGAAGGTCTTAACAAAATTAATGATTAAAGAATAATGGAAAAACTATACAAATTTTTAAAATATACTTTTATTATTCTCTGGACAGTTTTTATTGTAGCTCCTTTTCTGTGGGCTATCTCTACCTCTTTTAAAGATTTCCAGTCAGTAAACAGTAAGGTTACTTACATCCCCTGGTTAGATTTTGAACCAACACTTGAAGGATGGCGTGTATTAGTTAAATCACCTGCAAGAGGTGGGGTGGATATTGTTGAACCTTACTTTAATAGTCTTTTTGTAACCTGTACAGCAAGTTTAATAAGCATAGTTTTAGGAACTTTAGCAGCTTATGCTTTATCAAGGTTTACTTTTAAAGCTGGTTTTGTCAGAAATAACGATATTACTTTCTTCTTTATATCGCAAAGAATAATGCCGCCCATTGTTTTATCAATTCCCTTCTTTATATTTTTAAGCACAATAGGATTATTAGATAGTTTGATAGGACTAGTAGTAGTTTATATAGTTCTTTTAATGCCTATTGCAGTTTGGATCATGGTAGATTTTTTTAACCGAGTTCCAAAAGAGTTAGATGAAACTGCACTGATTGATGGATGTAATCCTTATCAAGCCTTTTATAAAGTAGTTTTACCAAACTCCATCCCTGGGTTAATTGTTGCTGGTATGTTTTGTATAATATTTGGTTGGATTGACTTCTTTTTTGCTTTTATCTTAACTTTTACTGAAGTACAATTATTACCAGTTAAAGTGGTAGCTCTAAATTCTTCTATTACGCCTTGGTGGAGTTTATCTGCATCTGCCTTAATATCTGTGGCTCCACTTATAATAGTCGCTTTTGTGGTTGAAAGATATTTGTCTAAAGGAAATTTATCAGGAGCCTTAAAATAATGAATCTGGTTGCAAAAAATTTAACTTACAAACCTGATGATCAGTACCATCTTAATGATGTTTCTTTTAATTTCGAAAAAGGGAGACTTTATACTATTCTTGGACGTACATTGTCTGGCAAAACAACACTATTAAAAACAATAGCTGGTTTATTAAATCCGGATAGTGGAAATATAAATTTTGAAGATAAAAATTTTAGCAAAGTGCCAGTATGGGAAAGAAATGTTGCTATGGTTTATCAGCAATTTATCAATTACCCCCATTTGAGTGTTTATGAAAATATTTCATTTCCACTAAAACAGAGAAAATTAAATGAGGAAAA
>QCDE01000024.1 GCA_003281005.1 Pelagibacteraceae bacterium AG-349-O05
TATTTATAATTTTCCAGCTTTTATAATCAACAGGCATTACTGAAAGCCTACTTTGCTTTATCAGAGCTAAATGGCTTAAATCCTTATTTTTTTTAATACTTTCCAGCGTTATAGGTTTTGAAAATTTAGACTTAAATTGAACAGTAACGGCAACAAATCTCCCTGTTTTGTCTGTTTTGTCTATATACGATTCTTTAATAACTTTTACTATTCCAACTATTTCTTTTCCTATGTTTGAATGATAAAAAAAACATAGATCTCCTTCTCTCATACTTTTTAAATTTTTTGCAGCTTGATAATTTCTAACACCATCCCAAGGTGCACCTTTGCTTCCAGCTTTTTTTTGTTGGTCAATTGACCAAACATCTGGTTCAGATTTCATCAACCAATATTTCATCACAATTGAACTCCAGCACCTTTTAGAAAAGCTGCATCTTCATCTAAAGGCCATCTAGGTTTTGCTGGATAATCTAAATTATCAAATTGATTTATTTTAAATTTTTCCAAACCTACCATTGCAATCATTGCCGCATTATCTCCACAAAACTCTATAGGAGGAAAAATACTTTTATAATTTTTTTCTTCACATAGATTAATTAACATAGACCTAATTTTTTTATTTGCTGCAACTCCACCAGCAACAACGAAAATTTTTTCATTTAATTCATTTATTTTTTCAAATTCGGTAAAAGCAATCTTTGTTTTTTTATATAAAATTTCCTCAATTGTTTTTTGAAAAGATGCTGCAAGATCATATTTATCTTGTTCTGATTTAATTGTTTTGCTTATTTTCAATACGGCAGTTTTTAGACCTGCAAAAGAAAGATTACATCCTCCTTTGCTGAAAATTGGTTTTGGTAAATCATATTTCTCTGGATTACCTTTTTTAGCTAAAATTTCTATTTGAGGTCCTCCTGGAAATTCTATTCCTAAAAGCTTTGCCGTTTTGTCAAACGCCTCACCTAATGCATCATCAATAGTTGTTCCTAATCTTTTATATTTACCAAGGTTCTGAACACTTAAATATTGTGAGTGCCCACCTGAAATTAAAAGAAGTAAATATGGATAATTTAAATTTGTATTTAGTTTTGGACTTAAAGCATGTCCTTCTAGATGATTAACAGCAATAAAAGGTTTATTCATTGCTGTTGCGAAAGCTTTACCAAAACTTAACCCAACTGATAAACAAACAATTAATCCAGGACCAGCGGTAGAAGCAACCGCATCTATTTCTTCAATTTTTCTTCCACTTTCATCAATAGCTTTTTTGACAATCCAATCAATTTTTTCAATGTGTGAACGTGCTGCTAGTTCAGGAACTACACCACCAAACTCCTTATGAACCTCCACTTGGCTAGAAACAATGTTGGATAAAACTACTGGGAATCCTTCTTCATTTTCAGTTATTAAAGAAGCTGCTGTCTCATCACAACTAGACTCTATTCCAAGAATTAAGGGTTTTTTGCTCATTCAAATAGTTTTTAATAATTGTACAATCTTTATACAAGTAAGAAATAATTTTTTATGAGAAAAAAAATAATAATTGGATCAAGGGGTAGCAGGCTTGCCTTACTTTATGCTCAACAAGCTAAAGATAAGATTATTGAAAATACCGACCTTGGTAATGAAGATATTTTAATTAAATCAATTACAACTAAAGGTGATGAAGTACAGGATATAAGATTATCTGAGCTTGGTGGTAAAGGTTTGTTTTCAAGCAATATTGAAAAAGAACTTCAATTAAAAAATATTGATATTGCAGTTCATGCGCTCAAAGATATGCCTGCGAATGAGACAGAAGGATTAAGGACAGATTCTTTTCTTGAAAGAAATGACCCTAGGGAAATTTTAATTACAAGGGATAAAAAGAAACTTAAAGACTTAGATGAAAAGTCAATTGTTGGAACCTCATCATATAGAAGAGAATTTCAAATAAAAAAATTTAGACAAGATTTAAACTGCAAATTAATTAGAGGAAATGTAGATACTAGAATTAGAAAATTAAATGAAGGAATGTATGATGCAATTATATTATCTTATGCAGGTATAAAATTTTTAAGATTTGAAAATGAAATCTCCGAAATTTTTTCTGCTGAAGAAATAATTCCTAGTGCAGGACAAGGTGTAATTGCTCTACAGTGCAGAGAGAATGATGATGAGACAATTTCTATTTTAAATAAAATTAACCATGAGGAAACATACAAAAGAGCTCACCTTGAGAGAAACATTTTAAAAGTTTTAGATGGAGATTGTGAAACAGCAATTGGAGCTCATTCAGTGGTTGATGGAGACAAGATTATAGTGGAGGCTGAACTTTTTTCTTTAGATGGCAAACAAAGGTTTTATGAAAAAAAAGTTGGTAATTTGAATCAATTTAAAGAACTTGGTAAAGAAGTTGGAATACTTTTAAAAACAAAATCAAATAATTCATATAAAAGATAATATGCATATTTTATTAACTAGACCACTGGAGGATTGCTCTGAAATGATATTAAAATTTCAATCATTAGGACATCAAGTTTCTCATCTTCCATTAATAAGAATTGAAAAGGTTTATTATGAAGAAATTAACTTTTCTGAATATGGTGGAATTGTTTTTACTAGTGCAAATGCAGTAAAATTTTTAAACACTGTAAAATTAGATAAGAATATTAAATGCTTTTGTGTTGGAAACGCTACAGAAAACAAAGCAAGAAGTGTTGGTTTTCTAAATACAATTGCGGCTGAAGGAAATGTTACAAACTTAAAGGAGTTAATTATACAAAGTTTTGAGTCCAAAAATAAAGAATTACTTTATGTTAGTGGTGAAATAATATCGGTTGATTTAGATCAACAGTTATTAAGCGAAGGTTTTAAGGTAAAAAGAATTATTAATTATAGAGTGGATCATAATCAAAAATTTGATGAGAAATTTGTTAATGAATTAAAATTAAATATGCCTGATATGGTCTATGTTTACTCTCAAAATAGTGCGTCAAGTTTCTTAAATTTCATAAAGATTTACCAAACCGAAAATTTATGGATGAATACAAATTTAATGTGTATAGGCGAAAAAACCTCGTCAATACTTAACGAAATCAAATGGAAAAAGATTTTTCTTTTTAACCCTGGAGAAGAAGAGTTTTTGTTATATAAAATTTAAAAATGGAATTAATTAATAATTTTTCGGAGATATTTTTATCAGTATGGAATAAAGGAATTCTTGGTGTTGATATTTTTCAAATCTTAATTGGTATTGGAATATTTTTACTATTCTTAATTTTTAGAGGTCTAATAAGCAAATTAGTTATTAAAAAATTAGAAATTATCTCGAAAAGAACAACGAATAAATTAGATGATACTTTTGTTCAATCACTTGTAGGTCCAGCAAGATTTTTACCAATTGTATTAGGATTTTTTATTGCAAGCTACTACATGACTTTCTCACTAGAAGGAAGAGAAGTGGTAGATACAATTAATAGAACGTTGATCACTATTTTAATTTTTTGGGTAATTCACCAAATCATAGAACCAATCTCATACATACTTAGTGGTTTAGACAAATTGTTAACAAGAGAACTTATTGGCTGGATAATTAAATCACTAAAAATTTTAATTTTTATTTTAGGTTTAGCGGCAGTTTTAGAATTGTGGGGAATTAAAATAGGTCCAATCATTGCAGGTCTAGGATTGTTTGGTGTTGCTGTAGCATTAGGGGCACAAGATTTATTCAAAAATTTAATATCAGGAATTTTAGTTTTAGTTGAAAAGAGATTTAAAATTGGAGACTGGATAGCTGTCGAGGGTATTATTGAAGGTGTAGTAGAAAAGATTGGATTTAGATCAACAACAATTAGAAAGTTTGACAAATCTCTTGCTATTATTCCAAATTTTCAATTTGCCGAAAACGCAGTTGTAAATGTAAGTGAAACTTCAAATTGGTTAATCAGTTGGATTATTACACTTCAATACGACACTACGGTAGATCAGTTAAAAAAAATTAGGGATGAAATCGAAAGTCATATTAATTCAAGCGAAGATTATAATACCTCAATTGGTGTTGCGGTAAGAGTTGATAAATTTTCTGATAGTTCAATAGATATGTATGTAAGATGCTTTACAAAAACAGGAAGTTGGAATAATTGGCTTGATGTAAAAGAAAGATTAGCAATTGCGATAAAGGAAATTGTAGAAAAAAATGGTGCTTCATTTGCTTTCCCAAGTCAGTCGATTTACGTTGAGAAAAAATGATAGCTATTTTTTATTTAGTTTTACAAATTTTAAAATTGTATTCTTACGTTGTAATAGCCAATGTTATTGTAAGTTGGTTAATAGCTTTTAACGTTCTTAATACTCAAAATAGGTTTGTGTATGCAATTTTAGAGTTGAGTTACAAATTAACCGAGCCATTCCTGAATAAAATTAGACGTTTTTTGCCAAATTTAGGTTCACTAGATATTTCTCCAATCATTCTTCTTTTATTGATTTGGTTTATCGAAATGTGTATGAAGCTGTACATTGCACCAATGATTTTTTAAGAGAAAAATATGATTTTAATTGATGGAAAAAAAGCAGCTGCAGAATTAAGAGCAGAGTTAAAGGAAGAAGTTGCAGAGTTAAAATCAAAACTTAATAAAGTGCCAGGTTTAACAGTTATACTGATTGGTGATTTAACACCTAGTCAGATTTACGTAAGAAATAAAGAAAAGTCAGCAAATGAGGTAGGATTAAAATCTGAAGTCATTAAATATCCAGACTCAGTTGAAGAAAAAACTGTTTTAGAAAAAATACAAGAATTAAATAGTGACGAAACTGTTTCAGGAATTTTAGTTCAACTTCCTTTACCTAAGCACATTGATAAGCAGAAGGTTATAGAAGCTATTGATCCCTCAAAAGACGTAGATGGATTTCATCCAATGAATGTAGGCAATCTTTCATCTGGTTATGAAAGTTCGGTACCTTGTACTCCGCTTGGATGTTATTTGTTGATAAAAAAAATTGAACCTAATTTAAGTGGTAAAAAAGCTGTGGTTGTGGGTAGATCAAATTTAAATGGTAAACCAATGACACAACTTCTTTTAAAGGAAAATTGCACTGTAACTATAACTCATTCAAAAACTAAAGATTTAAAAGCTGAATGTTTAGAGGCAGATATAATTGTTGCAGCTGTAGGTATACCCGAACTTGTTAGAGGAGATTGGGTTAAGAAAGATGCTATTGTTATTGATGTTGGTATAAATAAAACTGACAATGGTATAGTTGGTGATGTTCATTTTGATGAAGTTTCAAAAAATGCAAAAGCACTTACCCCAGTTCCTGGCGGTGTAGGCCCTATGACCATTGCTTGTTTGCTTAAAAATACGATCGACTGTTTCAAAAGATCGCAAATTTAATAATTAAACCATAAGCTGTAATCTGTTAATTTATTAGGATGAAAAAACCTAAGCGACCGTACAGATTTGGTATAATTTTTTTGCTTCTTACTGTTCCACCTATTGGAGCAACCCAGCTAGGTTGGTATTTGCATGACAAGCAAACTGGTTTTGATTATGGTATGATTGTAGGCACAGTATCAGTAATATACGCTGCATATTTAATGTATGAAAAAAACTGGCGTGAAGAAGATGAAGATTAAATTATGGAAAAAATAATTTTTTTTGGATTGGTCATTCCTATTATGGCTTATGTTTTATACTTAGGTGGAATGGCAATTATGAATGGATTTAAATCTAAAGAAGCTAATAGAGCTGAGAAAGAGGAAGCTGAAAATGAAAGTGGGGATACAAGCGAGACTTCTGCCGAACAAAGTAGCAATTTAAGTGATGAACTTACTAAATTGAATGATTTAAAAGAAAAAGGAATTATTTCTCAAGAGGAATTTGAAAAGGCCAAAAACAAACTATTAAATAATTAAATAGTTTAATCATGTTCAAGAGTTTTAAAAAAAAATTTGTTAAAGTAAACAAGGGTAAAATATTTTGTCGATTTAAAGGAAACGGTCCTCCATTATTGCTACTTCACGGATATCCACAATCACATTTAATGTGGCATAAAACTGCCCCAGAGCTTAGTAAATATTTTACAGTAATTGTTGCTGATCTGAGAGGATATGGAGATAGCTTTGTTTTATCTGGTGGAATTAATCATAAAAATTATTCAAAAAGAGAAATGGCTAAAGATATGGTTCAGTTAATGAATAAATTAAATTTTAAAAAATTTTTTGTTGCTGGACATGATAGGGGCGGAAGAGTTGCACACAGAATGGCAAGAGATTATAGAAATAAAATTATGGCTTTAAGTGTATTAGATATTTGTCCAACTCTAGATATGTACGAGCATACAGATATGAAATTTGCAAAAGGATATTTTCATTGGTTTTATTTAATACAGCCCGCACCTTTACCAGAGAAAATGATAATGGCAGACCCTAAAAGATGGTTACTTAGTCGGTTTAATAGGTCATCTAAACGTGCGATTGGAAGAGTTGAAGATGAATATTTTAGAGCCTTTAAACAAAGTAAAAGAATTCATGCAACATGTGAAGATTATAGAGCTGCGGCCACTATAGACTTAAAGCACGATAAAAAAGATAGAAATAAAAAATTAAATATTCCTATCCAAGTTTTGTGGGGAAAAAAAGGAGTAGTAGGAAAGCAATTTAATTCGATTAAAATTTGGCAAAAATATACAATTAAAAAAATTTATGGTTCAGAAATTAATTCTGATCATTTTATTCCAGAGGAAAGTCCTAAACAAACTATAAATCACCTAAAAAAATTTTTTTTAAAAAATGTTAAAGATAATTCCAAATAAAAAAAATATTGGAGCTGAAATAATTGTAAATTTAATAGACATTACGAATAAAGATATTTTAAAAATTAAGAAAGCACTGAATAAATATGGAATGTTATATTTTAAGGAACAAAAATTAACTTCTAAACTTTACATTAAGTTTGCAAAATATTTCGGAAATTTAGCCAATTATCCAAGACTAAAAGGTTTAAATAAAAAATTTCCTCAAATTACAGTAGTGCAAAGAAAATCAACTGATAAAGGACCAAGTTTTGGTGAACAGTTTCATACCGATTCAATTTATACAAAAAAGCCACCAAGATTTACAATGTTGCTTTCTAAACTTGTGCCAAAAAAAGGAAAAGCTAATACAGAATTTTGTTCTCAATATCTTGCTTATAAAGAATTACCAAATTCAATAAAAAGAAAATTTAAAAATATTAAAGCTAAATATTCCTCTGAAGGTCCAATTTCGGTTACAACAAAAGAAAGAGTAAAAGAAAAAGGAAAAAATATTAAAGAACTTAAATCTTCACATAAAATAATTAGAAAAATCAGTGCAAATCATTCGATTTATTGTAGTCCAGGACACTTTGTTGGTTTTAGTTCTAAGATAAAAAATCAAGAAAAGTTAAAAAAATTTTTATTTAAGCATCAAATTAAGAAGAGGTTTCAATTTTCATTGCCTTGGGAAAAAAATCAATTGGCTATATGGGATAACAGATCTATGCTTCATCAAGCAACACCTTTTAAAGGAAATAGAATAATGCATAGAATAACAATCAAATAATTTATGTTCACAATTTTTTTAGGACTAACTCCATTTATATTTATTACTTTTTTAGGGTTTGTATTTGGTAAGTTAAAAGTCTTAGACCTTAGTCATGCTAAAATTTTAAATCTTTTCTTGTTCTATATTGCGGTCCCCGCATTGATCATTAAGCTAATAGCACAAAATGAAATTGGACAAGTAGATTTCAAACAAATTTTCTCTTATTTAATTATGCAATCGATATGTGGAATTATCGCTTACTTAATTACTTCAAAATATTTTAAAAGATCAATCCCAGAGTCAATTATTTGGGCTTTAACAGTTGCATTATCAAACCATGTGACTTTGCTTTTGCCAATAACAGAAATATATTTTCAACAAGATGTAATTACACAAGTTGCAAGTATCATATTAATGGATGGGATAATTTTATTATCTGTAATTGCTTTTTTTCTAGAATTATCTACAAAAAAAAATGTAAATTTAATTAATTTTATTAAAAATTTATTTTTAAACCCATTTATTCTTTCAATAATTATAGGTTTATTATTTTTATTATTAAATTTAAATATTGATCAAACACCGATTGAATACACTTTGTCTAAACTTGCAGCATGTGTTTCACCAGTTGGATTGTTTGCAATTGGCATAACTCTTTCATTTTATACTAAAAATGTAATTAACAAATTATCCGTTTCTATTTCAGTTTTAAAATTAGTCATTTCCCCGATAATTTTATTGTTAATTGGATTATTGTTATTTAATGCAGGATTACCAGCTGAAATACCAGGTGCTTTCTTTGTGAGTGTTGCACCTTGCGGAGTTACTTCTATAGTTTTATGTGCCGCTTATAATGTAAGTCCCGAAAATATAATTAAAGCAATTTTTGTCTCTACTATTGCTTCTATAGGGACTATATTTTTTGCAATTAAGTATTTAACTCTATAACAATTTATCTAGAGGACTAACTTCTCCAATTTTAAAAATAATTGCATCTTCTTTATTAAAACCATATTTTTCAGCACTATCTTTAAATCTAATTGGGGGTTCCATAATTGGCTCCAATGACAAAACAAATGTTCCCCAATGCATTCCTAATACTTTTTTACTTTTTAGGTCTTGTGCAACATTCAAGGCTTCTTCTGGTGTAGTATGATAAATAGTTTTATCAAACATTGGTTTGAAATTATAAGCCCCAATATTAATCATTGTCAGATCTATAGGACCATATTTTTCACCTAGTTCTTTGTAGACTTCCCCATATCCAGTGTCACATGCGAATAAAATTTTTTTATTTTTATATTCTATAAGAAAATTACCCCACAAAGTTTTATTAGTGTCTGTTAAACTTCTCTTTGACCAATGAACTGCAGGAAGTAAAGAAATTTTCAAATCCTCATTTATAATTATTTGATCATACCAATCCATTTCGTGTACATCTTTATATCCTTTAAAATATTTACCGAGGTTTAGTGGTGTTAATACTTTTGCACTCTTAAAAGGAAAATTTCTAATTGTTGACATGTCCTGATGATCGTAATGATTATGAGTGAGTAAAAATATATCCGTTTTAGGTATCTCATTTAATTTTATTGCAGGATTAGTAAATCTTTTTGGACCAAAGATTAGTGGTCCAGCGTTCTTTGAAAATACAGGATCTGTTATAATTGTAGTTCCACCTAATTTTATAAGATATGTGGCATGACCTATCCAAGCAATATAATCATTATCTTTATATTTTTCTAAATCAGCTAATACTTTTTCTTTTTCAATCACATGTTCCTTTGGATAAGTTAAATCAACTTTTTTTCTCAATTTACTAAAAATTCTATAAGAAAATTTTCCTGACCTAGATATTATTACTGGAGACCCTTTTGGATTTCTGAAAGTGCCATTAGGTAAATGATGATATGGTCTTTCTTTCATACTATTTTTTTTTCTCCATCAACCATAAGCTATTTCCCCCTAGAAAATATATTTTTCCATTAATAGGGTGAACTTGTATATCTCTTATTCTCCCAATTTTATCTTTGAAAATAATTGTTTCTTTAATATTAGACAAATTTTGAAAGTTTAATTTTCTCATTGATTTATCTTTTAAAGAAGTAATAAGTGCTTCGCCATTCCATTCATTAAATTCTTTTCCATTATAAATAGTTATGGCACTTGCAGCTATTGAAGGTACCCAGTATTGGATTGCTTTGGTAAATCCTGGTTTCCATTTAGGTCCGATCTTTGACCCTGAATAATTTGTTCCACCCCAACCTAAAATTTTCCAACCATAATTCTGTCCCTTTTTTACTTCACCAAACCAATCACCACCTTTTGCACCATGGTTGCTTGCATAAATTTTTCCATCAATAGAGGAATAGGTTAGACCTTGAGGATTACGAACACCAATTTGATAAATTTCTGGTAACCAATTTGGCTTTCCTTCAAACTTAGGGTTATCTTTTGGAATACTACCATCTAAATGAATTCTGATAATACTTCCGGGATGGTTTGTTGGATCTTGAGCAATCATGCCTCCACCTCTTTCTCCAGCAGATGCAAAAAGATAATTATCCTTTATAGCTAATCTTGAACCAAAATGATAACCAGATTCTATTGGTGGTTCAGCTTGAAATATATTTTTGAAATCCAAATTTTTTTTATTTAATTTAGCCCTTGCAATTGAGGTACTTGTTTTCCAATCTCCTCTATTTTCTGAATAAGAAATCCATAAGTAATTATCTTGGTAAATAATATCTAACAAACCTCCTTGTCCATGTACAAAATAATTTAAGTTATGTTCAACTTCATAAACTTTTTCAGAGATAATATTTATTATTTTTATTTTTCCAGTTTTTTCAGTGATAATAAGCTCTTCATCATTTATGAAAGATGATCCCCATGGGTCACTTAAATTAGTCAACTTTTTAAAAGTAAAATTTTCAGAAAAACTTTTTGATGAAAATAATAATAAGAAAATTATAGAAAAAAAATATTTGATCACTTTATGAAAGTTTAGACCTACCACCATCTACAGCAATTATTTGGCCTGTAACCCAAGAACTATCTTCTGTTAGTAAGAATTTAGCAAGAGCGGCAGAGTCTTTACCTTCGCCTAATCTTTTTAGGGGATGTGCTTTTGCAATACCTTCGGCTATAGCAGTATTTTTTAACATTGGTTCTGCTATTTTAGATTTTGTTAAACTTGGTGCCACACAATTTACTCTTATGTTCGGAGCAAATTCTGCTGCAAGAGAAACCGTCAATCCTTCAACAGCAGCTTTTGCTGAGGCTATGATTGCATGGTTAGTAAAACCTCTTTGAGCAGCAACGGTTGAAAACAATACTATCGAACCTTTATTTTTTTTTAAACTTTCTTGGAATCCTTTAATAGCTTCAACAGCAGAATAAAGATTAAGTTTCATGCATTTTTGAAAGTCTTGTTCATTCACCATTCTTAATGGTTTTAAATCAATTGAACCCACGCAATAAGCTAGGCCTTTTATTTCAGAAATATCTGATTTAACTTTTTCTATAAACCCATCCTCTAAAACATCTGCAACGGTATGTGAGCATCCAAGTTTTCCAGAAATAGAACTAAGTTCACTTTCATTTCTTCCAACTAAATGAATATTGTTTCCACAGTTTTTTAATTGTTCCGCTAAACTTGATCCAATAGAACCTGTCGCACCAAAAATTACATATTTTTCTGACATAAAAAATTTTATTAGTTATATTTAATTATGAAGTTATTTTTTATACTTGGTAATCAATTATTTCCAATAAAATACCTAGACCGCTTCAAAAAAGACCACCTATTTTTTATGGCTGAAGATAAGGGTTTATGCACTTATGAAAAGCATCATAAACAAAAAATTTTATTATTTTTATCTTCAATGCGTTCTTATGCTGATCGGTTAAGAAAAAATAAATTTAAATTAGATTATTTTAAAATTGAAGACAAAGAATTTAATGATGATTATTTAAAAAAATTAAAAAAAATAATTACACAAAAAAAAGTAAAAGAAATTTCAAGTTTTGAAGTAGAAGATAAATTTTTTGAAAAAAAAATTTCACAATTTTTAAAAAAAGAAAAAATACACTGGAATATTGTTCAAACTCCTATGTTTTTAAATTCAAGAGCTGAATTTAAAAATTATTTATCAAAATCAAAAAAACCTTTTATGGCAACTTTCTA
>QCDE01000025.1 GCA_003281005.1 Pelagibacteraceae bacterium AG-349-O05
AAATATTTTTGTACTCATTAAATTTTATAAATTTTTGGTAATGTCTTCTGTCATTTTTTTAGCATCAGCAAATAACATTAATGTATTTTCTTTATAGAATAAATCATTGTCAATTCCAGCATAACCAGGCGATAAACTTCTCTTAACAAAAAGAACAGATTTACATTTTTCAACATCTAGAACTGGCATACCATAAATTGGGCTTTGTGGATCAGTTTTTGCTACAGGATTCGTTACATCGTTAGCACCTATCACAAAGGCTACATCTGCGTTAGCAAAATCATTGTTAATCTCTTCCAATTCAAATACTTCATCATAAGGGACATTTGCCTCTGCTAACAAAACATTCATATGTCCTGGCATTCTTCCTGCTACGGGATGAATAGCATAAGACACTTTAATATCATTTTTCTTGAGTGTATCTACCATTTCTCTAAGTGCGTGTTGAGCTTGAGCGACAGCCATTCCATAACCTGGAACAATTATAACTGATGAAGCATTTTTCATTAAAAATGCTGCATCGTCTGCATTACCACTTTTAACAGGTCTTTGTTCTTTACTAGAGCTATTCGTAGCATCTTCCGTAGCTCCAAATCCTCCTAATATAACATTAAAGAATGAACGATTCATTCCTTTACACATTATGTAAGATAAAATTGCACCCGATGATCCAACAAGCGCACCTGTAATTATTAACGCTGTATTTTCTAAAGTAAAACCGATCCCAGCAGCTGCCCACCCAGAATATGAATTCAGCATAGAAATTACGACAGGCATATCTGCTCCACCAATAGGTATAATTAAAAGAAATCCTATTAAAAATGAAATTGCTAATAATATCCAAAATAAATTAGAAGATTGTGATGAGCACAATAAATAGATTAATACTATTATTGATATCAATATAATTGCGTTTAAGGGATGTTGTCCTTTAAAAATAATTGGAGATCCAGACATTATTCCTTGTAGTTTCAAGAAAGCTATTACCGAACCTGAGAATGTTATAGCTCCAACAGCTGCTCCAATAGACATTTCAATTAAACTACCAAGTTTTATGTTACCCGGTGTACCTAGATTAAATGCTTCAGGATTTAGAAAAGCAGAAATTGCGACAAAGACTGCAGCAAGTCCAACAAGACTATGAAAACCTGCTACTAATTCAGGCATAGCTGTCATTGGAATTCTGTAAGCTATAAAAGCTCCAATTGATCCACCAACTAAAATAAATGTTAACACAAAAATAAATCCAGCAGCAAAACTACCAGTTGATAAGAAAGTTACCGTAATGGCAATAAACATTCCTAAAATACCAAACAAATTTCCTTGTCTAGAAGTTTCAGGTGAAGACAAACCTCTTAAAGCAAGAATGAACAGTACTCCTGAAACTAAATAAAAAAGCGCCGATAAATTTGCAGATATCATTATTTTTTATCCTTTTTCTTTTTTTTATACATTGCTAACATTCTTTGAGTTACAAGAAATCCCCCAAAAATATTGATGGCCGCTAAAGCAATAGCCAAAAAACCAAAAACACTTGATGTGTTAAAAACACTATCAGAATTTCCTGATAAACCTGCAATTATAGCTCCAACAATAATTACAGAAGAGATTGCATTAGTAACAGACATCAGGGGTGTATGCAAAGATGGTGTAACACTCCATACAACATAATATCCAACAAAAATTGAAAGTATGAATATACTCAATCTAAATATTAAAGGATCTATTTCCATAATTTACTTTATTAATGTCTTTTGTATAATCTCATCCTCAAGATTAATACTTATTGTTTTATTTTCTTTGTCTATTAAATTATCCACAAAATTAAAAACATTTTTAGCATACAAGTTTGAAGCAGAAATAGGCAACTTATTTAAAATGTTGCTCTCTCCCATTATTTTTATTCCATTTTTCTCAATAATTTTATCCACTTGTGTAAATGCAGTGTTTCCTCCTTGAATTGCTGCTAGATCATAAATTACTGACCCTGCCTGCATGTTTTCAAACATATTATCTTTAATTATCATGGGAGCTTTTTTGCCTGGGATCAGGGCAGTACAAATTACTATATCAATTTTTTTTAAAGTTTCGGATAAAAGCTCTTCTTGTTTTTGTTTAAAATCATCTGAAGCTTCTTTTGCATAACCACCCTCTGTTTCTAAATTTTCTGAACCCTCAACAGTTAAAAATTTTCCACCTAAACTTTCAACCTGTTCTTTTGATGCCATTCTTACATCGGTAGCAAAAACTATTGCACCCATTCTCTTTGCTGTAGCAATTGCTTGTAACCCAGCAACACCAGCGCCAACAACTAAAACCTTTGCAGCTGGAACTGTGCCTGCTGCTGTCATCATCATTGGTATAGCTTTTTCAAAATTTGCAAAAGATTCTATAACCGCTTTATAACCAGCAAGATTTGCTTGCGAAGACAATATATCCATAGATTGTGCCCTAGTGATTCTAGGCAGCAATTCTAATGAAAAAATATTAATTTTTTTTTTAGCTATGTTTTCTAATTGCTCCTTATTTTTGTATGGATCGAAAACTCCAATCAATGTTTGATTTTCTTTGAGCTTTAAAGTTTTTTCATCAGAAAGCATTCCAAGCTGAACAATTATGTCTGAAGAATTTAAAATTGCTGTCTCATCATTTGAAATTTTAACACCCATATCTTTATAATGCTCATCTTTGATACCAAGGTGTGATCCATAATTTTCAATTAAGCATACTTCAAATCCAAGAGTGATATACTTTTTAACTAACTCAGGCGTTATAGCTATTCTTTTCTCTAAATTTTGGTTTTCTTTAATCGAACCGATTCTCATATAAAAACTTTATAATAAGAAAATCGCCATTAAAACTAAAACAGAGATTACAGCGACAGTTCCCCACAACACAAATTTTGTAAAATTATTCCAGGTATTTTTATGGTTATCATTGTCCATAAAAAACTATTTTTGTCTTGCTTTAAATTTTGGGTTAGTTTTATTAATCACATAAACTCGTCCTCTTCTTCTTACGAGTTTGGAGTTTAAATCTCTTTTTTTAATAGATTTTAGTGAACTTTTTATTTTCATAAATAATTTTTTATGCCGGCAACGTCCTACTCTCCCATGCCTTAAGACAAAGTACCATCGGCGCTGAAGGGCTTGACTTCCGAGTTCGAAATGGGATCGGGTATGACACCTTCGCAATAATTACCGGCGGTTGATTTATACCTTTTTAATAGGCATTGTAAACCATGAAATAGTACTTTTTTTAGGTATTTTTAATAATACTTTTTATATAATCCTTTAAATTAATCTTTCCAAATATTTTATAGACCTTATTAGATAAATTCATATCAGTTAAAGCGGATGAATATCTTTCCCCTCTTCTAGGTGGGAGCATTTTTATTTTGGAATTAAACATTTTTGCAACTTGAATTATTGAATAACTTTTTTTATTTGAAATACTATAGTGTCTAAGTTTATTTATTTTCCAAGCCAAATAACAAACATTTACTGTGTCACTTATGTGTGTAAATCTTCGAGATTGTGTTCCAGGCTTAACAACCGTTAATGGTTTTTTATTTTTATATTGACCTTCAAAAATGCCTAGAACTGTAGCCATACTACCTGAGCTTATCTGTCTAGGACCATATACATTATAAAAATAAATAATTTCAAACTTAAATTTAAACCATCTTTTCAAATTATCTAACATTTCTAAGTTTTTAGCTTTTGTGAATGCATATGGTGATAAATTTTTATCCTTTCCTCTATTTCCTATACTTGCAGATGTTGCTGAGTAAATTAATTTTATATCATTTGATAAACAAAAATTTATTACTTCATTTGTTCCAACTGTATTTGAGTCAATACACTCACTCATTTTAAGAAAGCTTTGATAAATTCTTGAAAATTCACCAAAGTGAAAAATTGCATTAATTTTATACTTTTTTAAGTTTAATACAGATGTAATTTTTTTTGTATTTGCGTTTAAGTATATTATTCTTTTGTTTTTTATATGATTTTTTTTTGTACCTGATGAATAATTATCAATACTTATAATTGAAAATTTTGTTTTCTTGATCAATAATTCAATCATGTGTGAGCCAATGAAACCAGCACCACCAGTAACAACAATTATATTTTTTTTCATTTTTAGAAACAAATCTTTATAATTTTAATTATTCAAAACTAATAATATTTAATTAAATTTACATAAACAATATAAAATTTAGACTTTTGAAAATTTCTTAATTTTGAAATTAAGAAAAAAATTCTCTTGGGACTTCTATTGTGTCTCTGTTAGAAATATTTGGCCTATTCAAATGGTGATTTGGGTCTTTTAAAAACTCAAAATTATTTACATATTTTTTGTTAATGTAAGATACTTCAAGTGTATGAGGAATATTCACATTATGCTTATTCAAAATTGAGGACGTGTTGTTAATACTTAAATGCATTGGGTAGAACTTTTCTGAAACTCTCTTAAGTGCTGACATAATTAAATTGCCAATTTTTAAATCAAAAATTTTTGTAAGAAAATGATATTCAATAATTAAATACTTTGTTCGTTCGAATGTGTCGTTATTAATTGAAAGCAAAACCTGGTATTCATCTCCTTCTATATCTACTTGAATTATAAACTCTCCTCGTTTATCTGACTTTAAACATTGATCCTTCCAATCCTCAAACCTTAAACTGTTTTTTGAATTATAGGCTTTGATGTATTTTTTATAAAAGTTTAAATTTGAATTTTCAAAACTACTTGTTTCAACGGAATAATCAGCTAAAAAACATTTTATATTCCTGTTGTTCATATCTTCCTCAAAGCTATATTGAGTACCAACTCCTAATGAAAATAAATACTCAATATTTTGTAAATCATTAGGTAAAATATATCCTCCATCTCCATATTGATTTCCATAACGTTGTAATTCTAAATTGTTCAGCTTAATGGGTTTCAACAAATTAAAAAAATCATTTGGTTCAACGTTACTAAAATTTAATCTTGATAGATCATAATTTAAACTCCATAACATTTTTTGTAAGTAATATTTTAACATATTATTTTAAATATCTCTTTTGGACAAAATTGGTTTTTTAATTGGCCACGAAACTCCAAACTTTTTATCGTTCCATTTGTATGTAAATTGCTTATCAAAATCATTATACTTTCCATTATGTAGAACTTTATAATAAATAATATTTTTTTTATCTAAACACAAATAAGAATTACCCACCATTGGAGAAATAACTATTGATTTAAAATCTTTTGCTTTAAGTTTAATTTTGAAATGTCTTCCAAAATTTTTACTTTTTTTATCACAATTAACTAAAACAACTAAAATTCTTCCCTCTAAACAGGTCAATACTTTCCAGGTTTTTCTATCACCATGTATACCTGTTAAAGTATTTTTTTTTCTTATCATTACTTTATCGTGTGAATTATCAAATTTTTTTTTTATTATTTTCATCTGCATATCTTTGCTAAAAATAGTGGATATACTTCCTCGAAGATCTGAAAAGTGAGAACTGTTTACTAAAAAAGAATTTTTTAAATTTGAAATTTTTTTTATTTTGTATCTAAATTTCATTAAAAATCTTTATTATACTATATCATTTATTTTTAAATATCTTAAAAAAATTGTTTAATTTTTCTAAATTTTTTAAAAAATAATATAAAACAGCAAACAAAAATGTCGAGGAAGTTTCTAAAAAAAATTTTTTTTATAATTTTAAAATCGCTAATTATCTGCTTTAAAAAGTTTGAAAAAGTTGTACTTGTACCACCTGATTTCATTTTTATTAAAAATTGGTCAAAATAAAAAATCTCAAATTTATTTTGTAACAAAATTTCAACTGACCACCCATAATCTGAACTAGTTTTAAAATTATCATCATATTTTGGTATATACTGAAGAATTCTTGAATGAAAAAAAAATGAAGTATGTGGAAAGGACCACCCAAATAATAAATCTTTTTTTGAAAATTTTGAAAATTTATACAATTTTTCTGAAATTTTAGTTTGTTTTAAAGAAAAATCTGATTTCCAAATTCTAAAGAATTTATATTGATTGTCTCTGAAATAAACTATGTTACCAATTAAAGAAGAGATGTTTTGCTCTTTAAATTTATTTTCTACATTTTGCAATGTCTCCTTCTCATAAATTATATCATCGGAATGTAAAAAGAAAATGATGTCTTCTAATTTTCTTTCTCTTAAAATATTTAAAGCCACATTATATGCAAAAAAAAGGCCTTTTGTATTTATATTAATAATTTCATGTTTAATTTTGCTATTTTTGATCAAACTTATTGTGTTATCAGTTGATTGATCGTCTAAGATCATCCAAAAAATATCCTTTAAACTTTGATTTTCTAAACTTTTAATAGTGTCTAAAATTGTTTTTGATGAATTTTTAGTTAAAGTAATAATTATCATCTTATGTTTTAATTTTGCCAATCAAATTCAAAACATAAAAAACTAAATAATTAATGAATATAGATATAATTCCAGTAATTCTTAGTATTAGTTTCAAAATCAATCCCTCATAAAAAAATAAACCTAGCGGTATACTTATACTAGCAAATAAAATTTCATTCATACCAGGAATATTTGAGATTAAAGGTATTCTGTCTAGTATAAAACTTAAACCAAATAAAATCAAAACTGATTTAATACCTAAATCTGACTGTATTATTAAAGATGATAAATAAAAAATGTAAAGTTCAAAAAAGTGAATAATTATTCCATATACTAGTAAGTACAATACAGTTTTTTTTAAAAAAGATTGAGTGACAATAAAAAGATAAATTAATTCATAATTTTTAATTATTTTATTTATTAAATTAGACTTTTGAAATTTTTGTTTTAAAATATTATACTTTATAAATATATTAACTATTTTTGGTGAATAAATAATTAAAACAGAAAGTATTAAAAAAATTAGAAATAAATTTAGTTTGAATTGAAAACTTACTTCTTGAAGAAACATCATCTCAATTATTATCATCATTACATTTATTAAAATATAACTTGTGAAAAGAATGTAAAATATCCCAATATATTTTTTATATTCTAAACCCCTTTTTTTAGTTTCTATTGCTCTATAAATAGAACCGGTATGAGAAATCAATACATTAAAAATTAGACTTTCAAAAAAAATTTGACTCCAGTCATTGAATTTGCCGATATATTTTGCACAAATTTTATAAAGTGAAAAATTTCTTAAAGATAATAAATTGTGAAATATTATGTTAATTAAAATAATAATAAAGAAATTGTTTTTATTTTCTGTAAACTTTGTCTCTATATAATTAAAATTTTTATAAAGTTCATAAAAAAGATAAATGATACATAAAAATATAATTATATTTTTAAATATATTAAAAAGTTTATTTTTGTTCATAAAAATACCTAGTTAATAATTCTTATCTACGAAAAATAAAATATTTAATATCTATAAATATAGAAAAATTTTATAATTTGCATATAAAAAAAATTTGTGAATTTAAAATACTTTTTAAAAAACCAAATGGACTATAAGTTATTTTAATTATAGAAAAATGATTATTTAAAATTTTTTTTAAATCATTATGATTAAAACCAATATGGGATTCAATAAAAGGCTTTTTTCCTCTGATAATTTTTCTTTGAAAAATTGATCTTATTAAATTTTTTAAAGTTGTTCTGTCATGAGTAGATCTAAAAACAATACGAATAATATTTTTTACTAGTGAACTTAATCCTACTTCTATTGGTACAGAAATAATTAAAGTAGAGTCGCTTTTTGCAATATATTTTAATGTTTTTATAACTTCTAAAATTTTTTTATTTGGTAAATGTTCAAAAACTTCATTTATAGTTATAACATCATAAAAATTTTTTTTTAAATTTTTTTTACTTTCGATCAATTTTATATTTTTAAATTTAGTGTTATTTTTTAAAAATTGTTTCTGCAATTTTTTATAGGGCTCGTATGCAAAGTATTTTTTTTGAGGATAAATTTTTAAAAACTCAAAAAGCTTACCGTCTCCAGAACCAAAATCTAATAAATTTTTATACTTGAGATTACTTACTAAGTTTGAACATTTAATGTGTCTAGATGTATGAGTATATCTTTTAAAAGATACTTTTGACTCTGTGGTTAAATTAGAATATTCCATAAATCTCTTATTCAATCAAACTTTTTTAAGCAGTAAAAAATAACTAGCTATCCCAAAAATTATACCAACTAGATAAGAACCAACTACTTCTGCTACAACAACAGGACTGATGTTAAATAATAAAATAATTAACTGAACTAAATACTTATTTTTACTTTTAATCAATATATGATGTATATGATTTAAATCAGACTCAAAAAATTTTTTATTATTTAAAATTCTGTTAATAAAAAGTCTTATCAAGTCTAATCCAGGAATTAACATAATAATTACTACTTCTTCTATGGTACTTAGTATGCCCAAATTGTAAAATTTGATTATAAATATCGATAAAATATAACTTAAAAAGTGCGACCCATTATTTCCCATGAAGCAAATATTTTTAAAATTTGCAAATAAAAAAATAATCAAAGGAATTATTAATGGAACAAAGATATTTAAATAATTGCTTTTAAAATATAAATAAATAATAATTACGAAGAAATACAACCCTAATTGTAGGTCAGCACCATCAAACATATTTGATGCATTAATAAATATATAAATACATAAAATTGTAAAAAACAAAGAAAAATTTTTTAGAGATAGATCCTTTTCAATTAATTCAAAATTTAACTTTGTAATCAAAAGATCATCATCAATCATAACTGATGAAGAAATTAATATAATTAAAATAATTGTTTTTTTTAAAGGACTTAAGTCAATTTTATCATCTAATAAACCCGTTAAAAATATAAATGATGACACAAATAATAAAGAAAAAATGTGAGATAAATTATAAACTAAAAAGTGACTCTCAAAAAATAAGGTTTTGTAATACAAAAGATAAGAAAAATTACTTAAAAAGAAAAGAAAACCACCTAGATAAGATACTGGTTGGCTATGTAATTTTCTATCGCTCGGCAAATCATAAAGTTGATAAGTTTTTGATAAAAAAATAATTAATTTTAAGATTA
>QCDE01000026.1 GCA_003281005.1 Pelagibacteraceae bacterium AG-349-O05
TCATTTATTAATAACTGTATTGCATCAGTAATATGCATCTCCTTACCTTTACCAGGTTTAAGAGATTTAATTTTTTTAAAAATAGTTCTTGGCAATATATATCTTCCAATAACAGCATTGTTTGATGGTGCTTTTTTTACTGATGGCTTTTCAATAACACCATCAATAACATAATTTCTTTTATCTAATTTTTTATTAATTTTATATATCCCCCATCTTGAAACATTGTTTTTTTTTACTTTCATAGATGCCATAACTGAAGCTTGATATTTTTTATGAACCTTAATCATTGACTTAGAACAATTTTTTTTAATTATTAAATCATCAGGTAACAACATTAAAAAATATTTATTTTTAATATATTTTTGAGTTTTAAGGACAGCATCACCTGTGCCTTTTGGAATATTTTGAAAAACAAACTTAATTTTACTCTTATATTTAAGTATTTTTTTATATTCATTAATTATTTTAAGATCTCTTTTTTTTTTAATAATATTTTTATAAAACTGATCACTATAAAAATATTTTTTAATCATTAATTTTTTAGTGGAGATAATAAATACAATCTCTTTAATACCTGCATCAACACATTCATCAAGAATATATTCAATTCCAGGTCTTCCATTAATTGGTAGAAGTTCTTTAGCAAAAACACTTGTTAAAGGTAGTAACCTAGTTCCAAGTCCAGCCAAAGGAATAATTGCTTGTTTAATCATTTAAATGTTTTACTTATTAAATATTTTTATACAAATGAAAATTTTATTAAACAATACGTCATTATTTGAATCATTAAGGCCATTTAATGACCTGGGCTTTGTTCCTACTATGGGCGGAATACATAAAGGTCATTTATCACTAATAAATAAATCAAATAAAATTTGTAAAAAAACAATTGTAAGTATTTTTGTTAATCCAAAACAATTTAATAACAAAAAAGATTTGAAGTCCTATCCACAAGATATCAAGAAAGATTTAAAAATTCTTAAAAAAAGCAAAAAAGTTGATTTTGTTTATCTTCCTAGATTTAAAGACATATACAAAGACAAAAAAAAATCAAAAATTACATTACTTAAAAAAGATAAAATTTTATGTGCTAAATTTAGAAAAGGTCATTTTGAAGGTGTTTTAGATGTAATGAATAAACTAACCCAAATTGTTAAACCTAAGAAGATATTTATGGGAGAAAAAGATTTCCAACAACTATATTTGGTAAAAAAAAAATTGGAAAAAAAATATAAAATTAAGGTTATTCCCTGTAAAACAATTCGTGATAGAAATAATGTAGCACTTTCATCAAGAAACTATCTTTTAAAGAAGCCTAATTTACTCATAGCAGCAAAAATTTATGAAAAACTTGCAGGTATTAAAAAATATATTAAAATTAAGAAAAATGTTACAAGCTTTTTAAATCTTCAAAAAAAAGAATTAAAAAATAATTATAAAATTAAAATTGATTATTTAGAGCTAAGAAATATTAAAAATTTAAAAATTTCAAGTACAAATAAAAATTCTAGATTATTTATTGCTTATTATATAAATAATGTCAGATTGATTGATAATCTTTAATTTTATAAAAAATAAGCTCCAACACCTAAAAAAGAAACGAAACCAATTACATCTGTAATCGTCGTCACAAAAACACTTGAAGCAATTGCTGGGTCTATATTCATTTTTTTTAAGGTAAAGGGAACTAATATACCAAATAGTCCAGCTATGATCATTGTTAGTACCATTGATATTGCTATAATCAATGAAAGAATACTATCTTGAAACCATATCTGAACAATAAAAGCACTTATTGCTGCAAATATAATTCCATTTAAAATTCCAATAGAAAATTCTTTAAATACATTAGATGAAAAATTATTTTGAGTTAAATCATTTGTGGCTATAGTTCTTACAGTAACTGCAAGTGTTTGCATTCCAGCATTTCCTCCCATTGAAGCTACAATAGGCATCAAGAAAGCTAATACTACCATTTGTTCAATGGTTGCTCCAAATAGACTAATACACCATGTTGCTAGAAAGGCAGTAAATAAATTAAGCAAAAGCCAATTGAATCTTCTCTTTGTTTTTTTAACAACTCCATCGGTAATTTCTTCATCTCCTACCCCTGCTAATCTTAAAGCATCTTCTTCAGCTTCCTCTTTCAAGACTGTTAAAACGTCATCGTTCATAATCATACCAACTAATTTGTTGTTTTTGTCCACTACAGCGGCTGAATTCAAATTGTAATTTTCAAATAAGTTGGCAACTTCTTCTTTATCCATTTCAACAGGAATTAATAATTGAGATTCAGACATAATTGTTGCCATTTTAGTATCTCTAGGTGTTGTTAAAACTCTTGATGAAGGAACAGTACCTATTGGTTTAAAATCCTCATTAACAATAAAAATTTCTAAAAACTCTTCTGGTAAATCTTTGTTTTCTCTTAAATAGTCAATTGTTTGACCTACAGACCAATTACTTGGTATAGCTGTAAATTCACGCTGCATAAGTCTGGCAGCGGTATCTTCTGGATAGCTTAAGCTCTCTAGAAGAGCAAATCTATCTTTTGGTGGTAAAGAGCTAAGAATTGCATTTTTATCCTCTTCAGGAACATTTTCTAATATAGATATAGCATCGTCTGACTCTAAACCTTTTAGAATGCTTACTATGGATTCTGAAGATAAATAGGTAATAATTTCTGATTGAATAGACTCATTCAATTCAACAAAAACCTCCGGATCAATATTGAAATTATTTAATTTAATTAAACTTTCTCTATCCCCTTCGCTAAGGTGTTCGATAATATCTGCAGCATCAGCAGGGTGCATTTCATTAAATGAATTGGTAATAAATTGAGCGTCATTGTTAGCTATTTTGCTAGTAACAACTCTTATATACTCTTTGTTAAATTCAAAATTAACTTTTTTATCCTTAGTTTTTTTAGTTAAAGACATAAATCTACCTATAATTTAGATTTGCACTATTAATACATAATTAAGATAATACAAATTATAAATGAACATAGAGATCAAAAAGTCAATAAAACCAGTAAATTATTTTGATGCTATTAATATACTAGAGTCAAGATTAAAGGATTTATATGAAAATAATGAGCAAGAATTAATTTGGACTTTAGAGCATAATGAAGTTTTTACAGCAGGAACTTCTTATAAAGAGAATGAGATTATTGATAAATCTATTAAAATATTAGAAACAAATAGAGGTGGTAAAATTACTTACCATGGACCAGGTCAATTAATTTGTTATTTTGTTTTAGATTTGAGGAAAAAAAAAGATATCAGAAAATTTATAACAATTATCGAAAAAACAATAATTCAAACTTTAAAATTTTATAAAATAGAAACATTTCCAGATAAAGATAATATCGGTATATGGCATAAATATAATAATGAGGTAAAAAAAATTGCTGCGATAGGTATCAGAGTAAGCAAATGGATTGCCTATCATGGTTTTGCAATAAATATAAATAATGATCTAGAAAATTATAAAAAAATTATACCATGTGGTATTTCAGATAAAGGAGTAACTAATTTAAAAAATATTTTAGATCAGGATTACTCAAATCTAAGTGATGTGTTAATTAAAAATTTTATTTCAAATTTGAAAATCTAAGTCTTTTAGATTTTAAAAGTTTTTTAAAGTAATCAGGTAACAATGCTGAATAAGTATGTTTAATGTCATTAATTTTAAATTTAATTTGATATGAATGTAACATTAAATTTTTATTAATTCCTTTGTTGGAATTTGATAATTTATATTTTGTATCTCCAAATATAGGATTTCCAATTGCATATAATTGTTTTCTTAACTGATGCTTTCGCCCAGTAATAGGTTTTAATTCTAATAAACTTGCTTCAGAATTTTTATCAATAACTGTGAAAATTGTTTTTGCTTTTTCAATTATTTTTTTATCACCGTCATACCTTATTAAATCATCATCCCATACACCAGATTTTTTATTAATTTCGCCTTGACATATAGCTAAATAGGTTTTGTGTACTTTTCTTAGTCTAAATAAAGAAGTAAGCAATTGAGCGCTCTCTCTGTTTTTGGCCATAATAAAAACTCCAGAAGTATCTTTATCCAATCTATGAACAGAATATGGTTTTGTTCCCTCAAAAATTTCGCTTTTAGCAAAAATATCAACTAGATTTTTTTTTGATTTAGTTCCACCTTGCACTGATATGCCTGATGATTTGTTTAAAACAACAAAATTATCATTGTTGTCAATAATTTGATCTTCATTTGATTTTACAATTTCTTTTGATGGTATAAACTTAATTTTTTTTTGCTGAATTGTTTCTTTAAATTCGATGTTAAATATATTTATTTCATCTTTCGTTTTTACTTTAAAAGAACTTTTAACTTTCTTTCTATTAATCTTTATTTTTCCTGTTCTTAAATATTTTTCAACAAGTCCTTGTGGAATTTTACCAATATTTAATCTTAACCATCTGTCCAAACGCATATCATCACACGTTGAATCAACGATGTAAGATTTCTTCATGATTTAAGATTTAAGCTGTAGCTTGTTTTTTCTCTTGCGTTTTAGGAGATTCTTTAGTTGTGTCTTTTTTTGGTTTATCAACTCTCTTAGCTTCAACGTCTCTATCAACAAATTCAATTATTGCCATTGGAGCATTATCTCCATATCTAAATCCAGCTTTAATTATTCTTGTGTAACCACCTTTTCTATCTTGATATCTTTTAGAAAGTGTTTTTTTTACTTTATTGGCTGATTTAATATCTTGTAGTTTAGAAACTAACATTTTAGTTGTCTGTAGAGTTTCTTTTTTACCTAATGTTATTATTTTATCCGCTTGAGGTTTTAAAAATTTAGCTTTTGGCAAAGTAGTTTTAATCTGCTCATACTTAATTAAAGAATTAAGCATATTCTTAAGTAGAGCCTTTCTGTGCTCCGATGTTCTGTTTAACTTCTTATTTGCCAAACCATGTCTCATTAAATTGCTTCCTCCAATTTCTTAGACATTTCTGCAATGTTGTCTGGTGGCCAGTTAGGTATTTCCATTCCTAAATATAAAGACATACCAGTTAAAACTTCTTTAATTTCATTTAGTGATTTTCTTCCAAAATTAGGTGTTCTTAACATTTCACCCTCTGATTTTTGAACTAGGTCACCGATATAAATAATATTATCATTTTTTAAGCAGTTCATTGATCTAACTGATAACTCTAACTCATCTACTTTTCTTAGTAAGTTTTTGTTAAATTCAGGTTCAGTAGAAACTTCTTTTACAGGAGCTTCAACTGGCTCATCAAAGTTTACAAACATTTTAAGCTGATCTTGGAAAATTCTAGCTGAATAAGCTACAGCGTCTTCAGCAGAAATTGATCCATTAGTTTCAACTTCCATGATTAACTTATCATAATCTAATGCTTTACCTTCTCTAGCAGTACTTACTGAATATGAAACTTTTTTAACTGGACTATAAAGTGAGTCTATAGCAATAAGACCTAGTGGTGGCTCTTCAGGTTTATTTAGCTCTGCAGGAACATATCCTTTACCTGTATTAATATTCATCTCCATATGAAAAGTAGTATTTTCATCTAGATTACAAATAACTAAATCAGGATTTAAAATCTCAACATCTGCGACTGGAGCTATATCTGAAGCTTTAATTTCTCCAGGTCCTTTTGCGTCTAAAATTAATTTTTTTGTACCTTCTGAATTACTTTTTAGTGCTAAAGATTTTACGTTTAAAACGATATCAGTAACATCTTCTCTAACACCTTTTATTGATGTGAATTCATGTAAAACTCCATCAATTTGAATAGATGTTACAGCGGCACCTCTTATTGATGATAACAAAATTCTTCTTAAAGAATTTCCTAAAGTTAAACCGTAACCTTTTTCTAAAGGCTCAGCTACAATTTTTGCATGAGTTAAGTCATCACTTATTTGAACATCTAATTTAGATGGCTTAATTAATGACTTCCAATTTTTTACATTAACATTTTCGACTTCCATTAAACTCTCCTTTTCTTTGGTGGTCTAGTTCCATTATGAGGCATAGGCGTAGTGTCTTTGATTGACAAAATCTTAAACCCTCTAGCTTGCAATGCTCTTAAAGCTGTTTCTCTTCCTGACCCAGGTCCTTTGACTTCAACAGACAAAGTTTTCATACCGTACTCAAGAGCTTTCGAAGCTGCAGAATCAGCTGCTATCTGTGCAGCGTAAGGAGTTGATTTTCTTGATCCCTTAAACCCTTTTTGTCCAGCAGATGCCCATGAAATTACATTTCCATTTGTATCGGCAATAGAGATGATGGTATTATTAAATGTTGATTGCACATAAGCAATTCCATTTAAAATATTTTTTTTAACTTTCTTTTTTTTTGAATAAGAGCTTTTTACACTTTTCTTAGTAGATTTTTCTACTTTCTGATCTTTATTCTCAACCTTATCAGTCTTAGCCATAACTATTTTTTAGTTGGTGTTAATTTTTTTCCAGCAATAGCGATTGCTTTTCCTTTTCTTGTCCTTGCATTACATCTAGTTCTTTGTCCTCTAACAGGTAATTTTTTTCTATGTCTTGTTCCTCTGTAACAAGCTAGATCAATTAATCTTTTAATACTTAATGAATAATCTCTCCTTAAATCACCTTCCACTTTAAAGTTTTGATCTATGTACTCTCTAATTTTTAAAATCTCTTCATCTGTTAATTCATTTACTCTTTTAGCTCTTGGAATTTCTAAAGATGAGCAAATTTGCTGAGAGAATTTATCACCAATTCCATAAATATAAGTTAAACCTATATGAACAAGTTTATTCTGTGGAATGTTTATACCTGCGATACGAGCCATAATTTTTGTGATAAATTGTGCCTTTTATATAAGAAGATTAATCAAAGTCAACGTCTTATACATTGATAAAAGCGTCTATTTTCCTTGTTATTTCTTCAATTTCTAAACTTCCGTCAATCTCTTTAAAATATGGATTCTCAGAGTAGAAATTTAGAACTGGTTGGGTTGTTTCCATGTATTTCTCATACCTTGAAACTATCGTATGAGTATCATCATCAGACCTATTTTCTATAATTTTTCTCTTCTCAAGCCTTTTGAGAATTGTTTCTTTATCTACATTTAGAAATAAAATTAAATCTATGCTCTGATTTGAATTTTTTAATAACACTTCTAAATTTTTAGCCTGACTTAATGATCGAGGATATCCATCAAAGATTAATTTATTTTTTTTTTGAGGATCAGATATTATATTTTCTATAAGTTTATTAACAATATCATCACTTATAAATTTTCCATTCTTCATGTCATTGGTTATTGCTTTACCAATGTCTGAATTTTTTTTGATTTCTTCTCTTAAAAGATCACCTGTTGAAATTTGAAAAGCATTTAATTTGTTTACAAGATATTTAGACTGAGTACCTTTTCCAGCACCAGGAGGTCCAAATAGAATTATATTCACTTACTTACCAAATTTTGTTTTTTTTATCAGTTGTTCGTATTGCGAACTCATTAATCTTGTTTGTATTTGTGTTACAGTATCGATAGCTACTACAACAACAATTAATATAGATGCACCACCTAAATAAAAAGGTATTGGATAGTTTGCAATTAAAAATTCAGGCATCAAACAAACTAAAGTTAAATATAGAGCGCCAATCGTAGTTAATTTTGTTGAAATATTTTCAATATACAACGCAGTACTTTCACCTGGTCTAATTCCTGGTACAAAACCTCCATACTTTCTAAGATTCTCAGCAGTTTCAGTTGGATTGAATGTTATAGACGTATAAAAAAAAGTAAAAAATATTATTCCTGATGCATATAGCAACATATATAGAGGTTGACCTTGAGTAAAATAAGAGCTCAAGTTTAAAAATGTTTCATTGTTAGAAAATGAGAAATTTGAGAATGTTACTGGTAGTAATAGAAGTGCAGAAGCAAAAATTGCAGGAATTACACCGGCCTGATTTATTTTTAAAGGTAAATGTGAAGACTCTCCTCCATACATTTTGTTACCCATTTGTCTTTTTGGGTAATTAATAAGAATTTTTCTTAATGCTCTTTCCATAAAAACTACAAAAAGAATTGTAACTATTAATAGAACAAATATAGCTAGGATCAGAAATGTTGAAACTGCACCCGTTCTACCTAATTCAAAAGTTGTAACCAAAGCTCTTGGAATTTCTGCTACAATACCAGCAAAAATTATTAACGATATACCGTTACCGATACCTCTTTGAGTGATTTGCTCTCCTAACCACATTAAAAATATTGTTCCTGCAACAATGGTTGTAACAGTGGTTATTTTAAAAAAAGCACCAGGATTAATTACTAAGTCAGCCGATGACTCTAAACCAACAGATAAACCATAACCTTGAACTGTTGCAAGTAACACTG
>QCDE01000027.1 GCA_003281005.1 Pelagibacteraceae bacterium AG-349-O05
TTACAAAGGAAAAATTTTTAGTGCTCTTTATAAATCTGGTATTCCAGGTTTATTTGGGGGTGTAATTTTATCCATTGGATTTGCTAGCTATGTATTTGCTATGTACGAAACAACAGTAGCCAATGCAAACTTTATAATTCAAACTCAAGCTTTGTTTTTAGCAATTTTTGGCTATGTATTCTTAAAAGAAAAAATTTCAAAAATTACATTAACTTGTATTGTTACAGCAGTAGTTGGTATTATTTTAATGTTGGGAACTTCACTAACACCAGGTCAAATGACAGGAAACTTAGTTGCATTTATTATGCCGATATCATTTGCAATCTTAATTTTAATTGTAAGAAAATATCCAAAAGTTGACATGATACCTTTACAATTGGTTGCTGGAATTTTTGCAACACTAATAGGTTTGTTTATGTCACCGACTATTTTAGTTTCAACAAATGATATTTTTTTAGGTTTTATTGCAGGATTTTTTCAAGTTGGACTTGGATTTATACTTATAACAATTGGAGCAAGATCAACTCCTTCAGCATTTGTTGGAATCATTATGTTAACCGAAGCTGTTCTAGGACCCATGTGGGCATGGATGTTTGCAAACGAAAACCCGCCACTTACAGTGCTTTTTGGTGGAGCAGTAGTTATAACAGCGGTAGTTATACAGTTTTTGTCTCCATTACTTGTCAAAAAGGTCTCTAAATAAATTTCACATAAACATTTTAAATGTGCTATAAATTTATATACGGGAGAGACTACTTTTGTAGCGCCGAAGGAGCAACCACCCCGGAAACTCTCAGGCAAAAGGACCGTACATATTAACTCTGGAAAGAGAATTATTCTCGCCGAAGGAGCAAATCTCTCAGGCACCAAGACAGAGGGGGCACAGAAGAGTTAATATGGAAATAAAAAAAACATCGCTAAATAAACTTCATCAAAGTAACAACGCTAAGTTTGTTGAATTCGCTGGTTACGAAATGCCCATTCAGTATAGCAAAGGTATTATTGAAGAACATAAATTCACAAGATCGAATTCTGGAATATTTGATGTATCTCATATGGGTCAATTATTTATATACGGTGATGAAAGTTTAACAGAAGAATTAGAAAAGATTTTTCCATTAGATTTAAAAAATCTAAAACAAAACTGCTCTAAGTATAGTTTTTTAATGAATGAAGATGCTGGAATTTATGATGATTTAATTATCACAAAAATAGAGGAGGGATATTTAATCATCTTAAATGCTGCATGCAAAGATAAAGATTATGATATTTTATCCAATTTACTAGGTTCAAAATTTAAAATGAATTTAGATAACAATAGATCTTTAATAGCAATTCAAGGACCTAAATCTGTTGAAATTTTAAACTCAATTATAAATGGGGTTGATCAACTAAATTTTATGACAGGAAATTGGTTTGATTCTGATAATCAAAAATTATTTGTCACAAGATCAGGTTATACAGGGGAAGATGGATTTGAAATTTCAATTTCTAACGATAAAGCTGAAAAATTTGTTGAAAATTTAATAGAAAAGGGAGCACAACTTATAGGACTTGGGGCAAGAGATACCTTGAGATTAGAAGCTGGATTATGTTTATATGGTCACGAATTAGATATTAATAAAACACCAGTTGAGGCAAACCTAAGATGGGCAATCTCAAAATCTAGATTATCAAATGGGGGTTTTATTGGATCAAAAAAAATAATGAACCAAATGCAAGATGGAGCAAGCCAAATAAGAGTAGGGATTAAGCCTGAGGGTAGACTGATTGCAAGAGAAAAAACTAAAATATTTAATGATACAGATAAACAAATTGGTGAGATAACTAGTGGAACGTTTGGACCAAGTGTAAACGGTCCTATAGCGATGGGTTATGTTGATAAAGAGTTTTCAAAGGTTGATACAAAAATTTTGCTTGAGGTAAGAGGAAAAAAACATCCAGCAAATATTTGCGCATTACCATTTTATAAGAAAAATTATGTGAAAGGAGTAAATTAATGAGTGAAGTAAAATTTTCTAAAGAACACGAGTGGATTACTTTGGAGGGAGATGTAGCTACAATAGGAATTACAAAACATGCAACAGAAATGCTTGGAGACATAGTTTTTGCAGAACTTCCTGAAAAAGGATCTAATGTTGAAAAAGATGGTACTGCAGGAGTAGTAGAATCTACGAAAGCTGCGAGTGATGTTTATACTCCAGTTAGTGGTGAAGTGGTAGATACCAATCAGTCTATAGTAGATGATCCTGCCAAAATCAATGAGGACCCTGAAGGTGGTGCATGGTTTTTTAAATTGAAAATTAAAGACACATCTGAGCTAGATAATTTAATGAACAAAGAAGAATACGATAAATTTGCAAAGGAGACATCAAGCTAATGCTACATAATTCACAAAAAGATTTTATTAGAAGACACATAGGTCCATCTGAAAAGGACCAAGAAAAAATGCTTAAAGATCTTAACTTTAAGTCATTAGATGAGTTTATTAATAGTACCATACCAGAAAAGATTCAGTTTAAAGGTGAATTAAATATCGGTGAACCAAATTCAGAATATGAAGCTTTAAGAAAATTAAAAGCAATTTCAAAAAAAAACCAAATTTACTCAAATTTTATAGGCATGGGTTATTATGGAACCTACACACCATATGTAATTTTAAGAAATATATTAGAAAATCCTGGATGGTACACATCATACACACCTTATCAGCCTGAAGTAGCACAAGGTAGATTAGAGATGCTATTAAACTTTCAACAAATGATTGTTGATTTTACAGGAATGGATATAGCAAACGCGTCTTTACTTGATGAAGGAACAGCAGCTGCCGAAGCTATGGGTTTAAGTCATAGACTTAATAAAAGTGATAGTAATTTAGTTTTTGTTTCAGAGAACTGCCACCCACAAACAATTGACGTTATTCAAACTAGAGCAGAGCCAATGGGTCTTAAAGTACTTGTTGGAAACGAGGATAAAGTTCTAGAGCAGTTAAAAGAAGATATTGTTTGCGGAGTTTTACAATATCCAGGAACTTTAGGTGATATTAAAGATCCTAGTGAGGCCATAAGTAAAATTCATAAAAAAAATGGAAAAGCAATTTTAGTTTGTGATCTCCTTGCACTTTCTATGCTAAAAACACCAAGAGAGCTTGGAGCAGATATTGCAGTCGGTAGTTCCCAAAGATTTGGTATTCCAATGGGTTATGGAGGACCTCATGCAGCCTTTTTTGCAACAAAAGATGAATACAAACGATCTATGCCAGGTAGAATTGTTGGGGTTTCAGTGGACAGGCATGGAAACCAGGCCTATAGATTGTCATTACAAACTAGAGAGCAACATATTAGAAGAGACAAAGCTACAAGTAATATTTGTACTGCTCAAGCCTTACTAGCGATTGTTTCAGCAGCATATGCTATTTATCACGGCCCTGATGGAATTAAAAGTATTTCCGAAAGAGTATCTCAACTAACAAAAAATTTTGCAGATAAAATAAAACAATCTGGATATGAATTATACTCAGATTATTTTTTTGATACTGTAACTATTATAACCAAAGAAAAGACAGATCAGATTTTCAAAAATGCTTTAGACCAAAAAGTTAATATTAGAAAAGTAAATTCAGAGATGCTGGCTGTTTCTTTCGACGAAAGAAAAAATGTTTATAGAGTAAACCAACTACTAAAAATATTTAATGCTGCAGAGTCAATTAAAAAAGAGGATCCAACTGTTAGTTTACCAAATCTACCAAAAAATTTATTAAGAACTTCAAAATATTTAGAACACCCTGTTTTTAATTCATATCATTCAGAGACAGAAATGCTTAGATATCTTAAAAAGTTAGAGGATAAGGATATAGCTCTTAATAGAACAATGATTGCTCTAGGTTCATGTACTATGAAATTAAATGCTACTGCAGAAATGATACCTATTTCGTGGAGAGAATTGGCTGAGCCCCACCCATTCGTACCTGTCGAACAGATGGAGGGATATAGAGAAATGTTCACAGATCTTAAAAATTGGTTAAGATCTATTACTGGTTTTTCTGGTGTTTCACTTCAGCCAAATGCGGGAGCCCAAGGTGAGTATGCTGGCTTAATGGTAATAAGAAAGTATCATTTAGATAGAGGAGATGAAAATAGAAATATATGTTTAATTCCAAGCTCAGCACATGGAACTAATCCAGCAAGTGCACAGATGGTTGGAATGAAAGTTGTCGTTGTTGATTGTGACAAAGAAGGAAATGTTGATTTTGAGGATTTAAAGAAAAAAGCAGAATTGCATTCAGACAATCTTGGTGCATTAATGGTAACTTACCCATCAACCCATGGCGTATTTGAGGAAAAAATTAAAGATATATGTGAAGTAATTCATGAATATGGTGGTCAAGTTTATATGGATGGAGCAAACCTAAACGCACTTGTTGGAGTTGCAAAACCAGGAAATTTTGGTCCTGATGTTTGTCATATAAATTTGCATAAAACATTTTGTATTCCACATGGTGGAGGAGGACCTGGAATGGGACCTATCGCATGTAAAAGACATTTACAAGTTTATCTGCCTAATCATCCAGTCGTAAAAGATTGTGGACCTGCAAGTGGAATAGGTGCCGTTTCAGCAGCTCCTTGGGGAAGCTCAAGTATTTTATCAATTTCTTGGATGTACATTAAGATGATGGGATCCGAAGGTGTAAAACTTGCAACACAAATTGCAATCCTAAATGCAAATTACATAGCAAATAGATTAAAAGATCATTACCCAATTCTTTATAAAGGTTCAAATGGTAATGTTGCTCATGAGTGTATTATTGATATTAGATCAATTAAAAGCGAAACAGGTATTTCAGAAGAAGATATAGCTAAAAGATTAATTGATTATGGATTTCATGCGCCAACAATGTCATGGCCAGTTGCTGGAACAATGATGATTGAACCAACAGAGAGTGAGAGTTTATCTGAACTGGATAGATTTTGTGACACATTGATTAGCATTAAAGAGGAAATAGATATGGTTAAGTCAGGTAAGTTTGACAAAGTAGATAACCCTATTAAAAATGCACCTCACACCGATATTGAATTAGCTTCAGATGAATGGAGTCATAAATATTCAAGAGAGCAAGCTGCGTATCCTGCAAAATTCTTAAAAGCAAATAAATTTTGGCCTCCAGTTGCAAGAGTTGATAACGTGTATGGAGATAAAAATATTTTTTGTACTTGTCCAAGTATGGATGAGTTTAAAGAAGATGCAGCATAATAATTAATGAAAATTGCTGTCGTTGGGTCAGGTATTTCTGGACTGAGTGCTGCTTATTATTTATCTAAAAAACATCATGTAGATCTTTTTGAAAGAGAAGACCATTTTGGTGGACATTCTCATACTATAGATTTGTTTTTTGATGAAAAAAAAGTATCAGTTGATATTGGCTTTATTGTTTTTAATTTTCAAACTTATCCAAATTTAATTAATTTTTTTAAGGAAAATGATATTCAAATTGAAAAAAGCAACATGTCTTTTTCAGTTTCAGTAGATAATACGAAATTTGAATATTGTGGAAAAGGATTGAGTGGGATTTTCTGCAATAAATCAAATCTATTTAACATTGATTTCTTAAAAATGTTTTATGATATAATTAAATTTTATAAAAAAAGTGATCAAGCAATCATATCCAATGACAAAATTACCTTAGGTGAATATTTAAAAATTAATAAATTATCCAAAACATTTGTTGATTATCATATAATACCAATGGTATCTGCAATTTGGTCTATGCCCCCTTATGAAGCAAGCAAAATGCCAATTAGTTTTTTTCTTAGATTTTTCCAAAATCATGGTTTGTTTAAATTGAAAAATAGACCACAGTGGTACACAGTAACCAATAGAAGCAGAACCTATGTTAGTAAAATAATTTCACGATTAAGTGGGGAACATTATAAAAATTATAAAGTTACAAAAATAAAAAGAAAAATGTCAGGACTAGATTTATATTACGGTGGAGAAAGTGAATTTTTTGATTACGACAAGGTTATTTTGGCAACACATGCTGATGAAGCCTTAGAGATAATAGAAAATCCAACTGAGGATGAGAGAAATATTCTTTCGAATTTTAGCTACAAAGAAAATATAGCTTACATACATACAGATCAGCGTGCCATGCCAAAAAATAAAAAAGCTTGGTCTTCTTGGAATTCATCAATAGATGACAAGAATTTAGAGAAAAATTCAATAACCTACTGGTTAAATTTATTGCAAAATTTAAAGTGTGATGAAAATATTTTCTTAACACTAAATCCTTACTTCAATATTGATGAGAAAAAAATATTGAAAAAAGTAAAATTTACACATCCATATTACGATCAAAAAGCATTAGATGCTCAATCAGAGCTTATTAAAATACAAAATCAAAAAGATTTACTTTTTTGTGGCAGTTATTTTGGTTACGGATTTCATGAAGATGGAATAAAATCATCTCTTGAAATGCTGAAAAACCTTAATGATTAGTTCTTGTATATATAATGGAAACGTAATCCATAAGAGATTTAAACCAAAAGAACATTTTTTTAAATATAAAGTATTTTCACTTTTCATTGATCTATCAGAGTTAAATGAGCTTAATAATAAATTAAAATTTTTTTCATTAAATAAATTTAATCTTATTAGTTTTTACGAAAAAGA
>QCDE01000028.1 GCA_003281005.1 Pelagibacteraceae bacterium AG-349-O05
TGTTTTGTATTAACTTTATTAAGATTTATTTTTTTTTTGAGTGATTGTTTTATTTTTAAAATTTCTTTTTTATTTATTGAATAGCTTTCCAGTATTTTATCAAAAGTTTCGCCTTGTTTTATTTTATGTTTAACTTTTTTATATTTTGGTTCAAGATTTTCGATTATATGTTTTAGTGTTTTTTTGAGATAAATATTATCTGTTAAACTTTCATAAACCTGTAATTCAGTATTTTTTTTATAATTAAAATAACTAGTGATGATAGCTGTAAATAATATTAAAATTACTAATCCAAAAATTTCAAAATTTTTTTTAAATTTATATTTAATATTTTTAAGCATTAAAAAATTATTAAGTTGCAATTATTAGTTTAGAGGTTAATAAAAATCAAAAAAAACCCTTTAAAATCTGTGTTTTTTGTCATTATTTTTAATCTTAAATGCTTGATTTCCTATAATTATAGCCTATAAGCACTGAACTTTCTCAGTTAAATTATTGTTAACACAATAAAAAAATGAGGATTATTGAGCCTTTTTTGCTCAATTAGCTATTTAAAAAGTTAAAATTTAAGAAGAGAAGTGTGGACGGTTAAGGTTACCAAAAATTTGTCGTACACACTTCAATCACATATGAATTTTATTCTTAGAATTTATATGGAAGCTAGTGTGCGCCGTTTTTAAACTTGAGAGTTTGATCATGGCTCAGAACGTACGCTGGCGGCACGCCTAACACATGCAAGTCGAACGAAGTAGCAATACTTAGTGGCAGACGGGTGAGTAACATGTAGGTATCTGCCCTTTGGCCTGGAATAACACGAGGAAACTTGTGCTAATACCGGATAAGTCTTTACGGAGAAAGCTTTATGCACCATTGGATGAGCCTGCACTTGATTAGTTTGTTGGTGGGGTAATGGCCTACCAAGACTGTGATCAATAGCTGATTTGAGAGGATGATCAGCCACATTGGGACTGAGACACGGCCCAAACTCCTACGGGAGGCAGCAGTGGGGAATCTTGCACAATGGAGGAAACTCTGATGCAGCGATGCCGCGTGAGTGAAGAAGGCCCTTGGGTTGTAAAGCTCTTTCGTCGGGGAAGAAAATGACTGTACCCGAATAAGAAGGTCCGGCTAACTTCGTGCCAGCAGCCGCGGTAATACGAAGGGACCTAGCGTAGTTCGGAATTACTGGGCTTAAAGAGTTCGTAGGTGGTTGAAAAAGTTAGTGGTGAAATCCCAGAGCTTAACTCTGGAACTGCCATTAAAACTTTTCAGCTAGAGTATGATAGAGGAAAGCAGAATTTCTAGTGTAGAGGTGAAATTCGTAGATATTAGAAAGAATACCAATTGCGAAGGCAGCTTTCTGGATCATTACTGACACTGAGGAACGAAAGCATGGGTAGCGAAGAGGATTAGATACCCTCGTAGTCCATGCCGTAAACGATGTGTGTTAGACGTTGGAAATTTATTTTCAGTGTCGCAGCGAAAGCGATAAACACACCGCCTGGGGAGTACGACCGCAAGGTTAAAACTCAAATGAATTGACGGGGACCCGCACAAGTAGTGGAGCATGTGGTTTAATTCGAAGATACGCGCAGAACCTTACCAACACTTGACATGTTCGTCGCGACTTTAAGAGATTAAAGTTTTCGGTTCGGCCGGACGAAACACAGGTGCTGCATGGCTGTCGTCAGCTCGTGTCGTGAGATGTTGGGTTAAGTCCCGCAACGAGCGCAACCCTCACTTTTAGTTGCCATCATTTAGTTGGGCACTCTGAAAGAACTGCCAGTGATAAGCTGGAGGAAGGTGGGGATGACGTCAAGTCCTCATGGCCCTTACGTGTTGGGCTACACACGTGCTACAATGGTATCTACAACAGGAAGCAAAACCGCGAGGTTAAGCAAATCCTTAAAAGATACCTCAGTTCGGATTGCACTCTGCAACTCGAGTGCATGAAGCTGGAATTACTAGTAATCGTGGATCAGCGTGCCACGGTGAATGCGTTCCCGGGTCTTGTACACACCGCCCGTCACACCATGGGAGTTGGTTCTACCTTAAGGCAAGGTTTAAAACCCTTGACCACGGTATAGTCAGCGACTGGGGTGAAGTCGTAACAAGGTAGCCGTAGGGGAACCTGCGGCTGGATTACCTCCTTTCTAAGGATGAATGAAAGTAAAATTTCATTCTAAATAATATACAGGTAATGTTGACCGTCCTCATTTCTCTTCTTAAAGTAGTGTTTCTCTTGCATGGGGGCCGGTAGCTCAGTTGGTTAGAGCACACCCTTGATAAGGGTGGGGTCGAAAGTTCGAGTCTTTCTCGGCCCACCAATTTAAGATCATGGGGGATTAGCTCAGCTGGGAGAGCGCCTGATTTGCATTCAGGAGGTCAGCGGTTCGATCCCGCTATCCTCCACCAAAACACTTAGTTATAAAAAATCGTAAAAAAAATTAATAATTAATATCAATATCTATATCCGAACATTAGTAATGTTATTAGCTAATGTTCAAAATAAAAATTTGATTCAACACAGAATTTTTTTCTGTGCATAAATCAAGCGTTTAAGGGCGTGTAGTGGATGCCTTGGCACTGAAAGCCGATGAAGGACGTGATATACTGCGATAAGTTTCGGGGAGCTGTATGTAAGTTTTGATCCGAAAATTTCCGAATGGGGAAACCCACCACTTTATGTGGTACTTTAAACTGAATACATAGGTTTAAAGAGACAACCTGGAGAACTGAAACATCTAAGTAACCAGAGGAAAAGAAATCAATTGAGATTCCGTTAGTAGTGGCGAGCGAACGCGGACTAGGCCAGTAGTTTTGTTAAAAAAATTTGAATAGTTTGGAAATGCTAACCATAGAGGGTGATAGTCCCGTATGAGTAATGTTTAACAAAATTCTTGAGTAAAGCGGGACACGTGAAATCCTGCTCGAATATAGGGGGACCACCCTCTAAGCCTAAATACTCTTCAGTGACCGATAGTGAACTAGTACCGTGAGGGAAAGGTGAAAAGAACCCCTATTAGGGGAGTGAAATAGAACCTGAAACCGCATGCCTACAATCAGTCGAAGCTCTTTTTAGAGTGACGGCGTACCTTTTGTATAATGGGTCAGTGACTTAATTTATTAAGCAAGCTTAAGCCATCTAGGTGTAGGCGTAGCGAAAGCAAGTCTTAATAGGGCGATTAGTTTAATGAATTAGACCCGAAAACGAATGAGCTTACCATGAGCAGGTTGAAAGTAAGGTAACACTTACCGGAGGACCGAACCAGTTGACGTTGAAAAGTCTTTGGATGACTTGTGGTAAGGGGTGAAAGGCCAACCAAATTCGTAGATAGCTGGTTTTCCGCGAAAACTATTTAGGTAGTGCGTTGAATAAATAGACATTTAGAGGTAGAGCACTAAATGGGCTAGGGGGAAGAGATTCTTACCAAACCTAATAAAACTCCGAATGCTAAATGTTGTTCTTCAGCAGACAGACTGTGGGTGCTAAGGTCCATGGTCGAGAGGGAAAGAGCCCAGACCACCAGATAAGGTCCCCAAATTATGATTAAGTGTGAAAGGATGTGGAAATTCCTTAACAGCCGGGAGGTTGGCTTAGAAGCAGCCATCCTTTAAAGATAGCGTAACAGCTCACCGGTCTAATAGAGTTTCTGCGCCGAAGATGTAACGGGGCTAAAATCATATACCGAATCTGTGGATTTGTAATTTTTTTGGAAATTACAACTGGTAGCGGAACGTTCTGTAAGCCTGTGAAGGGATACCCGTGAGGGATCCTGGAGGTATCAGAAGTGCGAATGCTGACATAAGTAACGATAAAAGAAGTGAAAAACTTCTTCGCCGAAAATCCAAGGGTTTCTGCGCAAGGTTAATCCGCGCAGAGTTAGTCGGCACCTAAGGCGAGGGCGAAAGCCGTAGTCGATGGAAATAAGGTTAATATTCCTTAACCAGATGGTAGTGACGGATCTTGTAAGTTGTGAGTTCTTAGTGGATTGAGCTTGCCGCGAAAAGGTTCCAAGAAATAGCTCCATCATTAGACCGTACCCTAAACCGACACAGGTGGATTAATAGAGTATATTTAGGCGCTTGAGAGAATGATGTTGAAGGAACTCGGCAAAATACTTCCGTAACTTCGGGATAAGGAAGACCTTCTTGTAGGCAACTATAAGAGGGTGGCACAAGCCAGGGAGAAGCGACTGTTTATCAAAAACACAGGGCTCTGCTAACACGTAAGTGGATGTATAGGGTCTGACGCCTGCCCGGTGCTGGAAGGTTAATGCGGTTGGTGCAAGCTAACTTCTGAAGCCCCAGTAAACGGCGGCCGTAACTATAACGGTCCTAAGGTAGCGAAATTCCTTGTCGGGTAAGTTCCGACCTGCATGAATGGCGTAACGATTTCTCCGCTGTCTCCAACATCAACTCAGTGAAATTGAATTCTCCGTGAAGATGCGGAGTTCGCGTAGTTAGACGGAAAGACCCCGTGCACCTTTACTGCAACTTTACATTGGTATTAGGAAAAACATATTTAGTATAGGAGGGAGACATTGAAGCAAGGGCGTCAGCTTTTGTGGAGTCACCAGTGAAATACCTCTTTTGTTTTTCTTGGTATCTAACTGATAGCCGTTATCCGGCATCAAGACATTGTATGGTGGGTAGTTTGACTGGGGCGGTCGCCTCCCAAATAGTAACGGAGGCGTGCGAAGGTAGGCTCAGAACGGTCAGAAATCGTTCGTAGAGTGCAATGGCATAAGCCTGCCTGACTGTGAGACTGACAAGTCGAGCAGAGACGAAAGTCGGTCATAGTGATCCGGTGGTTCTGAGTGGAAGGGCCATCGCTCAACGGATAAAAGGTACGCCGGGGATAACAGGCTGATACTGCCCAAGAGCTCATATCGACGGCAGTGTTTGGCACCTCGATGTCGGCTCATCACATCCTGGGGCTGGAGCAGGTCCCAAGGGTTTGGCTGTTCGCCAATTAAAGTGGTACGTGAGCTGGGTTCAGAACGTCGTGAGACAGTTCGGTCCCTATCTGCTATGCGTGTAGAAGAATTGAGAGGAGTTGACCCTAGTACGAGAGGACCGGGTTGAACATACCACTGGTGGACCGGTTGTAGCGCCAGCTGCAGTGCCGGGTAGCTAAGTATGGACGAGATAACTGCTGAAAGCATCTAAGCGGGAAACTCACCTCAAAACTAGTTCTTCCTATAGAGCCGTGGTAGACCACCACGTTGATAGGCTGGATGTGGAAGCGCAGTAATGCGTGCAGCTGACCAGTACTAATAGCTCAATTGGCTTGATTTATGCACTGAAAAAAATTTATATATTAAATTTGATATTGATACATTTCTTTAAATAAACTTATATTTTATATAAAATTTGGGAAATTTTGACCAAAACTCTTTAAACAAAGTAATACACTGTTAATAATCACTTTATTAAAAATATTATTAATTAATGATTAAAAAAAACATTTGCTTTGATCTAGATAACGTTATCTGCAAAACTACAAATAAAAATTATAAAAATTCAAAGCCCATAAAGAAGTCTATAAAGTTGATTAATGAACTTTTTGACGAAGGTCACAAGATAACAATTTTTACGGCACGAGGTATGGGCAAATTTAATGGCAATATTAAGCTTGTAGAAAAGGAGTATAAAAAACTTTCTATTTCGCAATTAAAGAAATGGAAATTAAAATATCATAAGATAATTTTTGGTAAACCGTCATATGATATCTTTGTTGATGATTTAGCATTTGGTTTTAAAAAAAACTGGCAATCAAACTTTAAAAAATTACTAAAATAAATATGCAAGCTCTGATTTTTTGTGGTGGTTTTGGAACTCGTATTAATAAAGATTTAAAGAAAAAAAAATTAAAACCATTAATAAAAATTAATAATAAAGAAATTCTTTTAAGAATAATTGAAATATATAAAAAAAATGGAGTTAAAGATTTTATTTTA
>QCDE01000029.1 GCA_003281005.1 Pelagibacteraceae bacterium AG-349-O05
TGTAAATACACAACATTGAAAAGATCAAAATTGCTTCAATTTTTAAAAAAACAAATAAACGAAGATATAATTAAATACAACCACAGTATTGAACAGATTGATTACGATAAAGATTCAATAAAATTAATATTTGATAAAAATAAGATAACTTGTGACTACTTAATTATTTCAGACGGTGTGTTCTCTAAAGGGAAGCTATTAATTTCAACTATTAAATCAAAACCAATTTACAATGATACGATTGCTATTAGGGGTACTATATCTAGAGAAAATTTTCAAAATATAAATGAAGAAAATATTTCTTTGTTTTTAGGACCAAATTTTCATTATGTTGTTTATCCAATTAATAATGATAAAAAATTAAATTTTATTGGCATTTTAAAACATAAATTAAATTCAAATGAGCAAGAGAACTATAATCTTTTTACCGAGAGTTCTTTTATAAAAAATATTAAATTTAAATTATCTCAAAAAGTTTCTCAAAGTTTTTTGGAAAGTCTTCAAAATATTAAATTATTTCCAATATTTGTAAGTAAAAACTTATATAATCCTCCCAAAAATATATTCCTTGTAGGAGATGCATTTTTTGCTTTTTCACCTTCTTTTGCGCAGGGAGCTTCCCAATCAATTGAGGGTGCTAATGAATTATATGAATGTTTGATAAATAATAATAATTTTTATGACATCAGATTAAAGAGAGTAAAAATGATTAACAGTAGATCTAATTTCAATCAATTTGCCTTCCATTTATCAAATCCAATTATGATCATATTTAGAAATATTTTTTTAAAACTTTTAACTAAAAATAAAAAATTTTTAGAAAGTTATTTGGGTAAAATTTATAAAAGTTAATTTTTAGAAATTAATCTTTGTCTTAGATAATCAATAGGATAAGTTCGTCCATTTATATCACAGTGCCAAAAAGTCCATCCGTTGCAACTTTCAGCTCCTAAAATAGTAGCCGCAACTTTGTGTATAGAACCCTCTGCTTGATTATGTTTTATACTACCATCAGCCATAATTCTGGCTGTTATTTTTTTCTTATTATCAAAAATATTAGTTCCAGGTTTAATTATTCCAAGCTCGACTAATGAACCAAAAGGAATTCTTGGTTTTGATCTATTATTTTTTAGCGTATCTAATAAATCATCTTCAATAGGTTTTGTTTCTTTTATGCGTTGCTCAGCAGCTTTAAAATAATTTTTTTCTTTTTCTATTCCAAAATAATTTCTTCCTAGTTTTTTTGCTACTGTAGCTGTTGTTCCTGATCCTAAAAAAGGATCAAGTATGAGGTCATTTTTATTAGATGTAGCTAGTAAAATTCTATGTAATAGTGCTTCTGGTTTTTGTGTTGAGTGAATTTTTTTTCCATCCTTTTTAAGTCTTTCAGAACCATTGCATATTGGAAGATCCCAATTAGATCTCATTTGAAGATCATCATTTAAACATTTTAAAGATTGATAATTAAATGTGTATTTTGATTTCTCACTTTTAGAAGCCCATATTAAAGTTTCATGAGCGTTAGTAAAACGTGTCCCTCTAAAGTTTGGCATTGGATTATTTTTATTCCAAATAACATCATTTAAAATCCAGAAACCTAAATTTTGTATTGCCGTGCCAACTCTAAAAATATTATGGTAGCTTCCTATAACCCAAATAGCTCCATCTTTTTTTAAAATTCTTTTACATTCACTAAGCCATTCATAAGTGAAATCATCATATTTTTTAAAATTTTCAAATTGATCCCACTTATCATTTACCGCACTAACCTTTGATCTATCCGGTCTTGTTAATTCACTTTTTAATTGTAAGTTGTAAGGAGGGTCAGCAAAAATTAAATCAAAAGTTTCACGTGGAATTTTTTTTAATTCTTCGAGACTATCTCCATTAATTATTTTATTTTTGAAATCAGTTTTCATTTGTAAAAATTAATTAGACTCCAAATGGATTCTACGGTCAACCTGAGATTGAAAAATTTGGATTCGATTAGTGTTTCTAAATTAGAAGGTAACTAGATGTAGTGTTAATTTATTTTAGATATTGGTGAAAAATTTTTTCTATGATGTTTAGTAATACCAAATTTTTTCAAAGCTTTTAAGTGCTGTTTTGTTCCGTACCCAAAGTTTTTATCCCAGTCATAACCTTTATTTTTTTTTGACAAGGTGGTTATAAATTTATCCCTTGATACTTTCGCAATTATAGAAGCTGCCGAAATAGAGGGGATTTTTTTATCTCCTTTAATAACTGATTTTAAATTATAATTTTCTAATTCTGGAGTTTTGTTTCCATCTATCAGAACATGTGTTGGTTTTTTCCTAAGTTTTTTTATAGCTCTTTTCATAGCCAGTAAACTTGCTTTAAGTATATTCAGCTTTTCTATTTCTTTGACAGAAGCTTTGCCTATGGACCAAGTAGAATTTTTTTTTATATATCTACATAGATACTCTCTCTTTTTTTTACTTAATGATTTTGAATCTTTTAATAACTTTGAATTAATTGATTTTTTTAAAATTACTGCTGAAGCATAAACAGGCCCAATCAAACTTCCTCTACCAACCTCATCAACCCCAGCAATTATTTTCATCAAATTTTTAAATTTAGATCTTTGATTTTGTCTCTAATTTTCTTTAAATCTTCCCATGAGTGTTTTTTATTTTCTGGAAAACGGATTAAATAAGATGGATTAAAAGTTATCATCAAATGGAATGTTTTGTTTTTTAAAATCACTTCCTTCCAATGTCCTCTTTCATTAGTTATTTTTTCACTTATTCCTGTTAAAGCCTCCATTGCCGAACTACCCATCAAAAAAATAATCTTTGGGTTTATAATCGATATATGTTCCTTCAAAAAACTAGAAGTATCTGTGACTTGGTTGGTTCTGATGTTATTTTAGGTACCATTTCATCCAGCTGTGTGTTGTCATCAGGTGGTAAAATAAAAAAGATTTATAATACTCCAAAATATTACTCTACTTTAGTAAAGCCTGATTTTGGGTGCTCAACTAAAAAAATATACTCAGCTGTTCGAAAGTATACAAAATCAAAATTTAACAAACCTAAAAAAAACATGTTTGGAGTAAAATATTTGATTGATCAACAAAATGCCCTTGAAACAATAGCACTCAAAAAATATCCAAAACTTAAAAAAATAAAGCTGTTTTTAGAAAGTATAAATAATCCATTATTTGTAAGAATGACTGGTTCTGGATCAACAATTGTTGCCTATTATAATTCTTTAAAGAGTTGTAAATTGGCAAAAGCTAAATTTAAAAGAAAATATAAAAATTATTGGTGTGTTACAGCAAAAACTATATGAATTTTATATTTTTATGTTATAGGAAGCTAGTATTGGGGCGTAGCCAAGCGGTAAGGCACGGGTTTTTGGTACCTGCATCCTAGGTTCGAATCCTAGCGCCCCAGCCATTTATGAAAAATTTTTTAGATAAATTTTTTTCCCGATCAAAAAATTTTGATTATATCAGTCAAAATTTAAAACAAATTACTTTAACAACACCAGTAAATAAAATTTTTGAAGCAATTAATAATTTTTCAGAGAAAAGTGAAATCAGATATGTAGGCGGATGTGTAAGAAAAGTGATAAAAAAAGAAAACGTTGATGATATTGACCTAGCAACAAATTTAACGCCTCTGGAAGTTTGTGAGGCTCTTAAAAAAAAACAAATAAGTTATTACGAAACAGGAATTGAACACGGAACTATAACTGCAATAATTGACGAATATAAATATGAAATTACTTCTTTAAGGAAAGATATCTCAACTGATGGAAGGCATGCTGAAGTAGAATTCTCTTTAGATTGGAAGGAAGATGCCTCTAGAAGGGATTTTACTATCAATTCAATTTATGCAGATGGTAATGGTAATTTATTTGATCCGTTTAACGGTAAAAAAGATTTGGAGGAGGGTTATATTAATTTTATTGGTAATGCGGAAAAAAGAATTCAAGAGGATTATTTACGTATTTTGAGGTATTTAAGATTTTATTTAAATTACTCAAATCATAAGCACCAGCCAGAAATAATAAAAAATATAAAAAAAAATATTGATGGAATTTCAAATATATCATCTGAAAGATTAATTGATGAACTAAAAAAAATAACTAGTTCTAATGGATTTTTAAAACTCTTTAAAGATAAAGAAAGTTTAGAACTCGTAGAAATAATTTTCCCTCAATTAAAGAATATTAAAAATTTTAAAAAACAAAATTCTTATGCTGCAGAGAATTTTTTAAAAATTGACTTTATATTCTTGATTGCACTTTTAGTGATTGATGGGACTGATAATGCTGATTATTTTCTTTATAAATTTAGAATATCTAACAAAGATAAGAAAAGATTAAAATCGATAGATCTTTTTTATAGAGAAAAAGTAACTCTAAACAGCTTTACAGAGAAAAATTTGAATAAACTTTTTTATTTTAATGGGCAACAGGCTGTAATAGATATAATTAATTTTAAAATTTTTAAATCAAACAAAGTAGAGAAAAAACTAATCAAACTATTAGATAATTATAAAGAGAAAACTATTCCAACTTTGCCAATAGGGGCTGATCTACTAATGTCTAAATTTAAAATTCCTGAGGGTAAAACTTTAGGTAATAAATTAAAAAAAATTGAGGAAATCTGGGTCCAAAATGGATTTCAAATTTCAGATAAGCAAGTACAACAAATAGTTAAAAGTTAAATATATTTTACGTCTTTAATTTCAAAATTTTTTACACCCGAGGGTGTATTTATTTCAACTAAATCGCTTTTATTTTTTCCAATCAAACCTTTGCCAATTGGTGATTGAAAGAAAATCAGTTTTTGTTTTAAATCTGCCTCATCTCTTCCAACAATTTTATAATTAATTTTTTCACCAGTATCTAAATCCTCTAAATAAACTGTAGATCCAAAAATTACTTTTCCTTCATTGTTTAGTTTTGTAACGTCAATAACATTTGCTCTTGCAATAATATCGTTAATTTCTGTAATTCTTCCCTCGTTATGAGATTGTTCTTCTTTAGCTGCATGATATTCAGCATTTTCTTTAAGGTCTCCATGGGATCTCGCTTCAGCAATTGAAGCTACTATCTCAGGTCTTTTTTTTTCTTTTAAAAAAATTAATTCTTCTTTTAGTTTATTTAATCCGTTTAATGTTATTGGCTCTTTATTCATTTTTTTATTTCCATTTTGCAATCGGAGGTAATGACATCAAAATTCCTTCAACATTACCACCAGTTTGAAGCCCAAATTTTGTTCCTCTATCATAGAGCAAATTAAATTCTGCGTATCGACCTCTTTTAATATACTGAAACTCTTTATCTTTTAAAGTCCACTTTCTTTTTATTTTTTTTTTAATTATTTCATTAAATAGCATTT
>QCDE01000030.1 GCA_003281005.1 Pelagibacteraceae bacterium AG-349-O05
CAAGAATAAATATTTTTTGGGCTAAAGATAAAAAAAAATGGAATTTGTCTAAATTTAAAAAACTAATTCGAAACAAAAATGTTTATCTTACATTTGATGTAGATGGACTAGACTCAAGCATTATGCCTGCGACTGGTACACCTGAACCAGGAGGACTTTTGTGGGATGAAACATTGGATATAATAAGAATTGCAGCGAAAAACTCAAAAATTGTTGGTGCAGATATTAATGAGCTTTCTCCAATTAAAGGATTCAATTCTTATAATTTTCTAGTTGCAAAATTAGCTTATAAAATTTTGTCTTATAAATTTTTATATTAAACTTTAATTGGTTTAATAATTTTTAATAACATTCTGAATGGTATTAACATTATTAGAGCAACTAAAATTTTCACTGCCAAATCTCCAAGAGATAAAGTAACCCAAGGTACTCCTGTTGCATAAAATGATATTGAGAAAAATAAAAATGTGTCAACTGTTGATCCAATCAAAGATGAAGTAAGTGGGGCTACAAACCACTCTTTTTTTCTTAATTGGTCAAAAATTTGAATGTCTAACAATTGAGCGGTAATAAAAGCTACCCCTGATCCAATTGCAATTCTAAGAGAGATTAAATCCGCAAAATCAGTAGAGAATAACAATGTAAATATAATTCCTATTAAAAAACCCAAATATACAATTTGTCTTGCTAATAATTTTCCATACGACCTATTTGCTAAATCTGTTATTAAAAAAGCTATTGGGTAACTAAAAGCTCCATAAGTTAAAATTTCATTTAATCCAAAATAGTTTATTGGGAACTGAACTAAATAATTAGAAGATAGTACAACAACTCCCATCATTATCGACAGGGTGATAAATAATTTGTTCATTAAGCCGATTTAGCTGCAGGTTTCTTTTTAAAAGGGGATTTAATTAAAACTACTTTTTTTAACTTTTTTAATCTAGGGGATAAATTTTTATTTTTTACAGTTTTTAAAAATTCATCAAAACTACCTTTTTTGTCAACTGACCTCACGCCCGAATTACTTACAGTCAGTTTTAGACTTCTTCCAGTGAGCTCACTTGTAAATTTTACTTTTTTAAGATTAGGTAAAAATCTTCTTTTAGTCTTGTTGTTAGCATGACTAACATTATGACCTTTCATAGGAATTTTACCAGTAAGTTCGCATTTTTTTGACATAATAACAGTGCCTATATAAGGGGAGATATTGAAGGCGTCAAGTTTAATACATTTAAGAAACAGTTTTATTTCCTATAATTTCTGTGAAATTTTTTACACCATCTCTTATAAGTAATTCTTTTAGGTCTTTTTTAATCATACCAGCAATATTGGGTCCTTGAAATACCATGCCAGTGTACAACTGAACATAATCTGCTCCCAATAAAAATTTATCATAAGCTGCTTTACCAGAGTCAACCCCACCTACTCCAATTATTTTAATTTTACCTTTAATTAATTTGTAGAATTTACTTATTAAGAGATTTGATTTTTTTTCAATAGGTTTTCCAGATAAACCACCTTTTTGATATCTCTGTATATTTTGAAGTGTTTCTCTAGAAGCTTCGGATGTATTTGAAATAATTATTGCACTTATTTCATTTTCTAAAAGTATTTCTGAAATTAATTCAATTTGATTTTCATTTATATCTGGTGAAATCTTTACAGCTACAGGAATTTTAGTTTTTAATTTTTTTTTTTTCTCTGAAACAGATTTTAATAACTCTTTTAATTTATTCTCTTCATGAAAATTTCTAAGATTTTCAGTATTTGGTGAAGAAATATTAATTGTAATATAATCTGCGACTTCAGAAAATTTTTCCAATCCAATTAAATAATCATTCAATCTATCATTGGTATCTTTGTTTGGACCTACATTTACACCTAACACACCTAGTTTTTTATTAGATTTTATTCTGTTTAATATTCTATCTGACCCATGGTTATTAAAACCTAACCTATTTATTAATGCTTGATCTTCTACTAATCTAAATACTCGTGGTTTTTCATTTCCATATTGTTTTAATGGAGTAACTGTACCTACTTCAACAAATCCAAAACCCAACTTAAATAAAGGGTTATATACCTCAGCATTCTTATCAAAACCTGCAGCAATACCGATAGGATTATCAAGATCTTGATTAAATAATTTGGTTTTTAAAAGAGGATCATTTTTGGTTTCATCAAATATATTTGAAACTAAATTGAGTTTAAGAGATTGAATTGCTAAAAAATGTGCTCTTTCAGGATCTATTTTAAATATTAAAGATCTTAAATTTGAATACATTATTTTAGTTTACCAATTATCAACTCTTTTGTTTCGTTAACACCGAAAAAACTTATAAAAAAACCCATTCTAGGTCCATTTTCATCTCCAAACACCACTTCATAAATTAACCTAAACCAGTCTCTTAAGTTTTCCGCATACCCATTTTCTTTGCCTGTTGAATAAATTAGTGTTTGTATATCCTCTGGAGACATCTGATCATTACATTGTTCTAAAGTTTTAACTAAAGCTTGTAGAGCTAATTTTTCATTTTCAGACGGTTTTTTATATTTTTTTTGAGCCTTAATAACATCATTAAAATACTTAATTGCATAACTAACTAGTCCATCAAAAATTGGAAAGTTTTTTTCATGAATATCAGATTTATATTTTTTTACAAACTTCCATAATAAATCTTTGTTATCAGCATTACTTGTTTCAACTAAATTCAATAACATAGAAAAAGTCATAATCATCTCTTCTTTTGGAATCTTTCCATTATGAACATGCCAAACAGGATTCATTACTAATTGTTGTTCTGTTTGTTTTTTTGATTTTTCAATATTATCGAGGTACTCATCTACAGCTTTTGGAACTATTTCTTTATAAAGTTTTTTTGCTCTTTTTGGATTTTGATACATGTATAAAGATAAGCTTTCAGGTGAAGCATATTTTAACCACTGGTCAATGGTGATACCATTTCCTTTTGATTTTGAAATTTTTTCACCCTTTTCATCAAGAAATAATTCATAAGCAAATCCAGATGGATTTTTTTTGCCAATTAAGTTTATAATTTTAGTTGATAAAATTGCACTCTCAATAAGGTCTTTTCCATACATTTCGAAATCTATATCTAGAGCATACCATCTCATTGCCCAATCAACTTTCCATTGTAATTTGCAATTTCCATCCAAAATACTAGATTCTAATTTTTTACCTTTATTATCAAAAATTATTTTAGAATTTTTTTTATCAATTTCTATAACTGGAATTTCAAGAACATGACCTGTATCTGGACAAATAGGTAAAAAAGGACAGTAAGTTTGTTGACGTTCTTTACCTAAAGTTGGAAGTATAATATTCATTATACCATCATAATTTTCTAAGATAATTTTTAAAGTTGGGTTGAAAAAACCACCTTTGTATAAAGATGTCGAACTTTTAAAAGTATATTTAAAATTAAAACTATCTAAAAAATCTTTTAACATTTCATTATTATGCTCTCCAAAACTTGCAAATTTTTCAAATGGATCGGGAACTTGTGTTAATGGTTTATGTAAGTTTTTGTTTAGTAAATCCTGATTAGGAACATTATCAGGAACTTTTCTTAAACCATCCATATCATCAGAAAAAGTAATTATCTCTGTTGGTAAATCTGTGAGTTGCTTTAAGGCATTCACCATCATTGAAGTCCTTGCAACTTCACCAAATGTTCCTATATGAGGAAGACCACTTGGACCATATCCTGTTTGAAGAGTAATTTTCCCTTTTTTATCAATAAATGATTTTCTCTCACGAAGGATTTTTTTTGCTTCAACGAAAGGCCAAGCACTTGTTTTATCTAAAATTTCTTTTTTAATCACGAATATATCTTTTATAAAATTTTAAATTGGCGATTTTATTAATTCTTATAGAGTTGAAATTTATTTACCATAAAATAATGTTCTTTTAAAATGTCTAATTATAAAACTGTTTTTTTTATACTAGGAATTTTACAAATAATTTTAGGGGTCTCAATGTTCATCCCTATAATTGCTCAATTTATTTATTCCGAAATAGATTCATCATTTTTTGGCGCATCTATTGTTACTATAATTTTTGGATCATTATTTTTTCTTTCAAATCTAGACCACGACAAGAAGTTAAATTTACAACAAGCATTTTTATTAACTGCTTTGTCTTGGTTAAGTATTGCTATTTTTGGATCTTTACCATTTATATTTTCGACTATGGAGCTTTCAATTACTAATGCTTTTTTTGAGAGTATGTCAGGTATTACAACAACTGGATCTACAATTATTTCTGACTTAGAAAATACACCTAAAGGCATTCTATTATGGAGAGCAATACTTCAGTGGTTGGGTGGTATTGGTATAATTGTAATGGCAATTACTCTGATGCCTATAATGAATGTTGGTGGTATGCAATTATTTAAAATTTCCAGTAACGACTCGTCTGAAAAAATTCTTCCTAAGTCGAAAGAAATAGCTTTAAGACTTATTTATATTTATTCAGGTCTAACCGCTCTTTGCGCATTATCATATTGGATATTTGGAATGGGAAAATTTGATAGTTTAACCCATTCTATGACTACTATAGCTACAGGTGGATTTTCTAATTACAATCAATCTATAGGATATTTTGACAGTG
>QCDE01000031.1 GCA_003281005.1 Pelagibacteraceae bacterium AG-349-O05
AGATATTTCAGAGGTGTTACTAAACTTACTTCTGATAATTTATAAGATTGGGATAACCATAAATTTGCAAGACCACCCAATATACCAATCAAAGATAACAAAAATAAATCAATTAAACTTGGAAGAATCCAGTTTTGATAAAAAGATAAAAAACTTAAAAGCATTATAGAAAATGAAAAAAAGAAACTAATTAACCATACTGGTTCTGTTGAAGACAATTTTCTTATAGCTATTGCAACATACGATAATCCTAAACAAAATATTATTGGATAAATATAATATAAGTTAAGTGAGCTAAACCCAGGTTCTGATATAATAATTATACCAACGAAACCAACTAAAACCGCTAACCACCTATATAAACCAACTTTTTCATTTAACAAAAAAATTGAAAATATAGTTGTGAATATTGGTGCTGCAAAAGTTATACTAACAACTGTTGCCAAAGGTAAATTTCTTAAAGCGATAAATATAGATACCAACGCAATCAATCCTGCTAAACATCTTTTAAAATGAAGAAATGGTCTAGTTGTTTTATAAAAATCTAAATATCTATCTTTAGGAATAAGAAATAAAATAGGAATTATTCCACAAAATCCTCTAAAAAACAAAACTTGTCCAACGGGATAATCCTCAGACCATTTAACAATCACATCCATAAGCGAAAATGCACATACTGATATGAACATGTAAAAAAAGCCTAATTGATTTTTTGATAGCATATGATTAACTTTAAATTAATTAAGTTAATTATCAATGGAAATAGCAATTTTAGGATTAGGATGTTTTTGGGGACCAGAAATTAAGTTTAGTAAACTTGATGGAATTATAAAAACAGAAGTAGGTTATTGTGGAGGTCATAATGCTGAAACCAATTACAAAGAAGTATGCACAGGCACAACAAATCATGCAGAAGTAGTAAAATTAGATTTTGATCCTAAAGTAATATCTTACGAGAAAATTCTTGAATATTTTTTTGAAATTCATGATCCAACAACTTTAAATTCTCAAGGACCAGATTTTGGAACCCAATATAGAAGTGAAATATTTTATTTAAATGATCAGCAAAAAATTACTGCTGAAAAAATAATAGAAAAAGAAAACGTCAAATTATCAGGAAAAGTAGTAACAAAAACTTCTTTAGTTAAAAATTATTGCCCAGCTGAAGAGTATCATCAACGATATTTAGAAAAAAGATAAAATGTCTTTAGTTGATACAAGTTGGTTAGAAAATAATATTGATAAAGTAAAAATTATTGATTGCTCATGGCATATGCCTCAAACTCAAAGAAACGGTTTTGAAGAATATACAGAGGAACATATTCCAAATGCTATTTTTTTTGATTTAGATAAAAATTCCAAATTAGATACTGATTTACCACATATGCTTACCGATACTAAATCTTGGGAAAAAATAATGAGCAATATGGGTATAGAAAATAATGATCGAATAGTAGTTTACGATAACTCTGATGTTATTAGTTCTTGTAGATGCTGGTACAATTTAATTTATTATGGACATGACCCTAAGCTAGTTCATGTTCTAGATGGTGGATTAAAAAAATGGAAAAAAGAAAATAAATCTACAGATAACAAAAAAGTGATCACTCAAACATCTAAGTATACATGTAAAGAAAATAAAGAACTTGTTAAAAATAAAAATCAAATAGATGAAAATATCGATACAGGTAAATTTAATGTTGTTGATGCAAGAAGTAGAGAAAGATTTGAAGGCAAAGTTGCTGAACCAAGGAAAGGTCTTAGAAGTGGTTCAATAAAAAATTCTTTTTGCCTGCCCTTTTCTGAATTAGTAAACAAAGACCATACTTTTGTTAGTAAAGATAAAATAATGGAAAAATTTAAGTCCTTTAAATTTGAGCATGATAAAAATCTAGTATTTTCATGTGGTTCTGGAGTGACTGCAAGTGTATTGGCACTAGCTTATTCTTTAATAAATGCTAAATATATGCCGACAATTTACGATGGCTCTTGGGCTGAATACGGAAAAAATTAACTTATGAAAACATCTACAAAAATAACAAGTATAGTAATCATATTTTTCTTAATCATTGCAACAGTGATCATTGGAAGAACAATGATAGGCAACCATTTCAAAAAAAAATTTAGTAAAAGACCACCTCCTGGAATAATAATAACTACTACTCAAGAGAGAGTTTTTGAAAATGTTGTTAGTACATACGGGACCGCAACTCCAATTCAAACACAATCATTTAAAATTGAAAAATATGAAATATTAAAACCTATAAAGTTTAATCAAAAAGTTAATAAGGGCGATGTAATTGCTGAGCTTAAAAATCGAAAAGTTATTGCTCAATTTGATGGTGTTATTGGAAAAAGAGAATTTTCGGAAGATATAGAGGTTTCAAAATCTTCAATATTAATTAATCTTGAAGATACTAGCTCAATATACTGTGATGTAGACATACCTGAAATTTTTGTACCATTTATTAAGGTTGGTCTGCCAGTTGATATTAAATTTTCTGGATATAAAAATAAAATTTATAAAGGTGAAGTAGACTCTTTTGCTAGCAGGATAAGTGAAGATACAAGAGCTTTAGCAACAAGAATTAAGATGGATAACACATCAGGTGAAATATTACCTGGCTCATTTTTAGAAATGTCAATTAAATATGATGTAAGAAATGGCTTAAGTGCTCCTGACACTAGTACAATTGTCGAGGGTGAAAATGTTTTTATTTATAAAATAGATGAAAAAAATAAAGTAATGAAAACAAAAGTAACCATTGGTGATAGATATTTAGGCTTTGTAGAAATATTAGATGGATTAAATAATGGAGATAAAATTGTTGCAGAAGGAACAAAAAAAGTAAGACCAAATTTAACAATCAGACCTATTGAGAAAGGTGCTAAAAAAAAACAAGGGAATTCTAGCTGGGGTAAAAAAGATAAATCAAAAAAAGCTGAAGAAAAAAAAGGTAAATTTGATTGGCTAAAAAATATTTTTAAAAAATCAGATAAAGAGAAAAAATAATTAAATGTATATAACTGAAGTTAGTATTAAACGACCTGTTGTTGCTTGGGTCATGTCTTTAATATTAATTATTTTTGGTATTTTTGTCTTTTTAGAATTGCCAGTAAGAGAACTTCCTGATGGTATACAGCCTCCGGTAGTTCAAGTTCAAACCGATTATAAATCTGCCTCAGCCGAAATTGTTGATGAAGAAATAACTCAAAAATTAGAGGACGTAATTGGTGGAGCTGAGGGAATCAAAAATATTGATTCAAGTTCTCTTAATGGAAGAAGTAGGATTAATATTCAATTCAACACAGACATTGATTTAGATGATGCAGCTAATGATATTAGGGAAAGAGTTGCAAGAGTTGTAGATAATTTACCAAGTGAGTCAAACCCTCCTCAAATTTTAAAACAAGCAGCAGGTTTTACAACGACAATGTGGGTAGGCTTATCATCTGCAACTTGGAATGATTTAGATCTTGGAGATTATGCTGAAAGATATCTAATAGATGCATTCTCAAGTGTACCAAACGTAGGTCGAATTTTAGTTGGTGGATTAAGAGAGCTTAGCGTTAGAGTTTGGATAGATCCAATAAAATTAGCTGCAAACGATCTTACAATTCAAGAAGTTGAAAGAGCTCTTAGAAATGAGAATATAAATCTTCCAGCTGGAACTTTAGAAGCTAATAACAAAGACTTAACTTTAAACATTGATAAATCCTATTCTAATATTGATACTATTAAACAATTGCCACTTAAGAAAAATAAAGAAAAAGTAATTAATTTATCTGATGTGGCTAATATAGAGTTTGGACCTGTTTCAGAAAAAACTTTATTTAAAGCACAAAGAAAAAATGCAGTAAATTTAAAAACCGTAGGAATTGGAATTTATGCAAAAAGTGGTGCATCAACGGTAGAACTTTCTAAACAAATAAAAACTAAAATTAAAGAACTTAACAAATCCTTACCTGATGG
>QCDE01000032.1 GCA_003281005.1 Pelagibacteraceae bacterium AG-349-O05
TGATAATTTGGTAGAAGATATGGTTAAGAGAGAAATTGATAATATCAAATCTAAATCTAAAATAATTTTTTAGTGATAAATATTGAATATTTAGCAATAATCCCAGCAAGAGGTAATTCAAAAAGAATTAAAAATAAAAATTTAATTAAATTCAAGAAGAAAACTTTAGTAGAACACACATTAAGTGAAATAAAAGATATTAAAAAAATTGACTTGATTGCATTAACCTCAGATTCAAAAAAAATTCTAAAAATTGGTAAAAAATTTAAAAAATGTATGAATATTAATAGACCTGCAAATATTTCAAATTCAAACTCAAGCACAGAAGATGCAATATCACATACAATAAATTTGCTAGAAAATATTCAATATAAAATTAAAAATATAATTTTATTGCAGGTCACAAGTCCTCTAAGATCTAAAAAAGATATTATAAATTGTATTAAAAAATTTGAAAATAAAAAACTTAAGAGTATTTTTTCATGCTATAAAAAAAAATCTTTTGCTTGGGAAAAAAAACATAAATCTTTAAAGAGTATCACGTACAATTTTAATAAAAGAACAATTAGTCAAAAAATGAAAAGCTTATTTTTTGAGAATGGTGCGATTTATATATTTGATGCTGAAAAGTTTAAAAAAAATTATAACCGAATTATAAAACCATTTGATATCTACCTAATGGATGAAATAAGCTCATTAGATATTGACACAAAAGAAGATATTAGATTATTGAAAAAAATGGAGTAATATGAAGAAAACAATTATAATTGCTGAAGCTGGAGTTAATCATAATGGCAATATCAATACAGCACTTAAATTGATTGATAAAGCATCCTTAGTGGGAGCTGACTATATAAAATTCCAACATACAAATCCCAATTTAATTTCTCCTTTTGCTAAAAAGGCTAAATATCAGATTGATAATACTAAAAATAAAAATTCACAAAAAAAAATGATTGAAAAACTTCATTTAAATTGGAGTAAATACTATGAAAAAATAATTAAAAGATGTAGACAAAAAAAAATTAAATTTTTAACGAGTGCATTTAGTGTCCAAGATTATTTAGAGGTTAAAAATTTGAATATGGATTATATTAAAATTCCATCAGGTGAAATTATAAATGAACCGCTTTTAAGAAAAGTTTCTTTTTCAAAAAAAAAAATTATCTTATCAACAGGAATGTCAAGTAACAATGAAATCCTAAATGCAATAAATATATTAAAAAAAAAAATATTAAAAAAAAATATTATCTTGATGCATTGTGTTTCAGATTATCCAACTAAAGTTGAGGATATTAATTTAAAGACAATTTTACATTTAAAAGATTACTTTAAAACTGAGGTAGGTTTTTCGGATCATTCACTGGGTATTGATGCGCCCGTAATTGCAGTCGCATTAGGAGCTAAAATTATTGAAAAACATTTTACATTATCAAAAAAAATGAGTGGACCAGATCATCGCGCAAGTCTTGACCCAAAAGAATTTTTTTTGATGGTAAAAAAAATTAGAAAAATTGAAAAAATATTAGGTAAGAAAAAAAAAATTATTACCGCAAATGAAAAAAAAACTAAATTATTAGTCAGACAGTCATTACATGCCATAGATAATATTATAAAAGGAGAAAAGTTTACTCATAAAAATATAGCACTTATGCGTCCTACAGGAGGAGCCCCACCATCAAAATTAAAAAATTTTATTGGAAAAATAGCTAAAAAAAAATATTTCAAGTATGAGCAAATTAAGTAAAAAAATTATATTTATAACAAGCTCGAGAGCAGAATTTGGTCAGTTTTCAAGTTTTTTAAAAAAATTATCTAGTCAAAAGAATGTTAATTTAAAGCTAGTTGTTAGTGGCTCACATTTATTTAAAAAATTTGGTAACAGTTATGAAGATATTAAAAATTCAGGCATAAGTATAACAAAGTTAATCAAAATAAATGAATTTCAAGATGTACATTTTAACAAAATTCCAGTTATTTATTCTAAAATTATTAAAGAATTTCAAAAATTTTTACTTAACTATAAGCCAGATTTTATAATAATACCTTGTGATAGATATGAAATGCTAATTTTTACTTTAACAGCATTTATTATGAAGATACCTGTTATCCACTTTTATGGTGGTGAAATATCTAAAGGAGCAATTGATAATGTTATAAGGAACCAGATTTCTTTAATGTCTAAATATCATTTTGTTTCTAATTTAGATCATAAAAAAAATCTTATTAAACTTGGAATCAACGAAAAAGACATATTTAATATTGGTGCGCTCAGTTTAGATAGGCTTAAAAAAATAAATTTATTTTCCATTAAATCTGTTGAAAAAAAATTAAAAATTTCTTTATCAAAACCAATAATATTAGCTACATTTCATCCTGTAACTTTAAAAGATACAATAAAAGAAATTAACGAAATAATTAAAGCTTTAAAAAAAATTGAAAATTGTATTATTATTTTTACAGGTCCTAATAATGATCCAGGCCATGATAAAATCGAAAATAGTATAAAAAAATTATGTAAACTATATCCTAAGAAATTCTATCATTATCCACATTTAGGTAGTGAATTATATTTTTCATTAATACAATTTTCCAAAATAATAATTGGTAATTCATCATCTTTATTATATGAGGTTCCTTTTTTTAAAAAAATTTCAATAAATATAGGTGATAGGCAAAAAGGAAGATTGTCTGGTCCAAGTGTATTAAATATTAAAGCTAAGAGTGAAATTATTTATAAAAAAATTAATAATATTGATAAGTACAAAGTGTCTTATTTTAACCCCTATTTTAAAATAAACTCATCTTCCAAGTGTATAAAGATTTTTAAAAAAAAGATTTTGCTTTAGCAGGGTTGCCATGTATTAGGCAATCGTTTCTTACATTTTTTTTTAACACTGAGTTTGAAGACACTTTATTATTTTTACCTATTTCAATTGAGGGGTTAATTACTGCACCTGTTCCTAAAAAATTTCCATTTCCAATTTTACAATTACCATTGACAGTAGAATATGGTGAAAAAACATTTGATTTGCCAATTATTGAATGATGTCCAATTGAAGAATAGCTATTCATAAAACAATTTTCTCCTATTTTTGCAAAGGGAGCAACTAAAGTGAAAGGCGCTAAAATTGAGCCATATGAAATTTTTGAATTTTCAGCAACATATGCTGTAGGGTGAATTAGTGTGCTTGGTCTTAATTTACATTTTTTTAATTCTAATAATGCTTTATTTCTTAGACTTGGATCCCCCGCAGTAATAATAATCTTTTTGAAGTTAATTTTTTTAATTTTATTTATTGATTTATAAAATATGACTTTATTTTTTATCTCTTTAAATCTGTTCTTAATTGGGTTTTTGTCAACAATATAAAATATAT
>QCDE01000033.1 GCA_003281005.1 Pelagibacteraceae bacterium AG-349-O05
TGGGACAAATGCTGCATTAAAAGTTCCCTCAGCAAATAATCTTCTAAAAGTATTAGGAATTCTAAATGCAACAAAGAAAGCATCTGCTAACATTCCTGTGCCAAGAAATATTGCTATTAAAATATCTCTTAAATAACCCAGTAATCTACTAATGATAGTATAAAAACCAAATGTCCCTGTTGACTTAAGTAAGTTCATAAATCATATTAGTCTTAATTTTACCCCAATTGTACACTTATTGTTATCAGAAATGAAAAAAACAAAAATTGATCATTACACAGATAAAGAAGCTTTAGATTTTCATAAAGACAAAAAACCAGGCAAGATTGAGATTATTTCTTCAAAAAATATGACAACTAAGCGTGATCTTGCTTTAGCATATTCTCCAGGAGTTGCTGCTCCTGTAAAAAAGATAAGTGAAAACCCAGAAGCAGCTTATGATTACACAAGTAAAGGGAACCTTGTTGCTGTAATAAGTAATGGTTCAGCAATTTTAGGGATGGGAAATTTAGGTGCGCTCGCATCAAAGCCTGTGATGGAAGGAAAGGCTGTATTATTCAAAAGATTTGCAGATATCGATTCAATTGATTTAGAGATTGATTCTAAAGACTCAGATGAAATCATAAATTCAATAAAAAATTTTGCACCTAGCTTTGGTGGAATAAATTTAGAAGACATAGCGGCCCCGGACTGTTTTATAATCGAACAGAAATTAAAAGAAATTTTGGATATTCCAGTTTTTCATGATGACCAACATGGAACAGCAATTATAACAACCGCAGCATTAATTAATGCCTTAGATATTTGTGGTAAATCAATAAAAAAAATTAAAGTTGTAGTTAATGGTGCTGGCGCTTCAGCACAGGCTTGTACTGAGTTATTTAAAAACTCAGGAGTAAAATCTGAAAATATAATAATGCTAGACAGAAAGGGCGTTATTTATGAAGGAAGAACTGAGGGAATTGATCAATGGAAATCCAGATATGTAGTTAAAACTAAACATAGAACTTTAAAGGATGCTGTTAAAGGTGCAGATGTTTTTTTAGGATTATCTGCAAAAGGTGTTCTAAAAAAAGAGATGGTTAAATCTATGGCAAAAAATCCAATTATATTTGCTTGCGCTAATCCTGATCCAGAAATTACCCCAGAGGAAATTAGTCAGGTTAGAAATGATGCAATTGTTGCAACAGGCAGATCAGATTATCCCAATCAAGTAAATAATTTAATTGGATTTCCTTACATTTTTCGAGGAGCTTTAGATGTTAGATCCAAAACAATAAATGAAGAAATGAAAGTTGCTGCAGCTAATGCAATAGCAGAGCTTGCAAGACAAGATGTTCCTGATGAAGTAGTTGCAGCTATGGGTGGAGAAAGACCTCATTATGGAAAAGATTATATTATTCCATCTACATTTGATCCAAGATTAATTAGTGTAATACCAGCTGCTGTAGCAAAAGCAGCTATAGATAGTGGAGTAGCTAGAAAAAATATCGATGATTTTGATGTTTATAAAGATCAACTAAAACAAAGACTAGACCCAACAGTAACCATCATGCAAGGTATAAATTCATTTATTAAAAAAAATCAGAAAAGAATTGTTTTTGCAGATGGTGAAGATGAAAATACCTTAAAAGCTGCTATAGCATTTAAAAATTCAAAATTAGGTATTCCAATCTTGGTCGGTAAAGAAAGTAAAATTAAAGAACAAATTAAAAATATTGGTTATAGTGATAGTTTTGACATTGAAATTGTTAATTCAAAAGATGAAGAAAAGAGAAAAAGATACGTTAAACATTTATTTAAAAAATTGCAAAGAGAGCAAGGATTATTAGAACGAGATTGTGACCGAATGATTAGAAATGATAGAGTTGTTTGGGCTACTAGTATGGTTGCCTGTGGTGATGCTGATGGTGCTGTAACAGGAAATACAAGACGATTTGGTGCTTCATTTGAAAAAATTAAGCAAGTAGTTGATGTAAGAAAAGGTGAAATTATGTTTGGTTTAAACATGATCGTTCATAAAGGAAGAACAATTTTTATTGGTGATACGACAGTCCATGAGTATCCAACTTCTGAACAAATGGCTGAAATAGCAATATCCACAGCTAGGGTGGTTAGACTTTTTGGATTTGAGCCTAAAGTAGCATTTGTATCTCATTCTACATTTGGACAACCTCTTACGAGTAGAACTAAACACATTCGTAATGCAGTTGAAATATTAAAAGAAAGAAAAGTAGACTTTGAATTTGATGGAGATATGCAGCCTGATGTTGCTCTTAATCCAGAGTATGAAGAACTTTATCCTTTTGCTAAGATAGTTGGTAAAGCAAATATCTTGATAATGCCTGGACAGCATAGTGCAGCAATTTCTTATAAATTAATGAAAACTATTGGAGATACAAAAGTAATAGGTCCTTTATTAATTGGCTTAGGTTTGCCAATTGAGATTGCTCCCTTAAGATCATCAACTTCAGAAATTCTTAACCTAGCTTCTATCGCGGCATACTCTGCTGATGTAATTGATTATAAAAAATAATTATTCTCTTTGGATTCTTAAATCTTCAACGAGAATTATACTTGCAATAACGTCTTCAACATCAAGTATTTCTTGCGCTTCACTTATAACTAAATCTTTTTCATCTGATGTTAAAGCAATTCCATAAATATAAATTTTATTTTTATAAGTATCAATTTGATAATTAGTTGCCTTAATATTTTTATTAACAATTATAGCTGTCCTTAGTTGGGAAGTTATCAATAAATCTTTTGCCGATTGCTTGAAGTTAAACTCTTCCTTAATTTTAATATCATTTCTAACAGATCTGGCACCCTTGGTTTCCCATGCTAATTTTGTAATCATTAATTTTTCCTCTGGACTATCAACTTTTCCAGTTACAAAAATTCTACCATCTAAAACTTTAGTTTTTACTGATA
>QCDE01000034.1 GCA_003281005.1 Pelagibacteraceae bacterium AG-349-O05
AGCTTCTTTCACAGCAGAAGATGCATCTTCGATTGCTTTTTTCTCTGCATCAGAAATTTTTGCTCCATGTTCTTTTAAATTTTTTTCAGTAGAATGAATTAAAGTATCAGCTTGGTTTCTAACATCAACCGACTCTCTTTTTTTCTTATCAGCTTCTTTGTTAGCTTCAGCGTCCTTAACCATTTTTTCAATCTCTTCATCACTTAGTCCACCTGAGGCTTGGATTTGAATTTTTTGTTCTTTACCAGTTCCTTTGTCTTTTGCTGAAACATTTACGATGCCGTTAGCATCGATATCAAATGTAACTTCAATTTGAGGAACACCTCTTGGAGCTGGTGCTATACCTACTAATTCAAAATTTCCTAGGGCCTTATTATCAGTTGCCATTTCTCTTTCGCCTTGTAGAACCCTAATTGATACAGCAGGCTGATTATCTTCTGCAGTTGAAAATACCTGACTTTTTTTAGTTGGGATTGTTGTATTTTTATCAATTAATTTTGTTGAAACTCCCCCAAGTGTTTCAATACCTAGCGATAATGGAGTTACATCTAATAGAAGTACATCTTTAACATCACCTTGTAATACACCTGCTTGAATAGCTGCGCCCATTGCAACTACTTCATCAGGATTAACACTTTTGTTAGGATCTTTTCCAAAAAAGTTTTTAACTTCCTCTAATACTTTTGGCATTCTAGTCATACCACCCACCATAACTACTTCATCAATTTCACTAGCTGTAATTCCTGCATCTTTTAATGCAGTTTTACACGGGGGCATTGTTCTAGCAATTAAGTCCTCAACTAAAGCTTCAAGTTTTGCTCTAGTCATTTTTAAATTAATATGTTTTGGACCTGTTTTATCCGCTGTTATGAAAGGTAAATTTATATCTGTTTGTTCAGCAGAAGATAATTCAATTTTTGCTTTTTCAGCAGCTTCTTTTAATCTTTGTAAAGCAAGCTTATCTGACTTAAGATCAATTCCGTTATCTTTCTTAAATTCTGAAATTAAATAATCAACAACAGCGTTATCAAAATCTTCACCGCCCAAAAAAGTGTCACCATTAGTCGATTTAACTTCAAAAACACCGTCACCTAATTCTAAAATAGAAACATCAAATGTTCCTCCACCTAAGTCATACACAGCAATTTTTTTATTTTGTTTTTTATCTAAACCATATGCAAGTGACGCCGCAGTTGGTTCATTAATAATTCTTAAAACTTCTAACCCAGCAATTTTTCCAGCATCTTTTGTTGCTTGTCTTTGAGCATCATTAAAGTATGCAGGCACTGTAATAACAGCTTTAGTTACAGCTTGACCCAAATATTTTTCAGCCGTTTCTTTCATTTTTTGTAAAATGAAAGCAGATATTTGAGAAGGAGAATATTTTTCACCTTTAGCTTCAATCCAAGCATCACCTTTTTCAGAATTAATTATCTTAAAAGGTGCAGCTTCCACATCTTTTTTTACCGTTGGGTCGTCAAAATTTCTTCCGATTAATCTTTTTACTGCAAAGATAGTATTTTCTGGGTTTGTAACAGCTTGTCTTTTTGCCGGTTGTCCAATTAATTTTTCGTTTTCATCTGTAAATGCTACAACTGATGGAGTAGTTCTTGCTCCCTCAGCATTTTCTAAAACCTTAGCTTGTGTTCCCTCCATAATGGCAACACATGAATTTGTTGTTCCTAAGTCTATTCCAATAATTTTACTCATAATTTTAATGTCTCTCTTTCGTCATATAGGGTTTAAATGTAAAACTACAAGTTGATCTCATAATTATTTATTTTCTAGATTTTCCTGATTTTCCTCAGTTTTTTCTTCTTTAATTGTAACTTTTTTTGACACCCCTACTAATGAGGGTCTAAGTAACCTGTCTTTTATAGTAAAGCCTTTTTGAATTTCCTGAATTATTGTTCCAGGTTCTTTCGTATCGTCTTCTATTTCCATCATTGCTTGATGAAAGTTTGGATCTAATTTTTTGTTAAGGCATTCAATAGGTTTAATGTTATTTTTTTCGAATATTGATATTAAATCTTTTTTAATAATATCTAAATGTTCTAGTGTCATCTTTAATGCTTCAGTTTCTTTTAACTTATAGTCACTTTCAAGAACATGTTTTGACCGATCCAAGTTATCAATCAAATTTAATGCTTCTTTAGCAAAACTATAACCACCATATTCAAAAGCTTCCTCTTTTTCTTTTTCAAATCTTCTTCTTTGATTTTCCATTTCAGCAAAAGCTCTTGCCACTTTATCTTCAAGTTCAGCAATTTTTTCTTCTAGAGTTGGTTCTTTGATTTCTTCTTTATGTTCTTGGTCTGTTTCTTGCTTATTTTCTTCGGCTAAGTTTTTTTCAGATTTATCATTTTCTTTTAATGTATCCTGGTTTTGATCTGCAGAAGTGCTTTTTTGGTTTTCCTCTTTTTCCATAGCATCTTATATGGTAAGGATTTTAATAATTTCTAGATGTCTAAACAAAAAATAAATAAATTACTCATTGGGACTAATAACAGAGGTAAACTAAGAGAAATCAAGAGTTTATTGCCAAAAAAGATTAAAATACACTCTACATCTGAATTTAAACTTAAAAGTCCATCTGAAAATGGTAAAACATTTAAAGAAAACTCACTAATTAAGTCTAAATATTTTTCAAAAAAAACAGGATTAATATGTTTGGCCGATGACTCAGGTTTAGAAATAGATTTTTTGGGTAAAAGTCCTGGAATTTATTCTGCAAGGTGGGCAGGAAGGCAT
>QCDE01000035.1 GCA_003281005.1 Pelagibacteraceae bacterium AG-349-O05
GTGCCTGTAACTATCAATAAAATCATTAATACTACAAAGCCTTGCATAACTACAGATGGAACTGTCTCTGCTAAAACTGAAAAAGGATTCGTCGTGAACATTTAATACCCTTAAAATAATTTTGAATTAGTTTAGAGTTTTCTAATCTAGTTATCTTAAGACTTCAATCAAAAGTATTGGTCAATTTGTCTTTAATAACAACTCATAGTTTGCGTTTGTAGTGTTGTTTGTTAGGGATTACTGATCTAACGCCTCCTTGGGGATTCTCTGCATCACCTTCTCTCCTGGGTATTAAATGAATATGACAATGCATTATTGATTGTCCTGCAACTTTTCCTACATTTGTGCCTATATTAAAGCCTTTAATCGATAAATCTTTTTTTAATATACTCTCTTTAGTTTTTAAAATTAATTCGTTACATGCATTAATTTCTTCATGACTAAGTTGAAAATAATTTTCAACATGTCTTTTGGGGGTTATGAGGCTATGAAATTTTGAAACTGGATAGCTATCTGAAGATGCATAAGCTAATTTATTTTCACATATAAGTTCCTCTTTTCTAATATTGCAAAATATACATGGATTATTAGGATCTTTCATATTTTCTAAAGGGAATTATATATTTTATTTAATTTTTCATAACAAACTTTTTTTCTCCGCTTCCAATTAAGCTCATCAATTTTCGAGACTGATGTTACCCCTTTACCTGATCCAACAAGAATTATTTCTTCATATTCTTTAATATTGTTAACTGAAATATCTTTAAAAAAAATTTTAACTTTCTGATTAATAAATTTAATTGTATTTCCAAAATAACAATTTTTTTTAGGCGAAAAGATCTTTCCATTTTTCACAAAAACTAAATTTGAAGTACCAGTTTCTAAAATCTTGTTATTTGCAACTAGTGCAATGTCACATTTAGTTGAGTCAACTTCACTCAATTTTGCTAATATTTTTTTGTAATATAGATTTTTATAATTTGGCTCAACTCGTTTATATCTGAATAATAACAGATTAAAATTACTCTTTAGTTTTGGTCTTTTTCTGATTGAGACTGATATTAATTTTTTATTTAACGCTATACGAAATAAATTATCAGGACCTTTGTATATAGTGTTTTTATTAATTAAATGTTTAATAATGTTTTTTAAATTTTTTTGTCTTATTCCATATTTTTTTGTAGATTTTATTAAATTCTCTAAATGTGGTTTAAATAATATTAACTTGGGTGGGTTTCCAACCATTCGCATAGTTGTAAAAACACCTTTTGAACCCCAAAGATCTTTAAAAGTAACTTCTTTAAGATTATTAAGCTGATAAGATTTTTTTAATAAGAGTGTTGCCATTTTCTGTTAAAAAAGATTCTGGGTGAAATTGAAATCCATATATTTTATTTTGATTATCCTCAAGACCCATTGGTATTTTCGTTTTACTGCATCTCATTGTTATTTTAATTGAATTCGATTTAAATGGCTCCATTAATTTTAATGAATGATATCTTCCAACCTTAAACTGTTGATTGTTTTTAAAGATTTTACTTTGATTATTGGTTTTTATTTTAGATTGAAAGCCATGATAAATTTTTTTTTGTTGTATGATTTTGCCACCTTCATTATGTAAAATCATTTGAAAGCCAAGACAAATACCAATTATTTTTTTCTTTCCTTTATATTTTTTATAAATTTTTAAAGTAGTAGGATAATCTTTTGGTGATCCAGGTCCTGGTGACAAAACTATTACATCACTTTTATCAAGCAATTTATCATTTAATTCATAATAGTTTGAGCAAATTACTTTGTCGAATTTTGAGAATTGATGAACAACATTCCACGTAAAAGAGTCTTGATGATCTATGATGTAAATCATTTAAATAACTCCAATAAAGATTTTGCTTTAATATAATTTTCATTAAATTCTTTCTTAGGTGAACTATCTAATACTACACCAGATGCTGCTGAGATCTCTGATTTATTTTTATAATTTAATATAGATCTAATTATAATATTAAACTTCATATCTTGATTAAATTTAATAAATCCAAAACTTCCAGTAAAAATATTTCTACTTTCTTTTTCTTGATTATTTAAAAGTTCTAATGTTCTTATCTTAGGACAACCAATTACAGATCCTCCAGGCATCATTGCCTTAATAATATCAATCAATTTTATATTTTTATTTAATATTCCACCAATTGAAGTAACGTAATGAAAAAGATGCTTGTATTCCTCGACATATTTTTTTTTTAGTATTTTAACACTTCCGGGCTTACAAATTTTTGATAAATCACTTCTTTCCATATCAACTATCATGTTGTGTTCTTTGGTTTCTTTCTCATTATTTTTGAAATATTTTAAAGCTATACTTTTATTGGATAGTAATTTTTTCTTAAATGTACCAGCTATCGGTTTAGTAATTATTTTATTTTTTTTCTTATCGATTAATGTTTCGGGAGAACAACTGACTATAGAATAATCCTTATCTTTTATCATAAATGACTCTGGGGACGCATTAACACGCATTAACTTCCAAAAAAAATTAATAGGATTAATTAATGATTTATTCTTATATTTTGTACAAATTTTGATTTGGTAAGTCTCACCTTCTTTTATTTTTTTTGAAAATAATTCAAATATTTTTTTATATTTTGCATACGAAATATTAATATTAAAAGGGCTTAGTATTTGAGTTTTGTTAAATTGATTATTGAATACATGTTTTTTTATATTAGATATAACTTTA
>QCDE01000036.1 GCA_003281005.1 Pelagibacteraceae bacterium AG-349-O05
ATCGTCCTCAACTCCTAACACCAACCTTCCAAGGAACTCTCCTGGGATCTCTTTATTTGTCTGTTTGATCAAAACAGTTATGTGATCTCCTCTTCTTAGGCATCCAAAAGGTTCGAAGGTTTCTTTAAGATTAGTTATAAGCTTATTATTAGCCCACTGTTTACCAAGTTCTACTTCGTTAGCACCAAAAAGCATTTGGGTAGAGAAATCTCTAGTAAACCCACCATAATCTTTTAGATTAGATGATTTAACCAAGTTATCCCAAATAGGTTTGGCTAATTCATATATTTCATCATCTGATTTAGATAAAATATCCATTTGATTTAATTAAATTATCTACTACGAAGCTTTTTTCTTCTCTTTTTCATCTACTATATGGTAAACAGGAACTTTCTCCATACTAAACTTACCAGTTTTAGAATCTCTTCGTGAAACTGTTAAACAATGCCAATTCTCATCATCAAGTTTCATATGATCACCCCTATAATAGTAGCCTGGCCACCTAGTCTCTTCTCTAAATAAAGTATGTTCCGTTACACACTGAGAAGTCAAAGCTCTATGTTTCAACTCCCAAGCTCTCATAAGCTGATGATAATCTTCAGCTCCAACATGCTCCAAGTCCTCTTGTAGCCAATCTAATAACTCAAGTCCTCTTTTCAGCATATTACCATTAGTCATGTAATTTGAGGTAATTCCACCCACGTATTCGTCCATGATCTTCTGTAATCTTTGAAGACCTTGAATTGGAGATATGTAGCTAGGTGATACAGTTCCACCTGTAATTTCGTTTCTAGCAACTGTGTAATTTTCTAATGGTTTGTAAACTGCGATTTTGAAATCCTCACACTGTTTATCTGAAACTTTAATTCCCTCAGCTTTTTTATCTTCAATATATTTTACTGCAGCTTTTGCAGCTAATCTTCCTTCAGTAAATGATCCAGATGAAAACTTATGTGCACTTCCACCAACTGTGTCTCCTGCACCAAATAAGCCGTCAATAGTTAGCATTCTATTATAACCCCAGAAATATTCAGGTGGTGATAAATCCTCCGGACCACTAACCCATGCACCAGAACAAGTAGCATGAGAACCCATTACATAGGGCTCAGATGTAGTTAACTCAGGATTTGTATATTTTGGATCAATGTTTTGAGATGCCCAAACAACAGCTTGACCTACAGTCATTCCTAAGAAATTTTCCCAACCTACCGTTTCTAAATGTGGGTCTTGGAAAGCTTCAGTAGTTACCATGTGGATAGGTCCACCACCTGCAGCTACTTCTTGAATAAACGCATGATTTCTAAGACAAGTTGGTGTTGGATGATGATCAATATACTCTCCAACTAACTCCTTAGTTTGGTCATACCATTTTTTCTCATAGTTTTCTCCATTGGCATTTTGCGTATATGTTTTTAAATGAAGAAAATATGCTCCGACTGGACCATAACCGTCTTTAAATCTGCATAATACAATTCTATTTTCCATTTGAGTCATCTTTGCTCCAGCAGCTATAGGTAAGGCATATGCAGACCCATTACTCCATGGAGCATACCAAGTTCTTCCCATTCCTTCACCAACTGCTCTAGGTTTAAAGATATGTGATGCTCCACCAGCAGCAACTATTACTGCTTTTGCCTTAAAAACATGGAAATCACCTGTTCTCATATTGAAGCCAACTGCTCCACCAATTCTATTTTTTTGATACTCATCCATTAAAAGATGAGTAACCATTATTCTGTTATAGATTTTATCTGCAGATTTTTTTGCTGCCTCAGCAACAATCGGCTTATAACTTTCACCATGGATCATTATCTGCCATTTACCTTCTCTTAAATATCTTCCAGTTTCTTCATTCTTCATCATAGGAAGACCCCATTCATCAAACATATGAACTGTAGAGTCTACATGGCGTGCCATATCATAACCTAAATCCTCTCTAACCATTCCCATCAAATCATTTCTAGCATATCTAACATGATCCTCTGGTTGGTTTTCACCCCATTGCATTCCCATGTAACAGTTAATAGCGTAAAGTCCTTGGGCAACCGCACCACTTCGGTCGATATTTGCTTTTTCAACACATATAATTTTCATATCTCTACCCCAGTGTCTTGCCTCAAAGGTAGCTCCAGTTCCAGCCATACCTCCGCCAACTACAAGTACATCGCAATCTTCGTAATGTGTTTTATGTTTAGCCACTAATAATAAACTCCTTTTTTAAAAGATTCTTTTGGGACAGATGGAAGTTCTCCATCAATATTTAAACCTTCAGGTTCAGTATATAATCTTTGAGAATTTAATTCCCCCTGTTTAATTTTTTCACCGTCTGCAAGTTTTGGAATGAACTTTCCCCATGGTTTAGTGGTAATTGGAGATACAAAATTTTTTTCGGTTCCATTTCTAAATTTAATTTTCCAAGAAATAGTTCCTTTTTCTTCTTCTCTTCTTACTCTAACACTATGACCCATTGGAGCAAAATCAGCGTATCCTCTAACATCAATT
>QCDE01000037.1 GCA_003281005.1 Pelagibacteraceae bacterium AG-349-O05
AATTTTTTAAATATTTTTGTAAAATTATTTTCCATATGGTTTATTTTTTTAATATCTACTTTTTTAATCCATTTATTTTTTTCAATTTTTACGTAATTCTTATTTTGTTCAAATACAGATAATTTAGATGCAAGAGGAAGCCAACTTTTAGTCCCAATTCCTGGTTTTTTAAAAATCTTAGCTTTTAATGAGCTCACCTTATAATTAGGGCTAAATTTTTCTACATATTTTGAATTTTTTATAAAGCCCTTGTAGTTGTCAAATAAAGTTTTAATTTTTATCCAATTTTTATTTTTTGCTAAAATTTTGAATTTTTCACCATATATAATTTGTGAAGTTACCTCAGATCTTCTCGAAGGATTTTTGTAAATATTCGAAAAATTACCTTTGAAGTAAAAATTATTTTGCACCAATTTTAATTTTGTTTTTAATTAACCACAAACAAATCAACGAAGGTATCACCATAATAGTCGTTAAAACAAAAAAAGTTCCCCAATCTCCATTTAACCAGTCAACCAAAGCTCCTGATGATGAAGCTAAAGTAGTACGACCAGCTGTACCAATTGAAGCAAGTAATGCATACTGTGTCGCTGTGTAAGTTCTATCAACTAGTAATGATATGAATGCAACAAATGCTACAGTTGCAAAAGCTGCTGTGATATCATCAGCTATAACAGCAATTGCAAATAAAATTTCCGATTTTCCTGTCCATGCTAAAACTGCAAATAAAAGGTTTGTTATAGCCATTAACACACCAGCAAAGAACATAGTTTTAATTGTTCCAGCTCTCATGGCCATTACTCCCCCCAACAAAGTAAATACAACTGTTGTTATCCATCCAAGTCCTTTTGAATAAATTGCAATTTGACCTTTGGAGAATCCAATTTCTTTATAAAAAACAATAGACATTCTTCCCATAAATGCCTCACCTATTTTAAATAAAAAAACAAAACCTAAAATTCCAGCTGCAATGGCAAAACCATTTTTTTTAAAAAAACTAATAATAGGTCCGCCTATAGTTCCTGTTATATATGCGATAAAATTTGTAATTATATTGCTAGATCCAAGTTTTCCTTCAATTAATTTATCTGTTTCTTTTTGTTTTGCTTGTCTATTTGTTTCAATAGGTTCATGAACAAACATTAATCCAATATTCATTAAAATTATTAAAACACCTAAAATTAAAAAGGTAGCTTGCCAATAGTCGGCAAAACCCAGGTTTTCAAAAAATTCTGCCGTAAATAAAGCAACAACTCCACCTAATTTATAACCTGTCCACCAACCAACAACAGCCATGGCTGCGCCCGCAGCCATTGATTTTCCTTCATTTTCATTTATCTGTTCAATTCTTAATGCATCTACAGTTATATCTTGTGTTGCTGACGCGATAGCAATAATTAAACCTACAGTAATTAATAAGGCTAAATTTTCAGTTGGATTAATCACGCTCCAAACAACAAGACTTAACAAAATAATTAATTGCATCAAAACTATCCAGCCTCTTCTATGGCCTAATTTTTTTGTTAATATTGGAATTTGAATTCTATCTATAATTGGAGCCCACAAATAATTGAAAGCATATACCCCAAAAATTAAACCTGCCCATCCAATTGTTGATCTACTAAGACCTTCTTCTTTAAGCCAAAGACTCAAGCTGCTTGCGATTAATACCCATGGGAATCCACTTATTGCACCTAATAAAAGAATTCTTACCATTCGAATATCTTTATAAACTGAAAGAGAATCAAGCCATGTTTGTTTCTTTGTTTCAGACATAATTAATTTCTCCAAAAAGATGGTAAGAACAATACTAATATCGCAAACAACTCAAGTCTACCTAAAATCATACCTACAGTTAAAATCCATTTAGAAATATCAGGTAAAGCCGAAAAATCTCCATTAGGCCCAATTACAGGACCTAAACCTGGACCTACATTTGATATTGATGTTGCTGCTCCAGAGATAGCAGTTATAAAATCGAGACCTGTTAATGATAATAATGCAGCTAAAATAAAAAAAATAACAAAGTAAAAATAAATAAATGAAATTATTGATGCAATAAATTTATCATCAACAGATCCTTGATCGTATTTGATTATAAATATTCCCTTGGGATATATAATTTTTTTTAATTGATTTAATATAAATA